>NZ_CP139195.1:2715670-3031341 GCF_034057115.1 Pseudomonas sp. AN-1 | reverse complement strand
GCCCATCAGGATCGCCGCGCCGACGCTGCCGGCGAAGGCTTCCTCGAGGCCGAAGGCGCTCTTGACGATCAGCGCCAGGGTGGCCGGCACTTCGCTGATGTTGCTGCCGACCACGAACAGCGCCATGCCGATGTAGGACACCGCCATGATCGGCACCAGCACGTCGGCCATGCTGGCGATGCGCTTGATGCCGCCGAAGACGATCAGCGCCATGATCGCGGCGAGCACCACGCCGCTGGCGATGGTCGGCACGCCGAAGGCGTCCTGCAGCGAGCTGGCGACGGTGAAGGACTGCAGGGCGTTGAAGCCGAAGCCGAAGGTCACCAGCAGCAGCACCGAGAACAGCACCGCCATCCAGCGCTGGCCGAGGCCGTGGAGGATGTAGTAGGCCGGGCCGCCGCGGTAGGTGCCGTCGGCGTTGCGGCGCTTGTACAGCTGGGCCAGCGAGCACTCGAAGTAGCTGGTGGCCATGCCGAGCAGCGCCACTACCCACATCCAGAACACCGCGCCCGGGCCGCCGAGCATGATGGCCACCGCCACGCCGGCGATGTTGCCGGCGCCGACGCGGCCGGCGACCGACAGCATCAGCGCCTGGAACGAGCTGAGCTGGCCTTCCTTGCGCTTGGTGGCGCTGGCGAAGATCTTGAACATGTCGCCGAAGTAGCGCAGCTGCACCACCGACGAGCGCAGGGTGAAGAACAGGCCGAGACCGACCAGGGTGACGATGAGGACCTTGCTCCAGAGCAGGTCGTTGAGGAGATCGAGCATGTGGGGGTGCCTCTCTTGTTGTTCTAGTCAGAGTGTTGCCGGGTGTTGCTGTTGCCCGCCGCGAAGGGGCTATGGTTGGCCAACTCCGCTGGTCAGACAATTTCGCGGGTAGCGGCGAGTTGGCGCGACCTGATGCTATATTCGCGTCAGTCGCACCATGGGAGCAGCGCCATGTCCGAACACCTCGGCCACAACCTCAAGCTGCTCTGCAGCCACTACCGTTCCATCGCCGAGGTCTGCCGCAAGCTGGGCCTCAACCGCGCCCAGTTCAACAAGTACCTCGGCGGGCAGAGCCGCCCGACCCCCTACAACCTCAAGCGCATCTGCGACTTCTTCGGTGTCGAGGAATACGAGCTGGGCCTGCCGGCCGACCAGTTCGCCCGCCTGATCGGCGCGCGTACCGACGGCCCTGCGCAGTCCGTGCAGGATCCCCTGCTCGAGCTGCTGCAGCCGTTGCGCGAGCACGCCACCAGCCTGGCGCGCTACTGCGGTTACTACTTCGAATACGCCAACTGCATGTCGGTCCCCGGGCAGATCCTGCTGTCGCTGGTGCACCTGCGCGAGGAGCGCGGCAACTTCCTGTTCGAGCGCCAGGAACGCCAGGAGCGGGCCGCCGGCGGCAGCGCCGAGGACTGGGTGCGCTGTCGCTACCTGGGCGCCGCCTTCTACCTGCAGGACCGCCTGTTCCTCATCGACTACGAGTCGCTGACCGGCAACGAGATGAGCCAGACCATCCTCATCCCCAGCTTCAAGAGCCGCATCAGCCGCCTCAACGGCCTGAAGACCGGCGTCTCCAGCGGCGACCGCCGCACCCCGGCCTGCACCCGGGTGGTGTGGGACTACCTCGGCAGCGAGATCAACCGCGTCGCCGCCTACCGCCAGGTGATGCTGTACAGCCCGGACGACCCGCGCATCGACGCCAACATCCGCGAGCGCCTGTCCGGTGCGCACATCCGCGACGGCCTGTTCGAGATCGAGTGAGCCGCGGCCGGCACGGGCGATGGAAAAAAAGCCCCCGGAAAGGCTCCGGGGGTGGAGGGAAGAAAAAAGGGACGAGCCATGAGCGTCCCAAGGACACCGGGATGGGACCTCTCCATGCCGGTTGTCGGGTGGCGCGCATCGCGCGCCGCAAGGATGTCAGGCGCCGCCGGCGCGTTCTGTTGTGCCGACAAAAAGGACACCGGCGGCGCCTGGAACAGGATGGCGATCAGCCCTTCAGCGGCACCAGGCGCGGGGCGATCATGTTCTCCGGGCGCAGGATGTCGGCCAGCATCTCCTCGTCGAGCAGACCTTCCTCGCGTACCAGTTCCAGCACGCCGCGGCCGCTGTCCAGCGCCAGCTTGGCGATGCGCGTGGCGTTCTCGTAGCCGATGTACGGGTTGAGCGCGGTGACCAGGCCGATGCTGTGCTCGACCAGGTGCTGGCAGTGCGCGGCGTTGGCGGTGATGCCGACGATGCAGTGCTCGCGCAGCATGTCCATGGCGCGCTGCAGCAGGCGCATCGAGTCGAACATCTTGTAGGCGATCAGCGGCTCCATCACGTTGAGCTGCAGCTGGCCGGCCTCGGCGGCGAGGGTCACCGCCAGGTCGTTGCCGATCACCTCGAAGGCGACCTGGTTGACCGCCTCGGGGATCACCGGGTTGACCTTGCCCGGCATGATCGAACTGCCCGGCTGGCGCGGCGGCAGGTTGATCTCGTTGATGCCGGTGCGCGGGCCGCTGGACAGCAGGCGCAGGTCGTTGCAGATCTTCGACAGCTTGACCGCGGTGCGCTTGAGCATGGCCGACAGCAGCACGAAGGCGCCCATGTCCGAGCTGGCCTCGATCAGGTCGGCGGCCGCCACCAGCGGCTGGCCGCTGATCGCGGCGAGGCGGGTGACCGCCAGCTTCTGGTAGCGCGGGTCGGCGTTGATGCCGGTGCCGATGGCGGTGCCGCCGAGGTTGACCTCGGTGAGCATCTCCGGCACCAGGCGCTTGAGGCGGTCGAGGTCCTCGCCGAGGGTGGTGGCGAAGCCGCGGAACTCCTGGCCGAGGGTCATCGGCACGGCGTCCTGCAGCTGGGTGCGGCCCATCTTGATGATCCCGGCGAACTCCTCGCCCTTGGCGGCGAACGCCTGGATCAGGCTGTCCAGGCTGGCCAGCAGGGTGTTGTGGCCGAGCAGCAGGCCGAGGCGGATGGCGGTCGGGTAGGCGTCGTTGGTCGACTGCGCCATGTTCACGTCGTTGTTCGGGTGCAGCGCCTTGTAGTCGCCCTTCGGCCGGCCCATGACCTCCAGCGCCAGGTTGGCGATCACCTCGTTGGCGTTCATGTTGGTCGAGGTGCCGGCGCCGCCCTGGATCACGTCGACCACGAACTGGTCGTGGTGCTCGCCGCGGATCAGCTGCGCGCAGGCCTTGCTGATCGCTGCATGCTTGTCGCCGTCGAGGTGTCCCAGCTGGTGGTTGGCGTCGGCCGCCGCCTGCTTGACCATCGCCAGGGCGATCACCAGCTTCGGGTAGTGCGCCAGCGGCACCCCGGACAGGCGGAAGTTCTGCACCGCGCGCAGGGTCTGGATGCCGTAGTAGGCATCGGCGGGGACTTCGAGGGTGCCGAGCAGGTCTTTTTCGATACGGAAGGATGCAGCAGCGGACATGATGGCGTGAGGTTCCGAAGGATGGCGGTGAGCACCGCGACGCCCATAGGTTAGGGGCTGTGGCGGAGCGGCGGCCAATGCTGTTGCTTGCTGGGTCATGCCGAATCGGCATAATGAAGCTGTAACGGCGGCTTGACGCCGGCGATCCGACTGCGGCCG
Source organism: Pseudomonas sp. AN-1 (assembly GCF_034057115.1). Lineage (NCBI taxonomy): Bacteria > Pseudomonadati > Pseudomonadota > Gammaproteobacteria > Pseudomonadales > Pseudomonadaceae > Pseudomonas > Pseudomonas sp. AN-1. The sequence goes on along the minus strand of NZ_CP139195.1, from coordinate 3,027,782 downwards.
ACGGAGGCGCGATGAACCTGGAAACCAAGTGGCTGGAAGACTTCGTCGCCCTGGCCGCCACCCGCAGCTTCTCCCAGGCGGCGCTCAAGCGCTTCGTCACCCAGCCGGCGTTCAGCCGGCGCATCCGCGCCCTGGAGGAGGCCCTCGGCCTGACCCTGGTCAACCGCGCGCGCACCCCGGTGGAACTGACCGAGGCCGGCCAGCTGTTCCTGGTCACCGCACGCAACGTGGTCGGCCAGCTCGGCGAGGCGGTGCGCCACCTGCACGACCTGGAGGGCGAGCAGGGCGACATGCTGCAGTTCGCCGCCGCCCACTCGCTGACCCTCGGCTTCTTCCCGACCTGGATCGCCGGCCTGCGCCGCGCCGGCCTGACGATCAAGAGCCGGCTGGTCGCCACCAACGTCGGCGAGGCGATGCACGCCCTGCGCGACGGCACCTGCGACCTGATCCTCGCCTACTACGACCCGGAAGCCTCGCTGCAGCTCGACCCCGAGCTGTTCCCCTCGCTGCACCTGGGCGCCACCGCCATGCTGCCGGTGTGCGCGGTGGACGAGGCCGGCCGCCCGCTGTTCGACCTCGACGGCGGGCAGAGCGTGCCGCTGCTGGCCTACACCGCCGGCGCCTTCCTCGGCCGCTCGGTCAACCTGCTGCTGCGCCAGCGCGGCCTGCGCTCGACCACCGTGTACGAGACGGCGATGGCCGACAGCCTGAAGAGTATGGCCCTGCAGGGCCTCGGCGTGGCCTGGGTGCCGCGCCTGTCGGTGGAGCACGAACTGGCGCGCGGCGAGCTGGCGGTGTGCGGCGGCGAGCAGTGGCAGGTGCCGCTGGAGATCCGCCTGTACCGCTGCGCGCTGCTGCACAAGCCGGCGGTGAGGCGGTTGTGGAAGGTGCTGGAGGAGGGCGCCGGTGTTCTTGCCGGCGCCGGGAGCGATGCCGGCCCGGTCCGGCAGGGCGGGTAACTCGCGCAGCGATTGCCCGCCGCTGGGATCGGTAGAAAAAATCGCGCCGTTGGTTACCCTATTTGCTTCGTTATATACATCAGGAAGAGGTTCGACAGGAATGTCATTCAAGAAATTATTGCTTGTTTCTGTTTCGCTGCTGGTGGCTTTTTTCGCCTATGCGAATCTGAAGGTGATCCGATATCAGGATTTTTCCGGCAATGTTGTGGACGAGCTTCCCACGGAAAAAGCGTGCCTGGTGCTTGGAACTTCAAAATATCTGAAGAGTGGTGGCGAGAACCTGTTCTACAAGTTCAGGATCGAGGCGGCCAAGCAGGTGTATGCGGCAGGCAAATGCTCCAGGATCGTGGTTTCTGGAGACAATCGGCATCATGACTACAACGAGCCGGAGGATATGCGGCAGAGCCTGGTGGAGCAGGGGGTGCCGATAGCGGATATCTACTGTGACTATGCCGGGGGCAGAACCCTGGACTCGGTAGTGAGATTCAGGCATGTCTTTGGCCAGGCTTCAGGCATCGTGATTTCTCAGGAGTTCCACAATGCGAGGGCCATCTACATAGGCAAGGCCAATGGTGTCAATCTCACAGGCTTCAATGCCGGGGAAGTTGGTGCTTATAGCGGATTGCGTACCAAGGTGCGAGAGGTTTTTTCAAGAGTCAGGGCGGTAGTTGATGTAGAGGTCCTGCATTCGGAGCCGAGACATTATGGGGAGCCGATAAAACTATGAGTGCACTTCCCATGTTCCATATGGGCTTTCCCACAGGTGGCAAGTGAGGCCGCTCCCTACCCCCCCAACCCCCGCATCGACGACCGCAGCTTGTACCTGTCCCCCGGATGGATCAGCCGCGCGTAGCTGATCAGGTTCTCCCCCGACCAGGTGCGGCGGATCACCGAGAGGCAGGGCGCGGTGGTGTCGATGCCCAGCGCGTCGGCGGTGGGCTGGTCGACCAGCACCGCCTCGACCACGTGCTCGACGTCGGAGATCGGGCAGGCGGCGACCAGCACCTCGTTGGGGGTGTGCCGGGAGAAATCGGTGGTCAGGTAATCGGGCACCCAGCGCGGGTTGACGAAGCGTTCCTCGAGCTGGATCGGCAGTTCGTCCTCGCGGTGCACGAGGACGGTGTGGAATACCTGGCTGCCCAGGCGCACGCCCAGGCGCAGGGCCACCTCGTCGTCGGCGGCGATGGCCTCGCAGCGCAGCACGTCGTTGGAGTAGCGGTGGCCGCGGCCGCGCACCTCGGCGGCGATGTTGAGCACTTCCTGCAGCGAGGACTCGGCCTTGCGGTCGGTGACGAAGGTGCCGAGGCCGGCCTGGCGTACCAGGTAGCCCTTCTGCACCAGGTCGCGGATCGCCTTGTTGGCGGTCATCCGGCTGACGCCGAAGTCGCGGGCCAGCTGTTCCTCGGGGGGTATCTGGTGGTGCGCCGGGTAGGCGCCGCTGTCGATCCGCTCGAGCAGGAAGTCCTCGATCTGCTTGTAGCGCGGTGTGCTGGTCACGGCTGATTCCTTCATGTTCGCGGCTGGCGGGATGATACCCGGCTCGTCGGGGCAATCGCAGGGGGCCGGAAAGCCGTAGGGGCGAATTCATTCGCCTGACGGGGTCGCGCCGGCGAATGAATTCGCCCCTACAGGGTCATGCGTTGACCCGGGCGAGCGTGCCCTCCCTTACAGCACCATCGCCGCCACCCAGCCGAAGGCCAGCAGCGGCAGGTTGAAGTGCAGGAAGGTCGGCACCACGGTGTCCCAGATGTGGTCGTGCTGGCCGTCGGCGTTGAGGCCGGCGGTCGGGCCGAGGGTGGAGTCGGAGGCCGGCGATCCGGCATCGCCCAGCGCGGCGGCGGTGCCGACCAGCGCGACGATGGCCAGCGGCGAGAAGCCGAAGCCCAGCGCCAGCGGCACGTAGATCGCGGTGATGATCGGCACGGTGGAGAACGACGAGCCGATGCCCATGGTGATGAACAGCCCCACCAGCAGCATGACCAGCGCGGCCATGGCGCGGTTGTCGCCGATCAGCTGCACCGAGTCCTCGACCATCTGCGGGATGCCGCCGGTGGCCTTCATCACCGCGGCGAAGCCGGCGGCGGCGATCATGATGAAGCCGACCTGGGCCATCAGGCGCATGCCCTGGACCACCACGTCGTCCTGCTCGCGCCAGGCGATCACCCCGCTCAGCGAGATCACCGCGAAGCCGACCAGGCCGCCGAAGATCATCGAGTCGGTCCACAGCTGCACCACCAGCGCCAGCAGCAGGGCCAGGCCGATCATCCCCACCTGGCGGCGACTCAGCGAGCCGCTGGCGTGTTCCACCGGCTCGCCGCTGGCCGCGACGCTCTGGTAGCTGCGCTTGCGGCGGTAGCTGAAGGCGGCGATGGCCAGGCCGGCGACCATGCCCAGCGCCGGCAGCAGCATGGCCTGCGGGGCGATGTCGCGGGTGACGCTGAAGCCCTGGGCGGCGCCGGCCTGGTTGATGTTGGCGATCAGGATGTCGTTGAGGAAGATCGCGCCGAAGCCCACCGGCACCGCCATGTACAGGGTGGTGATGGCGAAGGTGATGGCGCAGGCCACCAGGCGGCGGTCGAGGTGCATGCGGTTCATCACGTACAGCAGCGGCGGCACCAGCAGCGGGATGAAGGCGATGTGCACCGGGATCAGCGTCTCGGCCAGGGCGCCGGCGACGATCAGCGCGGCGAGGATGCCCCACTTGATCAGCACCAGGTTGCCGCTGGCCTGCTCGCCGTGGCCCAGATGGGCGACCACGCGCGCCGACAGGCGCTGGGCGATGCCGGTGCGCGACAGCGCCACGGCGAAGGCGCCGAGGGCGGCGTAGGCCAGCGCCACCGGGGCGCCGCCACCCAGGCCGTCACCGAAGGCGGCGACGATCCTGTCCATCGGCATGCCGGCGGCCAGGCCGCCGACCACCGCGGCGATGATCAGGGCGAACACCACCGAGACGCGCAGCATGGCCAGCACGACCATCACCAGCACGGCCAGAACGATTGCATTCATGTCGTTTTCCACTCGCTAGTTGTTGTTGTCGGGGAAAAGCAGGACGCAGCGGCCCGTACCCGCGGCGCAGGGCCGCGGGCAGGGCACGTTGGCGTCGGTCAGCCCAGGGAGGGCAGCAACCCGGCTGGCATCAGCGCGTTGAGGCCGCGCGCGGCGAGCAGCGCGCTGGCCGCCTCGATGTCCGGGGCGAAGAAGCGGTCTTCCTGGTAGTAGGGCACCCGGTCGCGCAGCAGGCTGCGCGCCTGTTCCAGCTTCGCCGAGGTCTTCAGGCCGGTGCGGAAGTCGAGGCCCTGGCAGGCGCCCAGCCATTCGATGGCGAGGATGCCGCGCACGTTGTCGGCCATGCTCCACAGGCGCTTGCCGGCGTTCGGCGCCATGGACACGTGGTCCTCCTGGTTGGCCGAGGTCGGTAGGCTGTCGACGCTGTGCGGGTGGGCGAGGGCCTTGTTGTCGCTGGCCAGCGCCGCGGCGGTGACCTGGGCGATCATAAAGCCGGAATTCACCCCACCATTGGCGACCAGGAATGGCGGCAGCTGCGACATGTGCATGTCCATCATCAGCGAGATGCGCCGCTCGGACAGCGAGCCGATCTCGGCGATGGCCAGCGCCAGGTTGTCGGCGGCCATGGCCACCGGCTCGGCGTGGAAGTTGCCGCCGGAGATCACGTCGCCCTCGGCGGCGAACACCAGCGGGTTGTCCGACACCGCGTTGGCCTCGATCTGCAGCACCTCGGCGGCCTGGCGCAGCTGGGTCAGGCAGGCGCCCATCACCTGCGGCTGGCAGCGCAGCGAGTAGGGGTCCTGGACCTTGTCGCATTTTTCATGAGAGCGAGCCACTTCGCTGCTGGCGCCGAGCAGGTCGCGGTAGGCGCTGGCCACGTCGATCTGCCCGCGCTGGCCGCGGGCGGCGTGGATGCGCGCATCGAACGGGGCGCGCGAGCCGAGCATGGCCTCGACGCTGAGGCCGCCGCAGACGGTGGCGGCGGCGAACAGGTCCTCGCCCTCGAACAGGCCACGCAGGGCGTAGGCGGTGGAGGCCTGGGTGCCGTTGAGCAGGGCCAGGCCCTCCTTGGCGGCCAGGGTCAGCGGCTCGAGGCCGGCCACCGCCAGTGCCTCGCGGCCGTCGATCCACTGGCCCTGGTAGCGCGCGCGGCTCTCGCCGAGCAGCACCAGCGACATGTGCGCCAGCGGGGCGAGGTCGCCGGAGGCGCCCACCGAGCCCTTCAGCGGGATGTGCGGGTAGACCTCGGCGTTGATCAGGGAGACCAGCGCGTCGATCACCTTGCGGCGGATGCCGGAGAAGCCGCGGGCCAGGCTGTTGACCTTGAGCAGCATGATCAGGCGGACCATGGCGTCGTCCAGCGGCTCGCCGACGCCGGCGGCGTGCGACAGCACCAGCGAGCGCTGCAGCTTCTCGAGGTCGGCCGGGGCGATGCGGGTCGAAGCCAGCAGGCCGAAGCCGGTGTTGATGCCGTAGGCGGTGCGGCCCTCGGCGATGATGCTCTCGACGCAGGCCACGCTGGCGTCGATGGCGGCGTGGCAGCTGTTATCGAGGGTGACGCGCAGCGGCTGCTGGTAGGCGGCGCGCAGCTGGGCCAGGGTCAGCTGGCCGGGGACGAGATGCAGGTTGTGGGTCATGGCTCAGGCTCCCTTGACCGGATTGATCATCGGCAGGTCGAGACCCTGCTCATGGGCGCAGTCGATGGCGATCTGGTAGCCGGCATCGGCGTGGCGCATCACCCCGGTGCCCGGGTCGTTGCGCAGCACGCGGCCGAGGCGGGCGTGGGCGCCCGGGCTGCCGTCGGCGACGATCACCACCCCGGAGTGTTGCGAATAACCCATGCCCACGCCACCGCCGTGGTGCAGCGACACCCAGGTGGCGCCGCCCGCGGTATTCAGCAGGGCGTTGAGCAGCGGCCAGTCGGACACGGCGTCGGAGCCGTCGAGCATGGCCTCGGTCTCGCGGTTGGGGCTGGCCACCGAGCCGGAATCCAGGTGGTCGCGGCCGATGACGATCGGCGCCTTCAGCTCGCCGTTGGCGACCATCTGGTTGAACGCCTGGGCGAGGCGCGCGCGGTCCTTGAGGCCGACCCAGCAGATGCGTGCCGGCAGGCCCTGGAAGCTGATGCGCTCGCGGGCCATGTCCAGCCAGCGGTGCAGGTGCGGGTTGTCCGGGATCAGTTCCTTGACCTTGGCGTCGGTCTTGTAGATGTCCTCCGGATCGCCGGACAGCGCCACCCAGCGGAACGGGCCGATGCCCTGGCAGAACAGCGGGCGGATGTAGGCCGGGACGAAGCCGGGGAAGTCGAAGGCGTTCTTGACGCCCTCTTCCAGGGCCATCTGGCGGATGTTGTTGCCGTAGTCGAAGGTCGGCACGCCCATCTTCTGGAAGTCGAGCATGGCCTGCACGTGCACGGCCATCGAGCGCTTGGCGGCCTTGGCCACCGCTTCCGGCTCGACCTTGCCGCGCGCCACGTACTCGTCCCAGCTCATGCCCAGCGGCAGGTAGCCGTGCAGCGGGTCGTGGGCGCTGGTCTGGTCGGTGACCAGGTCCGGGCGCACGCCGCGGCGCACCAGCTCGGGGAGGATCTCGGCGGCGTTGCCGCACAGGGCGATGGACACCGCCTTGCCGGCGCTGGTGTAGCGGTCGATGCGCGCCAGGGCATCGTCGAGATCGGTGGCCTGCTCGTCGACGTAGCGGGTGCGCAGGCGGAAGTCGATGCGCGACTGCTGGCACTCGATGTTCAGCGAGCAGGCGCCGGCCAGGCTCGCGGCCAGCGGCTGGGCGCCGCCCATACCGCCCAATCCGGCAGTCAATACCCAGCGGCCGGTCAGGTCGCCGTTGTAGTGCTGGCGGCCGGCCTCGACGAAGGTTTCGTAGGTGCCCTGGACGATGCCCTGGCTGCCGATGTAGATCCAGCTGCCGGCGGTCATCTGCCCGTACATGGCCAGGCCCTTGCGGTCCAGCTCGTTGAAGTGCTCCCAGGTGGCCCAGTGCGGCACCAGGTTGGAGTTGGCCAGCAGCACGCGCGGGGCGTCCTTGTGGGTCTCGAACACGCCGACCGGCTTGCCGGACTGGATCAGCAGGGTCTGGTTGTCCTCCAGACGCTCGAGCACCTCGACGATCTTGTCGTAGCACTGCCAGTTGCGCGCGGCGCGGCCGATGCCGCCGTAGACCACCAGATCCTCAGGTTTTTCCGCCACGTCCGGGTGCAGGTTGTTCATCAGCATGCGCAGCGGCGCTTCGGTCAGCCAGCTCTTGCAACGCAGGGTGGTGCCGGTCGGTGCGGCGATCTTGCGGCTCGGGTCGTGGCGCGGATCGATGGTGCTCATCGGGGTTCCTCTTTCGCTTGTTGTTGTCATGGGTTCAGCCGTGCAGGGACAGCCGGTGGATCAGGCGCGCCGCCACCCGGGCGGTGCGGTTGTCCTGGTCGTGCTCGGGATTCAGTTCGGCCAGCTCGGCGAGCAGCAGCTTGCCGCTGGCCTGCAGGCGCTCGATCAGGGGTTCGAGCAGGGCGATGGACACGCCGTGGGCGGCCGGCGCGCTGACGCCGGGACCTTCCCAGGCCGGCAGCACGTCGAGGTCGACGGTCAGGTACACGGCGTCGGCATCGGCGATGAAGGCGTCCAGCTCGGCGCCGATGCTTTCCAGGGTGCTTTCGCAGATCTCGAAGTCCTCACGCACCAGCACGCCCAGCTCGCTGGCACGCTGGAACAGCGCGCGGGTGTTGGCGGCGCGGCTGACGCCGAGGCAGGCATAGCGGAACGGCCAGCCGCGCGCGGCGCAGGCCTCGGCGATCTGCGCGAAGGGCGTGCCGGAGGAGTGCACGTGGGCCGGGTCGCGCAGGTCGAAGTGGGCGTCGAAGTTGACGATGGCCAGCCGCGGTGCGCGGCCGAGCTTCTCCGCCAGATGCGCGGCGACGCCCTGCCAGCTGCCGTAGGCCACTTCGTGGCCGCCGCCGAGGACCACCGGCAGGTGGCCGGCGCCGAGCAGTTCGGCGACGCTGGCGCCGAGGCGCTGCTGAGCGGCATCCAGATCGCCATCGGCGCAGCAGATGTCGCCGGCGTCGTAGGCCGGGCCGCGGCGGTGCCAGGCCAGGTTGGCGAGCATCTTGCGGATCGCCTGCGGGGCGCCGGCGGCGCCGACCCGGCCGTGGTTGCGACGCACGCCCTCGTCGCAGGCGAAGCCGAGCAGGGCCAGACCCGGCTGGCTGTCCGCGCCCAGCGGTTGGATGCGCTGGTGCCAGCGCGGGCTGTCGGCCTCGGGGTCGACGCGGCCGCTCCAGGCGTCCATGTTCTGGCGATCAACGTTCATTGGTTACGGCTCCTTTTGGACCGCTGAGGGCTCCATTGAAGATGCGCTGGCGCAGGCGACCGGCCTGCACCGCATAGGCCAGCTCGGCGGCGCGCTCGACGTCCCACAGGCACAGGTCGGCGGGCAGGCCGACGGCGATGCGGCCGAGCTGCGTCTGGCCGAGGGCGCGGGCGCCGTGGGCGGTCATCCCGGCCAGCGCCTCGCGCGGGGTAAGGCGGAACAGGCTGCAGGCCAGGTTGAGCAGCAGGGTGGGCAGGAACAGCGGCGAAGTGCCGGGGTTGGCGTCGCTGGCCAGGGCCATCGGCACGCCGTACTGGCGCAGCAGCTCGATCGGCGGGCGCTGGGTCTCGCCGAGCACCAGGAAGGCGCCGGGCAGCAGGGTGGCGACGGTGCCGGCCTCGGCCATGGCGGCGACGCCGGCTTCGTCGAGGTATTCGATATGGTCGGCGGACAGGCCGTGGTGGCGCGCCACCAGCGCGCTGGCGCCCTGGTTGGACAGTTGCTCGGCATGCGCCTTGACCGGAAGGTTGTGGCGTTCGGCGGCGGCGAATACCCGCTCGCACTGTGCCGGGCTGAAGGCGATGTTCTCGCAGAACACGTCCACCGCATCGGCCAGGCCCTCGGCGGCGGCCGCCGGGATCATCTCTGCACAGATCAGCTCGATATAGGCATCGCTGTTGCCGGCGTACTCGGGCGGCAGGGCGTGGGCGCCGAGCAGGCTGGTCAGCACCCGCACCGGCAACTCTGCGCCCAGACGGCGGGCGACGCGCAGCAGCTTCAGCTCGTCCTCGACCGACAGGCCGTAGCCGGACTTGATCTCCACGGTGGTCACGCCGTCGGCGATCAGCGCTTCGAGGCGCTGACGGGCCAGGGCGAACAGCTCGTCCTCGCTGGCCGCGCGGGTGGCGCGCACGGTGCCGAGGATGCCGCCGCCGGCGCGGGTGATCTCCGCGTAGCTGGCGCCTTCCAGGCGCTGTTCGAACTCGCCGGCGCGGTTGCCGGCGTACACCAGGTGGGTGTGGCAGTCGACCAACCCGGGGGTCAGCAGCCCGCCGCGACCGGCCAGAGTGGCGCCGGCGACGCGCGCCTCGTCCAGCTCGGCCATCGGGCAGAGCAGGGCGACGCGGCCGTTCTCGACCAGCACGGCCATCGGCTCGGGCAGCTCCTGCAGGCCGTCGAAGACGCTGACGTCGCGCCACAGCAGGCGGGGGGTGGAGGTTGCGGGCATGGGCTGGATGACCTTCGGTTGGCGTTATTTGTATATACAATAGGGGCGAGGACGAAGGTCGTCAACAGTTGCGACTGCCGTTGGTCCGGCCAGGGGCTGCCGGGCGTGGCGAGAAAGTCGTGCAAAGGCTGGTGTGGCAAGGGTTGCAGGCGCAGGAAGGCTTCTGGTCCGGCGGGCCGGCGGGGGGCGGAAAAAGCCGGGCGGGCGGCGGTGCGCGGTGGCGGTGCTTGCGACTCCGGCATTTATGTATATACATTTGCCGCCGGCCGATGGGGCCCGCCCGTACAGAGGAGCACAGCAGCATGCGCAAGATCAGCCTAGCCGCCGCGCCGCGCCGGCCGTGGAAGAACGGCGGCGGCGAAACCCGCGAGCTGGCCGTGGCGCCGCCCGGCGCCGGCCTCGACGACTTCGACTGGCGCATCAGCTGCGCGCAGGTGGCCAGCGGCGGACCGTTCTCGGCCTTTGCCGGCGTCGACCGCAGCCTGCTGGTGCTGGAGGGCGCCGGTCTGCGCCTGGACTTCGCCTGTGGCGCGCCCGTGGAGCTGGGCAAGGATTGCGCGCCGCTGCAGTTCGCCGGCGAGCAGGCGGTGAGCGCCGCGCTGCTCGCCGGTCCGGTCGGCGATTTCAACGTGATGACCCGCCGCGCGCGCTGGCGCCACCGCCTGCAGGTGCTGACCCTGCACGGCCGCCAGTTTCTGCGCCGCGAAGCCGAACTGGAGCTGTTCTACTGCGCCGCCGGCCGCCTCGACGGCTGGCTGGCCGACGCCCGGCCGTTCGCCCTGGCCGCCGGCGAGGGGCTGTTGTTCGGTGCGAGCGCAGCAGCGAGCGCAGCAGCAGATGCCGCAGCGGACGCAGCTATGCTCGCAACCGGGGGCACCGCTGTGCCCGCCGACGCTGGCGGCCTGCTGCTGTTCGAGGCTTCGGCGCCGACCCGCCTGCTGCGGGTGCAGCTGTGGCGGCGCTGAGCGCAGGGGCTGCCGGCGCGGCCGCCCTGACGGGTGGTCGCGGCCCGGGCTTGCCGTGCTACCATTTTGTACAAATACTGTACCTGCAGTTTTTCTTGTACAAATAGATGCGAGGTGAGCGCCATGAACCTGCACGACCTGTCCACCCACGCCCTGGCCGGGCGCATCGACAGCCTCGACCTGATCTCCCTGGAAGGCGGCATCTACGTGCTGGAGGCGCAGATGGATGGCCGCCCGCACAGCCTGGTCGACGCGCAGGGTCGCGTCTGCCACCTGCGTTCGGTGGAGCACGCCCGCGACCTGCTGCAGGAGGTGCCGCTGCTGCCCTTCCACCTGGTGCACCAGTCGCCCTACGACGAGATGTGCGGCCTCGCCGAGGGGCGCCGCGAACCGCTGCGCGTGCCGATCGGCATGCGTTCGCACTGGTGATGTCGCGGGGCCGCGGCGGGCGCCTCAGGGCTCGGGCGGCTCGTGCTGGTCGAGGGCTTCCTGCAGGGCGGCATGCAGGCGCGCATGCAGGCGCACGAACCAGCGCCACAGCAGGGCGAGCAGGGCCACGGCGAGCAGGCCGATGATCAGCAGCCACTCGGTCGGCGGCAGGATGCTCGAGCTGAGGGTGGCGAGCAGCGGCAGGAAGCTGCCGAGGGTCAGCAGCGGGATCAGCTCGGAGAGCACCCGGCGCACCCGGCGGGAGCGGCTGCCGCGCGTGCCCAGCTCGGCGAGCAGCAGCGACAGGGCCTTGAGGCGGTGGTAGGCGGCGATCAGCAGCGGCAGCGAGAGCAGCAGGGCGGCGCCCCAGATCAGCGCCTTGTGCAGGGGCAGCGGCAGCTGCTGGCGGCCGAGCCAGGCGCCGATGGGCTCGGCGAAGTAGCCGGCGCCGAGGAAGATCGCCGCCACCAGCGCCAGGTTGATCACCGCGTGCAGCACGCTGCGGCGGATCAGGCTGGCCAGCAGGGCGTGCTGGCCGGGCAGGCGCAGGTTGCGCAGCCAGATGCCGTAGGCGCCGAACACCCGCGCCACGCCGGGCGGCATGGCCCTGGCGAGGCGCTGGGCCAGCGGGTCGGCGGCGCGGATCAGGTAGGGCGTGGTCAGGGTGGTGATCGCCGACACCGCCACCGCCACCGGATAGAGGAAGTCGCTGGTGACGCCGAGCTGCACGCCGAGGGCGGCGATGATGAAGGAGAACTCGCCGATCTGCGACAGGCCCATGCCGACGCGCAGCGAGGTGCGTCCGTCGTTGCCGGTGACGAAGGCGCCGATGCTGCAGCTGAGGATCTTGCCGAGCACCACGGCGAGGCTGATCACGGCGATCGGCCAGGCATGCTCGCGCAGCACCGCCGGGTCGATCAGCAGGCCGATGGCGACGAAGAAGATCGCGCTGAACAGGTAGCGCACCGGCTCGACCAGTCGCTCGATCTGCGCCAGCTGGCGCGACTCGGCCATGACCGCGCCGATCAGGAAGGCGCCGAGCACCAGGCTGTAGCCGAGCTTGGTGACCAGCAGGCAGAAGCCGAAGCACAGGCCGAGCACGGCGACCAGCAGGGTCTCGTCGCTGCCGAAGCGCGCCACGTAGGCGAGGACGCGCGGCACCAGCAGCAGGCCGACCAGCAGCGACACCAGGATGAACAGCAGCAGCTTGGCGAGGGTGGCGAACACTTCGCCGGCGGCCACGCTGCCGCTGGCGGCGATGCCGGAGAGCAGGGCGACGATGGCGATGCCGAGGATGTCCTCGACGATCAGCACGCCGAAGATCAGCTGGGCGAAGCGCTCGTGCTTCATCTTCAGGTCGCCCAGGGCCTTGACGATGATGGTGGTCGAGGAGATCGCCAGGATCGCGCCGAGGAACAGCGCATCCATCGCGCTCCAGGCGAACAGGCGGCCGATCTGGTAGCCGAGCCAGACCATCAGCACGATCTCGAAGAAGGCGGCGAGGATGGCGGTGGGGCCGACGCGCAGCAGCTTGCGCAGGCTGAACTCGAGGCCGAGGCCGAACATCAGGAAGATCACCCCCAGCTCGGCGAGGATGCGGATGCTCCGTTCGTCGCTGATCAGGGCGAACGGCGGGGTGTGCGGGCCGATCAGGAAGCCCGCGACTATGTAGCCGAGCACCACCGGCTGCCTGAGGCGGTGGAAGAGTACCGTCACCAGTCCGGCCGCCAGCATCAGCACGGCGAGGTCCTGGATGAAGGCGATGGCATGCATGGCCGGCTCCTCGGGAGCGGCCCCGCCGGCCGCCCCCGTTCGATGATAGGCGGGTCTGCCCGTCAACAGAACCTTTGCGATATACTCCGCAGCTTTCTTTGGCCGAGCACGCTGTCCGGCCCGCATTTGTCATTCGCAGACAAGCCACGCGCGGTTGCCCGGCGTGGCTTGTTGGTTTTTGTCGCGCCAGGCTGGCGCAGAACTAGAGGCACGACGATGAGCGCACTGGTAGGCGTGATCATGGGCTCCAAATCCGACTGGAGCACCCTCAGCCACACCGTCGACATGCTGGACAAGCTGGGCATCCCCCACGAGGTGAGGGTGGTGTCCGCCCACCGCACACCGGACCTGCTGTTCCAGTATGCCGAACAAGCCGAAGGCCGCGGCCTGGAAGTGATCATCGCCGGTGCCGGCGGTGCCGCCCACCTGCCGGGCATGTGCGCGGCCAAGACCCACCTGCCGGTGCTCGGCGTGCCGGTGCAGTCGTCGATGCTGTCCGGCGTCGACTCGCTGCTGTCCATCGTGCAGATGCCCGGCGGCGTGCCGGTCGCCACCTTGGCCATCGGCAAGGCCGGCGCGGTCAACGCCGCGCTGCTCGCCGCCAGCATCCTCGGCGGCAAGCACCCGCAGTTCCACGAGGCGCTCAAGGCCTTCCGCGCCCAGCAGACCGAGTCGGTACTGGAAAACCCGGACCCCCGCGAAATCTGAGGCAAGCACCCATGAAGATCGGCGTAATCGGTGGCGGCCAGCTGGGCCGCATGCTGGCTCTGGCGGGTACCCCGCTGGGGATGAACTTTGCCTTCCTCGACCCGGCGCCGGACGCCTGCGCCGCCGCCCTCGGCGAGCACCTGCGCGCCGACTACGACGACAAGGATCACCTGCGCCGCCTCGCCGACGAGGTCGACCTGGTGACCTTCGAGTTCGAGAGCGTGCCGGCCGAGACGGTGGCCTTCCTCGCCCACTTCGTGCCGGTGTACCCGAGCGCCGAGTCCCTGCGCATCGCCCGCGACCGCTGGTTCGAGAAGTCGATGTTCAAGGACCTCGGCATCCCCACCCCGGAGTTCGCCGACATCCAGTCGCAGGCCGACCTGGACGCCGCGGCGGCCGCCATCGGCCTGCCGGCGGTGCTCAAGACCCGCACCCTGGGCTACGACGGCAAGGGCCAGAAGGTCCTGCGTTCGCCGGCCGACGTCGCCGGCGCCTTCGCCGAGCTGGGCAGCGTGCCGTGCATCCTCGAGGGCTTCGTGCCCTTCACCGGCGAGGTGTCGCTGGTGGCGGTGCGCGGCCGCGACGGCGAGACACGCTTCTACCCGCTGGTGCACAACACCCACGTCGACGGCATCCTGCGCCTGTCGGTGGCCAGCAGCGCGCACCCGCTGCAGGCGCTGGCCGAGGACTACGTCGGCCGCGTGCTGGAGAAGCTCGACTACGTCGGCGTGCTGGCCTTCGAGTTCTTCGAGGTCGACGGCGGCCTCAAGGCCAACGAGATCGCCCCGCGCGTGCACAACTCCGGGCACTGGACCATCGAAGGCGCCGAGTGCAGCCAGTTCGAGAACCACCTGCGCGCCGTCGCCGGCCTGCCGCTGGGCTCGACCGCCAAGGTCGGCGAGAGCGCCATGCTCAATTTCATCGGCGAAGTGCCGCCGGTGGACCAGGTGGTGGCCGTCGCCGACTGCCATCTGCACCACTACGGCAAGGCCTTCAAGGCCGGGCGCAAGGTCGGCCACGCCACCCTGCGCTGTGCCGACCGCGCCACCCTCGACGCGCGCATCAAGGACGTCGAGGCGCTGATCGAGGGCTGAGGCCTTCGTCCTGCGTAGGGTGGGTCAGGCCGCAGGCCGTAACCCACCAACCGGCCGCCAGGCCGGCAAGCGGGATGCCTGGCGGCATCCTTGGTGGGTTACGCCGCTGTGCGGCTAACCCACCCTACACTTCCACGATTCCGGCAACGAGCGCTCGCGCAGGCTAGGCTGAAGGCAACTTCACTCCCTGCGGAGACTCTGCCATGGGCATCCTCGGCACCATCCTCATCGGCCTGCTGGTCGGTGTGGTCGCGCGCTTTCTCAAGCCCGGGCACCAGCCGATGGGCTGGGTCATGACCATCCTGCTCGGCATCGGTGGCTCGGTCATCGCCACCTACGGCGGCCAGGCGCTGGGCATCTACCGCGCCGGCCAGGCGGCCGGCTTCGCCGGCGCGGTGGTGGGCGCGGTCATCTTGCTGGTAGTGTTCGGCTATCTGAAGAAATCCTGAGGCGCCCGTGCGGCGCCGCGAGACCCGCATGCGCCTGCTGTCCGCCCTCTGCCTGACCCTGATCGCCACCCTGAGCCACGCGGCCGAGCCGCCGGAAACCGACTGGCTGGAGCTGCTGCCGCCCGAGGACCTGGCGGCGCTGGAGGCGATGCCGGAGATCGACCACCAGGGCGCCGAGGGCGACAGCCCGTTCTACGGCCAGGGCGGCCTCAGGCAGCAGGCCGATCTGCCGGCGGTGATGTACTCGACGCGCACCGTGGCGGCCTTCGACGGCCGCGAGGTGCGCCTCGGCGGCTATCCGGTGCCGCTGGAGAGCGATGCCGACGGCCGCTTCCACACCTTCTTCCTGGTGCCCTATCCCGGCGCCTGCATCCACGTGCCGCCGCCGCCGCCGAACCAGATCGTGCTGGTGCGCTACCCCGAGGGGATGGCGCTGGACGACATCTACGCGCCGCTGTGGGTCAGCGGCACCCTGCGCATCGAGAAGGTCGGCAACCAGCTGGCCGACGCCGCCTACGCCCTCGACGCCGAGGGCGTGCGGCTGGTCGAGGAGGCCGACCTCTAGCTCTGCCCGGCCAGGCGCAGCTGCTGGATGCGCTGCTGCTTGTAGGAGCGCGCCGCCGCCGGGACCGGCGTGCTCTTGCCGGTCTCCAGCCACTGGCGCACGCGGCTGGCGTCGCCGATGTGGGAGCGCTTGCCGAAGGTACCGAGCAGCACCATGGCCACCGGACGCTGCCCCACGTGGGCGAGCATCGCCAGGCAGTGGCCGGCCTCGTTGATGAAGCCGGTCTTGGTCACCTCGATGTTCCAGGCCGGGTTGCGCACCAGCGGGTTGGTGTTGAAGAAGCTCTGCGCGTAGTTCGGCTTCTGGAAGTGCGCGTCGCGGTTGGGGGTGGTGCTCAGCTCGCGGATCAGCGCGTACTGCCGCGCGGCCTTGAGCAGGCGTACCAGGTCGCGGGCGGTGGAGACGTTGCGCTCGGACAGGCCGGTGGGCTCGACAAAATGGGTGCGGCTCATGCCCAGCGCCCGGGCCTTGGCGTTCATCGCCGCGACGAAGCGCGCGTGGCCGCCCGGGTAGTTGTGCGCCAGGGCCGCGGCGGCACGGTTCTCCGAGGACATCAGCGCCAGGCGCAGCATCTCCTTGCGGCTGATCCGGCTGTTGACCCGCACCCGCGAGTACACGCCGCGCAGCTCGCGGGTGTCGTGGATGGCCACCGGAATCACCTCGTCGAGGGGCTGGCGGGCATCCAGGGTGACGATGGCGGTCATCAGCTTGCTGATCGAGGCGATCGGTACCACCGCATCCGGGTGGCTGGCGAACAGGACCTGGTCGGTGCTCAGGTCGACCACCATGGCGCTGCTGGAGGCCAGCTCCAGGCGGGCCGGGTCGCGTACCGCCCGGCCCGGCTCGGCGGCGAGCAGGGGCTGGGCGAGGCCGGTGAATGAGAGCAGCAGACCGAGAATGAGGGTGCGGAATTTCGGGCGCATGGCGGAGGACTTCGCAAGCAGGGGGAGGAACGGCGCGGCGGGCGCCACGGGGGGCAAGTATAGTTGGCCGATGGGTATTGCGGTGGTGGCCGACGCGCGTTGTCGCACGTTTTTGCCCCGCATTGACTTTTCCCGACCGGCCCGCCAACCATGTGCGAAATAAGCAACGAGGTGTTCAAGATGAATTCCAGCGGAATCGCCGAACACGCGGTGGAAGCCCTCAGCGCCCGCGAGCGCCAGCGCTTCCTCGAGCGCAATCCCCAATCCGTGGCGCTCGCCGCGCGTGCGCGCCACTCGCTGTTCGGCGGCGTGCCGATGCACTGGATGAGCGACTGGTCGACGCCGGTGCCGCTGTTCGTCGAGCGCGCCCGCGGCGCGCGCTTCTTCGACGTCGACGGCCACGAGTACCTCGACTTCTGCCTGGGCGACACCGGCAGCATGTTCGGCCACTCGCCGGCGCCGGTCGCCGCGGCGCTGGCCGAGCAGGCCGGCAACGGCCTGACCACCATGCTGCCCGGCGAGGATGCGGTGGTCTGCGGCGAGCTGCTCGCCGAGCGCTTCGGCCTGCCCTACTGGCAGGTGGCGACCACCGCCACCGACGCCAACCGCTTCGTGCTGCGCTGGGCGCGGGCGATCACCGGGCGCAAGGTGATCCTGGTGTTCGACGGCTGCTATCACGGCACCGTCGACGAGGCCATGGTGCGCGCCAAGGGCGGCCACACCGTGCACCGTCCGGGGCTGATCGGCCAGGCGCGCAACCTGACCCAGCACAGCCGCGTGGTGCCGTTCAACGATCTCGCCGCGCTGGAAGCGGCGCTGGCCCCCGGCGACGTCGCCGCGGTGCTGTGCGAGCCGGCGCTGACCAACATCGGCATGGTGCTGCCGCAGCCGGGCTTCATGGCGCGCCTGCGCGAGCTGACCCGCCAGGCCGGCACCCTGCTGATCGTCGACGAGACCCACACCATCTCCACCGGTCCCGGCGGCTGCACCCGCGCCTGGAGCCTCGAGCCGGACTTCCTCACCCTCGGCAAGCCGGTGGCCGGCGGGGTGCCCTGCTCGGTGTACGGCTGCAGCGCGGAGATGGCCCGGGCGATGCAGCTGGCCCGCCAGCACGCCAGCGAGCTGAGCCACGGCCACGGCCACAGCGGCATGGGCACCACCCTGTCGGCCAACGCCCTGGCCATGCACTGCATGCGCGCCAACCTGGAGCAGGTGATGACCCCGGCGGCCTACGAGCACATGCTCTGGCTGGCGGCGCGCCTGGCCGAGGGCTTCCGTGGGCTGATCGAACGGCACCGGCTGCCCTGGTCGGTGACCGGGCTGGGCGCGCGCTGCGAGTTCCAGTTCTGCGCCGCACCGCCGCAGACCGGCGCCGAGGCCGAGGCGGCGTTCCACGACAGCCTGCAGATGGCCCTGCACCTGTACCTGATCAACCGCGGCATCCTGATCACCCCGTTCCACAACATGACCCTGTGCTGCCCGGAGACCACCGCCGGCGACGTCGACCGGCTGCTCGCCACCCTCGACGAGGGGCTGAGCGAGCTGCTGGCCATGCCCGGCGCGCGGGAGTCCTGAGCCGTGGCCCTGTATCCTTCCGGCATCGCGCCCGGGCGCGGCTGACCTCCGGCGCGGCCCATGGCCGCCCGTAGGGTGCGCCGCGCGCACCGCCACGCCCCGGGTGCGCACGGCGCACCCTACGCACCGCCGCCATACAAGGACTCCCCCATGCGCTTCGCCGAACTCGCGGAAGCCGACGCCTTCCTCGCCGCCCACCCCGACGTCAACGCCATCGAGCTGTTCATCATCGACCCCTGCGGCGTGCCGCGCGGCAAGCTGCTGCGCCGCGAGGAGCTGCGCGCCATCTACCAGAACGGCCGGCCGCTGCCGAGCAGCATCCTCGGCCTGACCATCCGCGGCGAGGATGTCGACGCCACCGGCCTGGTCTGGGAGGTCGCCGACGCCGACTGCTGGGCCTGGCCGCTGCCCGGCAGCCTCAGGCTGCAGACCTGGCGCGCCCAGCCGACCGCCCAGGTGCAGGTGTCCATGCACCCCGAGCAGGGCCGCCCGGCCAGCGTCGCCGACCCGCGCCACGTGCTGGCGCGGCAGATCGCCCGGCTCCAGGCCGACGGCTACCACCCGGTGATGGCCGCCGAGCTGGAGTTCTACCTGCTCGACCAGGCCCGCGACGCCGCCGGCCGCCCGCAGCCGGCGCGCCAGGCCAATGGCGTGCGCCCGCAGGCGCCGCAGGTCTACGGCGTGCTCGAGCTGGAGCAACTGGCGTCGTTCCTCGACGACCTCTACGCCGCCTGCGCCGCCCAGGGCCTGCCGGCGCGCACGGCGATCTCCGAGTACGCCCCGGGGCAGGTGGAGATCACCCTCGAGCACCGCGCGGACGCCCTGCAGGCGATGGACGAGGCGGTGCGCTACAAGCGCCTGGTCAGGGGCGTGGCCCACAAGCACGGCTTCCAGGCCTGCTTCATGGCCAAGCCGTTCGGCGAGCTGGCCGGCAGCGGCCTGCACATGCACGTCAGCCTGGCCGACGAAGACGGCAACAACCTGTTCGCCAGCGAGGATCCGACGGGAACGCCGCTGCTGCGCCAGGCCATCGGCGGCCTGCTGGACACTCTCGAGGACGGCCTGGCGGTGTTCTGCCCCAACGCCAACTCGTTCCGCCGCTTCCAGGCCAACAGCTACGCGCCGCTGGCCAGGAGCTGGGGGGTGAACAACCGCACCGTGTCGCTGCGCGTGCCGGGCGGGCCGGCGGCCAGCCGCCACGTCGAGCACCGCATCTGCGGCGCCGACGCCAACCCGTATCTGGCCGCCGCGCTGCTGCTGGCCGGCATCCACCGCGGCCTGCGCGAAGGGCTCGACCCCGGCGCGCCGATCGAGGGCAACGGCTACGAGCAGGCGCGCGAGACCCTGCCCACCGACTGGCTGACCGCCCTGCGCAGCCTGGAGCGCTCGGCCTGGGCGCGCGAGGCGCTCGGCGAGGACTTCCATCGCGTCTACCTGGCGATCAAGCAGGAGGAATACCGCCAGTTCATGGGCGAGGTCGGCGAGCAGGACTGGCGCTGGTACCTGGGCCACGCCTGAGGCGTCGGTGCAGGATTGTTGCGCCGACGGAAAATGTCCTTGCCGTCAGTCGGGGCGATCGTCGACCATGGTCGCCCCTCGTACCTGGCAAAATGCGTCGAACGCGACATTTCGCCGCAGGTCGCGGCACGATGACCGGCGGATCGCCGCGCGACCGTTCGGAGCTGCGCAAAGCCGCGCCGCGTGCGGGTTCGGCGGGTTTCGGCGCAGGGCGAAATTGCTCCACACAGAAGGGGTGCATTCGACTAAAGTAGCGTCCTCTTCACCCGTAATAGAGCCTGGAACACCCATGCAATCCGGCAATTCGCAGCTGACCATGACCGTCCTGATGACTCCGGACAAGGCCAACTTCTCCGGCAACGTGCACGGCGGCACGCTGCTCAAATACCTCGACGAAGTCGCCTATGCCTGCGCCAGCCGCTACGCCGGTCGCTACGTGGTGACCCTGTCGGTGGACCAGGTGATCTTCCGCCAGCCGATCCACGTCGGCGAGCTGGTCACCTTCCTCGCCTCGGTCAACTACACCGGCAGCACCTCGATGGAAATCGGCATCAAGGTGGTCACCGAGGACATCCGCAACCAGACGGTGCGCCACACCAACAGCTGCTTCTTCACCATGGTGGCGGTCGACGGTCACGGCAAGACCGTGCCGGTGCCGCCGCTCAATCCGCAGACCGCCGAGCAGAAGCGCCGCTTCGCCCAGGCCGAACAGCGCCGCGCGATCCGCCGCGAGCTGGAAGAGCGCTACAAGGCGCTGATGAACCACGACTGAGGGTCGTCCATGCCGCACCGCCACCCGCTTCGCCCGCAGTCCGCCCGGAGGCGCGCATGCTGACGCTCGGCGAACTGGCGGTGCTGCTGCTGGTGGGCGGCGTCTGTGCCTGGCTGTGGCACGCCCACGGCGTTCACGAGCACGCCCTGCGCCTGGTGCGCCAGGCCTGCCTGCGCGAGGACGTGCTGCTGCTCGACGACAACGTGGCGTTCCGCCGCCTGCGCCTGCTGCGCGACCGCAGCGGCCGCCTGCGCCTGGCCCGCGAGTACGCCTTCGAGTTCACCGTCACCGGCGAGCAGCGCCACCCGGGACGGCTGCTGCTGCTCGGTCGCACCCCGGCGCAGATCGAGCTGGCGCCGCACCCCTTCCGCGAGCCGGCGACCGACGACGACCACGACGCCGAGCGGGTGGTCAACCTCGACGACTGGCGCCGCCGCCAGCGCTGAGTCCGCCGCTCAGTCGGCGCTCGCCAGCAGGAAGGCGCGCACCCGCTGCGCCGTCTCCTGCGCATCCTCCTGCATGAAGCAGTGGCCGCCGGCCACCCGCTGCGCGCTGACCCGGTGGTTGAGCGCGCACCAGCGCGCCACGCCCTGGGCGACGAAGGGGTAGGTATCCGCACCCTGCAGCACCAGGGTCGGCGTGCTCACCCTGGCCAGCGCGCGCCACAGGCCGCGCGGGTAGGAGGCGAAGATCTCCGCCTCGCGGCTCGGCCGGCACTTGAGCGCCACCCCGCCCTCGACGCTGCGCAGTGCGTGCTCGACGTAGGCGTGCAGCGCCGCGTCGCTCCAGCCGCGGAAGATCCCCCGGCCATGCAGGCCCGCCCGGGCCGCGGCGCGGTCCGGCCAGCGCTCGCGGCGGCCGCGCGCCTGGCGCACCAGCGCGCGGCGCTCGTGCAGGCCGAGCAGCTCGGACAGCGCCATCACCCCGATCATCGCCGGCGGAAACAGCACCGGGTCGAGCAGCACCGCGCGCTGGAACAGCGCCGGCTCGCCGGCGAGGATCAGGCCGCTCAGCACGCCGCCGAAGCTGTGCCCGCAGGCCAGGCGCGGCACCGCGCCGAAGCGGCCGAGGCCGGCGCGCAAGGCTTCCACCGCCAGCTCGGCGCTGCGGTTCCAGCCGTGGAAGCGTCCGCCGTGGTCGCTGTCGCCGTGGCCTTGGGCGTCGCACAGCCAGAGGTCGAAGTCGCGCGCCAGCAGGGCCAGCAGCGGCTCGTAGGCGCGGCAGCAGAAGCCGTTGCCGTGCAGGAAGTGCAGCAGCGGCTTGCCCGAGGGCTCGCTGTGCCAGCCGCGCAGGGTGAAGCCGGCCGAGCTGAGGTGGGACCAGGGATGCAGGTGCATGGCGAAGCTCCGGTCAGGCCAGCGTCGCCAGCAGCAGCGGCAGGCTGACGGCGGCGAGCAGGGTCTGCAGGGTGATGATGCCGGCCATCAGGTGGCCGTCGCCGCCGAGCTGGCGGGTCAGCGTGTAGGCGGTGGGCGCGGTGGGCAGGGCGAAGAACAGCACCAGCAGGCTGCTCTCCAGCGCCGGCAGGGCCAGCAGCTGCGCCACGGCGAAGGCCAGCAGCGGCATCAGCAGCAGGCGCGCGGCGCAGTTGCCGAGCAGCGCCGGCGCCTCGCCGCGCAGCTCCTGCGGGCGCAGCGCGGCGCCGACGCAGAGCAGGCCGAGCGGCAGGCTGGCGGCGGCGAGCAGGCCGAGCAGGCGCTCCGTGCCGCCGGGCAGGCCGATGCCGCCCAGGTTGAGCAGGGCGCCGCCCAGACAGGCGAGGATCAGCGGGTTCCGGGTGATCGGCAGCAGCAGGCTGCGCGCGCTGACGCCGCGCTCGGCGCTCAGCGCCCACACCGACAGCACGTTCACCGCCGGCACCATCAGCGCCAGCATCAGCGCCGCCAGGGTCAGTCCTTCCGCGCCGTACAGGCTGCCCACCGTGGCCAGGCCCAGGTAGGTGTTGAAGCGCAGTGTGCCCTGGACGATGGCTCCGAAGCGCGCCGCCGGCCAGCCGCGCCAGCGGCGCAGGGCGAGCAGGCCGAGCCAGCCGGCGGCCAGGCCGAGCAGCACCGCCAGCGCCAGGCGCGGCAGCGCCGGGTTGTCCAGCGGCGCGCGGGCCAGGCTGCCGAGCAGCAGGGCGGGGAACAGCACGAAGTAGTTGAGGCGCTCGGCGCCGGGCCAGAAGGCCTCGCCGGGGAAGTCGGCACGGCGCAGCAGGTGGCCGGCGACGATCAGGGCGAACAGCGGCCAGAGGGCGAGCAGCAGGGGCGACATGGCAGCTCCGTTGCAGGGCGGCGCACGCCGCAGGTCCGACGGGAGGAGTCGGCAGTCTAGCGGCAAACGCCGCCGTCAGGGCAGCTGCAGGCCGCCGCCGGCCCTGTGCAGCGCGCGCAGCTGCGCGCCGATCTGGCGCACGTTGGCCTCGCCGTCGTCCAGTTCGCGGCGCCGCTCGCTGCCGAGCAGGGCCAGCAGCTGCGCGTCGAGCCGGTCGCTGAGCTGGCGCAGCTCGGCCTGGCGCGCCCCGCTTTCCTGCTCCAGGCGCTGCCACTCGCCGGGCTGCGGCAGGCCGTAGCCGCCGTCGAGCAGCTCGGCCGGGCGGCTGAGGAAGCCGCTGCCGGCCAGCAGCCGCTCGAGGGTGCGGTCGGCGGCGGCGTTGCTCTGCCCGCGGGCGCGGCGGCCGAGGTAGGCCTGCTTGAGGTCGTCCTGGGCCAGCTGCAGCTGGCGGCGCCGCGCGGCCTGTTCGAGCAGCAGCAGGGCGGCGCTGGCGCGCAGGTCGGCGCCGGCGAAGTGGCGGCGGCGCTCGCCGGCCGGCAGCGCCAGCCAGTCCTCCACCGTGGCCTGCGGCAGGGCCAGGCGCGCGCGGGCGACGGCGAACATCGCCTGGTAGCGCTCGCGGAAGGAGTCGAAGCGGTAGCCCAGGCGCAGCGCCTCGCGCGGATCGGCGAGCACGCTGCGCTCAAGCAGACCGCGCGCCTCGAGCAGTTCGAGCAGGCCGCTCGGCGTGATGCTGTCGAGGTCGGTCAGGCGCGGGTCGGCGCTGCCGCTCCTGAGCAGCTTGAGGGTCTCCACCGCGCAGTTGTTGCTGAGGAACCAGTAGTCGCCGTCGTGGCTCCAGTGCAGCTCGGCGGCGCGCTCGGCCAGCGTGCGGATCTGCACGCGGGTCAGCCCGAGCGGCAGCGAGGCGAGGCTGCGCAGTTCGGTCTTGGTGTATTCGTCGATCACCTGGCCGAGCGGCAGGACGAACAGCCGCGAGGGATAGGCGCCGGTCAGGCCGTCCCAGCTGGACAGCTGCACGTCGCCGACGAAGGCGCGGAACGACAGCACCAGGTGCCGGTCGAGGTCGAGCCGGCAGTCCGGGCCGCGCGGCCGGCCGGGGGCGCATACCACCAGGCGCAGCATGCTGTGGCCCCAGCGGCTGACCCAGTTGTCGTTGGCCTCGGCGAACAGGTAGTCGACCGCGTAGATGCGCTCGGGGTCGAGGCGTGCCAGCGGCTGGCGGGCGAAGTCGCTGCCGGCGTTGAGGTAGGCCAGCTCGCCGGCGCAGTCGGCTGCCGGCGGCGCCCAGGCGAAGTGGCTGCGCAGGTGGCGGTACAGACCCGGTCGCCGGCAGGCGTACTGCGGGTCGAGGAGGAAGTACTCCATGTTCACCGCGACGAACTCGCGCGGGTTGCTCAGCTCGTAGGCGTCGGGGCTGCGCAGCTCCTGCGGGTTGTCGGCCTCGCGCGCGCCGCGGCGGCCGACGCGCTGCGCCCAGCCGGCCAGGTCGAGCAGGTGCGGGTCGTCGGAGAGGGTGAAGCGTCGCTCGCTCTGCCCGCGGCACTCGCCCGGCAGGCCGACCGCGCCCTCGCTCGCCGCCTGCTGCCGGCAGCGGCGGATCAGCCGCACCTCGTCGGCCGGCCAGGCGCGCGCGCGGTCGTAGAGGTGGGTCAGCTCGTGGAGCAGGGTGGCCAGCAGTTCGCGGCGCAGGGTGCCGTGCGGGCGGCCGGTCGCCGTGCGCGCGGCGCTGCCGTCGGCCAGCGCCGGCAGCAGGCGGGCGTTGAGCTCGAAGGCGTCGAGGCGGCTCAGGCGGCCGTACGCCGCGGCCGGCAGCGCGTCGCTCCAGCGCACCGCGACGCGGCGGTCGAGCTGCTGGCGCAGGCGCGGCGGCAGGGCGGCCAGCGCCTCGTCGAGCAGCGCCTGGCTGGCCTGGCGCTCGGCGGCGGACAGGCCGGCGCCCTGCAGTTCGAGGCGCAGGCCGGCCGGTGCGGCGGCGTGGGCGGGCGGCGCCAGGCAGCCCAGCAGCAGGACGAGGCCGCCCAGCAGCGCCCGCCAGCTCCTCACAGGGCGAGCAGGGCCTGAGCCAGTTCGGCGTCGCTGGCTGCCTGGGCCTCGGGCACGCGCGCGCGCAGCAGTTGCAGGGCGGCCTCCAGGCGGGCGCCGCGGATCGCGCCTTCGCTGGCGACGAAGCTGGCGGCGTCGTCGCGGGCGGCCTGCACCACCTTCATGTCGCGCACCGAGGTGGTGGTGTCGGAGGTGAAGTCGAGGCTGCGTTCGAGGGCGCGCACCAGGATGTTGCTGGTGGCGACCAGGGTCTGGGCCTGGGCGCTGCCGGCGGCGAGCAGGACGAGGGTGGCGGCGAGCAGGGTGCTTCGCATCGGGGGTACTCCGGTGGTTCTGGACGAGGCGCGTACTGTATTGATTCGCAGGGCCGCATGCCAGCCGCGCGCTGCCGCGCTGCGACCGGCGTGGCATCTGCGTGGCGGGTCGCGGCCCGGAAACGACTGCGCCGCCCGAAGGCGGCGCAGTTATGCGGCGGTCAGCCGATCAGGCGATCAGAGCAGGCCGCAGTGACCCGGCTGGCGCAGCATGTGGCCGGTCTGCTGCATGTTGATGTGCCAGGAGAAGGCCTCGGCGAGGATGTGCGGGGTCTGGCCGCCGACGGTGGCGCAGGCGCGGTCGAAGTAGTCCTGCATGGCCGGGCGGAAGTCCGGGTGCACGCAGTTGTCGATGATCACCTGGGCGCGCTCGCGCGGGGCCAGGCCGCGCAGGTCGGCCAGGCCCTGCTCGGTGACGATGATGTCGACGTCGTGCTCGTTGTGGTCGACGTGCGGGATCATCGGCACGGCGGAGGAGATGGCGCCGCCCTTGGCGATGGACTTGGTGACGAAGATGGCCAGGTGGGCGTTGCGGGTGAAGTCGCCCGAGCCGCCGAGGCCGTTCATCATGTGGGTGCCGTTGACGTGGGTGGAGTTGACGTTGCCGTAGATGTCGAACTCCAGCGCGGTGTTGATGCCGATGATGCCGATGCGACGGACGATCTCCGGATGGTTGGAGATTTCCTGCGGGCGCAGCACCAGCTTGTCCTTGTACTTGTCGAGGTTGGCCAGCACGTGGTGGCACATCTTCTCGGACAGGGTGAAGGAGCAGCCGGAGGCGGCGACCAGCTTGCCGGCGTCGAACAGCTCGAAGGTGGAGTCCTGCAGCACCTCGGAGTACATGGTCAGGCCGCTGAAGTTGGACTTCAGCAGACCGCTCATCACGGCGTTGGCGATGGTGCCGACGCCGGCCTGCAGCGGCAGCAGGCTGGGGCTCAGGTTGCCGCGCTCGACTTCCTTCTCGAAGAAGGCGATCAGGTGGTCGGCGATGGCCTGGGTCTCGTCGTCGGACGGCAGGACGCTGGAGTAGGAGTCTTCCTGGTCGGTGATGACGATGGCGGCGATCTTCGCCGGGTCGCAGGGGATGTACGGGGTGCCGATGCGATCCTGGCCGTTGACCAGCGGGATCGGGCCGCGCTCCGGGCGCTTGGCCGGCAGGTAGATGTCGTGCAGGCCTTCCAGGGCGGCCGGGTGGGCCAGGTTCAGCTCGACGATCACCACGTCGGCTTCGGTGAAGCTGGCGGAGTTGCCCACCGAGGTGGTCGGCACGATGCCGCCGTTCTCGGTGATGGCGCAGGCCTCGATGATGGCCACGTCGACCTTCGGCAGGCTGCCGGCACGCAGCTGCTCGGCGGTGTCGGACAGGTGCTGGTCGATGAACATCACCTCGCCCTTGTTGATCGCCTTGCGCAGGCCGGCGTCGGACTGGAACGGCATGCGGCGGGCCAGCAGACCGGATTCGGCCATCAGCTTGTCCATGTCGTTGCCCAGGCTGGCGCCGGTGATCAGGGTGATCTTCAGCTCTTCGTGGCGGGCGCGCTCGGCCATGGCGATCGGCAGCTTCTTGGCTTCGCCGGCGCGGGTGAAGCCGCTCATGCCGACGGTGTTGCCGTTCTTGACCAGCTTGGCCGCTTCTTCGGCGGTGGTGATTTTGTCGGTCAGGGACTGCAGGCGAATACGATCAGGGTACAGGGACATTGAGCGGTTCCTTTGGATACGGCCTATGGCGAACACAGTGCGCCGAGTCTAAGGATTCGCTATCGTCACGCCTTTAATACTAAGGTCGTAATGCGCTGGACGGTTTTTGCAAGGCATCGCGACCTTTTGCCGCAGAAACAACCACTTCCGCGTGGCGGAAGTGGTTGTTTCACCGTGCATTTCGTCGGGTTACTCGACGGCCTTGACCATGTCCTCGACCACCTTCTTGGCGTCGCCGAACACCATCATGGTCTTGTCCATGTAGAACAGCTCGTTGTCGAGACCGGCGTAGCCGCTGGCCATCGAGCGCTTGTTGACGATCACGGTGCGCGCCTTGTACGCGTCGAGGATCGGCATGCCGGCGATCGGCGACTTCGGATCGGTCTTCGCCGCCGGGTTGACCACGTCGTTGGCGCCGAGCACCAGCACCACGTCGGCCTGGCCGAACTCGGGGTTGATGTCCTCCATTTCGTGCACCTGCTCGTAGGGCACCTCGGCCTCGGCCAGCAGCACGTTCATGTGCCCCGGCATCCGCCCGGCGACCGGGTGGATCGCGTACTTCACGGTCACGCCGCGGTGGGTCAGCTTCTCGGTCAGCTCCATCAGCGCGTGCTGGGCACGGGCCACCGCCAGGCCGTAGCCGGGGACGATGATCACGCTGTCGGCGTTGCCCAGCAGGAACGCGGCATCGTCGGCCGAGCCGCTCTTCACCGGGCGCTGCTCCTGGGAGCCGGCCACGGCAGCGCCGGCTTCGGCGCCGAAGCCGCCGAGGATCACGTTGAAGAACGAGCGGTTCATCGCCTTGCACATGATGTAGGAGAGGATCGCGCCGCTCGAACCGACCAGCGAACCGGCGACGATCAGCATCGAGTTGTTCAGCGAGAAGCCGATGCCGGCCGCCGCCCAGCCCGAGTAGCTGTTGAGCATCGACACCACCACCGGCATGTCGGCGCCGCCGATCGGGATGATGATCAGCACGCCGATCACGAAGGCCAGCGCCACCAGCACGGCGAAGGCGGTCAGGTCACCGCTGAAGGTGAAGGCCAGGCCCAGACCGAGGATGGCGAGGCCCATGGCCAGGTTCAGCCAGTGCTGGCCGGCGAAGGTCACCGGGGCGCCCTGGAACAGGCGGAACTTGTACTTGCCGGACAGCTTGCCGAAGGCGATCACTGAACCGGAGAAGGTGATGGCGCCGATGGCCGCGCCGAGGAACAGCTCCAGGCGGTTGCCGGCCGGGATGGCGTCGCCTAGCGCAGCGACTATGCCCAGCGACTGCGGCTCGACCACGGCGGCCACGGCGATGAACACCGCGGCCAGGCCGATCATGCTGTGCATGAAGGCGACCAGCTCGGGCATCTTGGTCATCTCGACGCGCTTGGCCATGATGGTGCCGGCGGTGCCGCCGAGCAGCAGGCCGAGGACCACGTAGCCGATGCCGGCGCCTTCGCCCATCTGCGCGCCGAGCTTGTAGATCAGGCCGACGGTGGTGAGCACGGCGATGGCCATGCCGACCATGCCGAACAGGTTGCCCCGGCGCGAGCTGGTCGGGTGCGAGAGGCCCTTGAGCGCCTGGATGAAGCACACGGACGCCACGAGGTAGAGGGCGGTGATCAGGTTCATGCTCATCTCAGTGCGCCTCCGCCTTGGCCGGCTTGTCTTTCTTCTTGAACATTTCCAGCATGCGCCGGGTGACCAGGAAGCCACCGAACACGTTGACCGCGGCCAGCGCCACGGCCAGGGTGCCCATGGTCTTGCCCAGGCCGGTTTCGGTCAGCGCGGCGGCCAGCATGGCGCCGACGATGACGATGGCGGAGATGGCGTTGGTCACCGCCATCAGCGGGGTGTGCAGCGCGGGAGTGACGTTCCATACCACGTGGTAGCCGACGTAGATCGCCAGCACGAAGATGATCAGGTTGTAGAGACCGTCGGAGATCGGGTCCATGGTTGTTGTCCTTGTAATCTGGGGAGCAATCAGGCGGCGTTGCGACGGACCAGCTGGCCGCCCTCGCACATCAGGCAGGCGGCGACGATGTCGTCTTCGCGGTTGAGCTGGAACTTGCCTTCGCCGTCGATGACCAGCTTGAGGAAGTCCAGCAGGTTGCGCGCGTACAGGGCCGAGGCGTCGGCCGGCACCAGCGCCGGCAGGTTGCTGTGGCCGACGATGGTCACGCCGTGGCGCATCACCACCTGGTCGGCGACGGTCAGCGGGCAGTTGCCGCCCTGCGCCGCGGCCAGGTCGATGACCACCGAGCCGGGCTTCATCGCCGCCACGGTGTCCTCGTGCAGCAGGATCGGCGCCGGACGGCCGGGGATCAGCGCGGTGGTGATGACGATGTCGGCCTGTTTGGCCTTCTCGTGCACCGCCCTGGCCTGGCGCTCCATCCAGGATTTGGGCATCGGCCGCGCGTAGCCGCCGACGCCCTGGGCGCATTCGCGCTCCTCGTCGGTCTCGAACGGCACGTCGACGAACTTGGCGCCGAGGGACTCGATCTGCTCCTTCACCGCCGGCCGCACGTCCGAGGCCTCGATCACCGCGCCGAGGCGCTTGGCGGTGGCGATCGCCTGCAGGCCGGCGACGCCGGCGCCGAGCACCAGCACGCGGGCGGCCTTCACCGTGCCGGCGGCGGTCATCAGCATCGGCATGAAGCGCGGGTAGTGGTTGGCGGCGAGCATCACCGCCTTGTAGCCGGCGATGTTGGCCTGCGACGACAGCACGTCGAGGCTCTGCGCGCGCGAGGTGCGCGGCGCCGCCTCGAGGGCGAAGGCGGTGATGCCGCGCTCGGTCATGCGCGCCAGGTTGGCGTTGTCGAACGGGTTGAGCATGCCGACCAGCACGGCGCCGGGCTGCATCAGTTGCAGCTCGTCGGCGTCGGGCGCGGCGACCTTGAGCACCAGGCCGGCGCCGAGGGCCTCGGCGGCCGAGCCGATGCGCGCGCCGGCGGCGACATAGGCGTCGTCCGGGACGCTGGCGGCAACGCCGGCTCCCGACTGGACGACGACCTGGTGGCCCTGGGCGACGAGTTTCTTGACCGTTTCCGGCGTGGCGGCCACGCGGGTTTCCCCGGCGTGGGTTTCGAGCGGTATACCGATTTGCATGAGCAAATCTCTCCATTGGCAAGCGAAATTGTTGTTGTTCGTTGCTCCCGCAGGACGCCAGATCCGCTGGCTAGAGGGGTCGACGCGCGCTGCGCGGACCTCTGGCGGGGCTATATGGCGCCGGATTGTGCCGGGGTGGCGGTTGTCGTTCAACTGTTTTGGAGTGAGTTGAGACGAAAATTGCAAGTCGACTTTGGCCGAAATGATGGGTTTTTCAGCCGAAGGTAGTAGGCGGGCGGACGGTTTGCTTTACAGTTTATATTGATATATATTGTTTTTCGGCTAACTGTATGGAGCCGCCATGCCCCTCGCCGCGACCGATTTCGCCCGCCTGCGCGCCAATGCCGATGCCGCCAGCCAGCTGCTCAAGGTGCTGGCCAACCCGGATCGCCTGCTGCTGCTGTGCCAGCTGGCCGAAGGCGAGCGCAATGTCGGCGAGCTGCAGGATGCGCTGGGCATCGTCCAGCCGACCCTGTCGCAGCAGCTCGGCGTGCTGCGCCGCGAGGGGCTGGTGGCCACCCGCCGCGACGGCAAGCAGATCCACTACCGCATCGCCAGTCCCGCCGCCCTGGCGCTGATCCACACCCTGTACCTGCAGTTCTGCTCGGAGGAACGACAATGACCATCGACTGGGCCCACTTCACCCCCTGGAGCGCCCTCGCCGGCGGCATCCTGCTCGGCCTGGCGACCGGCCTGTTCGTGCTGGCCAACGGCCGCATCGCCGGGATCAGCGGCCTGCTCGGCAGCCTGCTCAACCCGAAGGCCAGCGGCCGGCTGGACAGCCTGCTGTTCGTCGCCGGCCTGCTGCTCGCCCCCTGGCTGTGGCAGGCGTTCGCCGCGCTGCCGGCCATCGAGATGCAGGCCGGCGTGCCGGGTCTGCTGCTGGCCGGCCTGCTGGTCGGCTTCGGCGCGCGGCTGGGCTCCGGCTGCACCAGTGGCCACGGCATCTGCGGGCTGTCGCGGCTGTCGCCGCGCTCGCTGATCGCCACCCTGTGCTTCATGGGCACCGGCTTCGCCACCGTCTTCGTCGTCCGCCACCTGATCGGAGCCTGAGCATGAACCGTCTGACCGCCTTCCTCGCCGGCCTGCTGTTCGGCCTCGGCCTGCTGCTGGCCGGCATGGCCAGTCCGGCCAAGGTGCTGGCCTTCCTCGACCTGGCCGGCAGCTGGGATCCGTCGCTGGCCTTCGTCATGGGCGGCGGCATCGCTGCCGCGCTGATCCCCTTCACCCTGGCGCGCCGCCGCCAGCAGTCGCTGACCGGCTGCCCGATGCAGTTGCCGAGCAAGCGCGAGCCGGACCGCCAGCTGGTGATCGGCAGCCTGATCTTCGGCATCGGCTGGGGCATCGCCGGCATCTGCCCGGGGCCGGCGGTGGTGGTGCTGGGCAGCGGCAACGCCGCCATCCTGCCGTTCGTCATCGCCATGCTGGCGGGCATGGGCCTGTATCGCTGGTACGAAAGTCGCCGGGTGTGAACCCGGCGGGGCTGCCTGTTGCCCCCGCAGCGGCTACTCTAGAGCCTCTGCCGGCCCGGGGCCGGCTCTTCGTGATCATGCTGCAAGGAAAGGGAGAACACCGATGATGAACAAACTGATGGCCTGCACCGCCGGTCTGCTGCTGGCGGGGACCGCCAGCCTGGCCGTGGCCCAGGTCAGCCCGGAAGACCAGATCGAGTTCCGCAAGGCCGGCTACAGCTTCATGTCGTGGAACATGGGCAAGATCAAGGCGCAGGTCGTCGAGGGCTCGGTGCCCTACGACCAGGCGCAGGTCGCCGCCGCCGCCAACGCCATCGCCGGCATCGCCAACTCGGGCATGGGTGCGCTGTACGGTCCGGGCACCGAGCAGTCGGTGGGCGCGCAGAAGACCCGCGTCAAGCCGGAGTTCTTCACCCAGAAGGAGGAGGTCGCCAAGGTGGCCATCGCCTTCAACCAGGCCGCCAACAACCTGGCCAAGGTCGCCGCCGGCGGCGACAAGGCTGCCATCGCCCAGGCTTTCGGCGAGGTGGGCAAGAGCTGCAAGGGCTGCCACGACAAGTTCCGCATGGACGAATGACCGACGCACGGCTGACATGAAAAGGGCGACCCGCGGGTCGCCCTTTTCGTTACCAGGCCGGAGTGCTCTGCGCCGGTGGCGGCGGAGGCGTCGGAATCCAGCTGCCGTTGGCAGCCCAGATCGCGCCGCCGGCGAAGGCCAGGGCGACCACCAGCGCCGGCAGGCTGCCGCCGCTGGCCGGCTTGACCGGCCGCGCGGCCGGCACCCGGCGCTTGCCGTGGAGCATGGCCTCGACCAGGTTCTCGCCGCGCACCAGGCGGTAGAACAGCAGCGCCGCCAGATGCAGGACGATCAGCGCGACCACCAGCCACAGGCCCTGGCGGTGCAGGCCGGTCAGCCTGCTGCTGGTGGCGCTGTCGACCAGGCGGTACAGCGGGCCGGTGAAGGCGATGTCGTCGTTGGCCACCAGGCCGCTGGCGACCTGGAAGCCGAGGGCGGCGAGCATGGCCAGCACCGACAGCCAGCCCAGCGGGTTGTGGCCGCCGCCGTGCCACTCGCCGCGCAGGTAGGCCGGCAGGCTCTGCGGCAGGTGCAGCACCTGGCCGAAGCGCACGTAGGTGGAGCCGAGCACGCCCCAGGCCAGGCGGAAGGCCAGCAGGCCGGCGATGAGCAGGCCCAGGCGGCCGTGCCAGACCATCCAGTTGCCGCCGACCCAGCCGGTGGCGAGGGCGGCGGCGACGGACAGCGCCAGACTCCAGTGGAAGACGCGGGTGGGCAGGTCCCAGATGCGGATATGCAGGGTCATCAGCGGTTCCTTGCTGGTGAAAGAAAGCGGCGCCCGCTGGGCGCCGCCGGATGCTGCTTCAGACTACCTCAGACTGCACGAGTTCAGGTCGCGGCGCGGCGCCGACGGCTCTGCAGCAGCCAGACCAGGCCGAACAGGGCGAAGCCCGGCAGCCAGATCAGCTCCTTGGGCCAGCGCTGGGTGGGCGCGCGCACGTCGAGGATCTGCTGGTCGAACTCCAGGCCGAGGTCGGCGGCCGGGCTGCCGAAGGCGACGTTGTCGATCAGGGTCTTGCCGTCCTGCTCGTAGAGCTGGATGCCCAGCTTGCCGAGGCGTTCCTCGCCACTGGCACCGTCCGGCACCGGCAGCAGCACGGTGAAGACGCGCGGGTCGCCGATCGCGTCCTCGCCCTGGATGCGCAGGCGCAGGCTGCTGTCCGCCTCGACCTCGCCGAGCGCGCTGGCCAGCTGGGCCGGCGGCACCTCGCGGTAGGGGTCGTGCAGCATGTCCATCCAGAAGCCCGGGCGGAACAGGCTGAAGGCGACCAAGAGGAGCAGCAGGCTCTCGTACCAGCGGCTCTTCACCAGGAAGAAGCCCATGGTGGCGGCGGCGAAGACCAGCATGGCCACGGTGGCGACGATGAAGATCAGCACGCCGTGCCAGAAGCCGACGTCGATCAGCAGCAGGTCGGTGTTGAAGATGAACAGGAACGGCAGCGCCGCGGTGCGCAGGCTGTAGAAGAACGCCACCAGGCCGGTCTTGATCGGATCGCCCTTGGACACCGCGGCGGCGGCGAACGAGGCGAGGCCCACCGGCGGGGTGACGTCGGCCATGATGCCGAAGTAGAAGACGAACAGGTGCACGGCGATCAGCGGCACGATCAGACCGTTCTGCTGGCCGAGGGTGACGATCACCGGCGCCAGCAGGCTGGACACCACGATGTAGTTGGCGGTGGTCGGCAGGCCCATGCCGAGGATCAGGCTGAACACCCCGGTGAGCAGCAGCATCAACAGCAGGTTGCCCATCGACAGCAGCTCGACCAGGTCGGCGAGCACCAGGCCGACGCCGGTCTGCGACACCGCGCCGACGATGATGCCGGCGGCGGCGGTGGCGATGCCGATGCCGATCATGTTGCGCGCGCCGGCGATCAGGCCCTCGCGCAGGTCGACGCAGCCGTCGATGAAGCTGCCGTGGGTCTTGCCGCCGTCACCGCGCAGCCAGCCGAGCAGCGGGCGCTGGGTGAGCAGGATGACCATCAGCATCACGCTGCCCCAGAACGCCGACAGGCCGGGCGACAGGCGCTCGATCATCAGGCACCAGACCAGCACCACCACCGGCAGCAGGAAGTGCAGGCCGGAAAGCAGCACGGCGCGGGTCTCGGGCAGCACCTCCAGCGGCTTGTCCGGGTCCTCGGCGGGCAGCGGCGGGTTGCTGGCGGCGATCTTCAGCAGGCCCAGGTAGGCCACCGCAAGCAGCAGGCTGATGCCCGGCAGGGCGTAGTCGCCGAGCGCCGGCTTGAGCCAGCCGAGGCCGTAGTAGACCGCCAGCGACAGGCCGGAGATCAGCGCGACGCCGAAGGCGAAACCGGTCAGGCGGCGCAGCCAGGGTTTCGGCTGGCGCGCGCCGATCGGCTGCATGCCGAGCTTCAGCGCCTCGAGGTGGACGATGTAGAACAGCGCGATGTAGGAGATCGCCGCCGGCAGGAAGGCGTGCTTGATGATCTCCACGTAGGGCATACCGACGTACTCGACCATCAGGAAGGCGGCGGCGCCCATCACCGGCGGCATGATCTGGCCGTTGACCGAGGAGGCCACTTCCACCGCGCCGGCCTTCTCCTTGGAGAAGCCGACCTTCTTCATCATCGGGATGGTGAAGGTGCCGGTGGTGACCACGTTGGCGATCGACGAGCCGGAGATCACCCCGGTCAGCGCCGAGGACACCACCGCCGCCTTGGCCGGGCCGCCGCGCAGATGGCCGAGCAGGCTGAAGGCCAGCTGGATGAAGTAGTGGCCGGCGCCGGCGCGCTCGAGCAGGGCGCCGAACAGCACGAAGAGGAACACGAAGCTGGTCGACACGCCGAGGGCGATGCCGAACACGCCTTCGGTGGTGATCCACTGGTGGTTGGCCAGCGCGGTGAAGCTCACCCCGCGGTGCGCCAGCAGGTCCGGCATCCACGGGCCGGCGACGCTGTAGACCAGGAACAGCAGGGCGATCACCGCCAGCGCCGGGCCGAGGGCGCGGCGGGTGGCCTCCAGCAGCAGCGGAATGCCGACGCAGGCGGTGACCAGGTCGAGGGTGGTCAGGTTGCCTGGGCGCTGCGCCAGTTGCTCGTAGGCGATGAACAGGTAGGCGGCGCTGGCCGCCGCCGCCAGGCCCATGGCCAGGTCGGTGAGCGGCACGCGGTCGCGCGGCGAGCGGCGGAACGCCGGGTAGACGAGGAAGGCCAGCAGCAGGGCGAAGGCCAGGTGGATGGAGCGGGTTTCGGTGTCGTTGAACACGCCGATACCGAACACGAACGGCAGCGGCGAGGCGATCCACAGCTGGAACAGCGACCAGGCCAGGGCCAGGCCGGTGATCACCGCGGCCATCGCGCCCGGCGGGGTGCGCGCACCGACGTCCTGGGCGATCAGCTCCTCGGTGGAGAGTTGCTTGTCATGCATGGGATGAACCTGCAGCGGAAAACGGATAACGCCGGAACCCGCGGCCTCGCGGCACGCGGGTTCCGGGTGGAAGCGGCATGGCGGGCGCTACTAGCAGAGTAGCAGCGCCCGGCAAAGGGAATGGTGGCGAGGAGCCGGTTCACGATCTCGCGAGCTAGCGCCAGGCAAGGCGAAATCGGCTGAGGACGCGGAGTTTACGAACTGTAAATGAGCAGTCCGAAGCCGATTTCAACGCAGCATGGCCGACGCGCAGCAGATCGTGGACGGTTCCTTACAGCCAGCCGCGCTCCTTGTAGTACCGCGCGGCGCCCTCGTGCAGCGGGGCGGACAGGCCGACCTTGATCATGTCCTCGGCCTTGAGGCCCTGGAACGCCGGGTGCAGGCGCTGGAAGCGCTCGAGGTTGTCGAACACCGACTTGACCAGCTGGTAGACCACCTCGGGATCGGTCTTGGCGCTGGTGGACAGCACCGCCTTACCGCCGATCGACGGGGTCGCGGCGTCGTTGCCCTTGTACAGGCCACCGGGGATCTCGGCCTTGGTGTAGTAGCTCTTCTCGGCCAGCAGCTTGTCGATGTCCGGGCCGGTGACCGGCACCAGTACCGCGTCGACCGTGGTGGTGGCTTCCTGGATCGCGCCGTTGGGGTGGCCGACGAAGTAGGTCATGGCGTCGATGTTGTTGTCGCTCAGCGCGGCGGCCTGCTCGGCCGGCTTGAGCTCGGCGGCGAGGGCGAAGGCCGACTTGTCCCAGCCCTTCACGCGCAGGATCTCGTCGAGGGTGTCGCGCTGGCCGGAGCCGGGGTTGCCGATGTTGACGCGCTTGCCCTTGAGGTCGTCGAAGCCGGCGATCCTGGCGTCGCGGCGGGCGAGGATGGTGAACACCTCGCTCTGCAGGGAGAACACCGCGCGGATGTCCTCCATCGGGCCTTCGGCCTGGAACGGCGCTTCGCCCTTCATCGCCTTGTACTGGTGATCGGACTGCATGATGCCGAAGTTGAATTCGCCGCTGCGGATGCCGTTGACGTTGGCCACGCCGCCGCCGCTGGCCGGGGCGTTGCACTTGATCTGGTGCTCGGCCGCGCCGCGGTTGAGGAACCGGCAGATCGACTGGCCGGCCACGTAGTAGACGCCGGTCTGGCCGCCGGTGCCGATGGTGACGAACTTGTCCTGTGCCTGAACGGTCCCGCCCAGAGAGAGGCCTGCCAGGGTTGCGGACAGGGCCCATGCCAAGGTTTTGCCTTTCATGGAGGTGCTTCCTTCTTCTGTTTGTTGGATCTGCCGGCGTGCTTGTGGATCGGCGGCAGACCGGCAAGTTTACCTGCAAACGCGAGCGCTTCCGCCGAACGCGGCGGAAAACCCTGCGCAGAGTGTAGAAGGTCGCGGCGCTCCGGGAGGCTACAGCGCCAGCAGCAGCGCGGCGCTGTGCAGGTCGGGCTGGCCGTCGTGGCGCTCGGGGCGGTACTTCATCTGGAAGGCGGCGAGCACGTTGCGGGTGGCCTCGTCCAGCTGGCCATGCTGCGGCACCGCGTAGCCGATGCGTTCGAGCTGGTGCTGGAACCAGGCCACCTCGGGCACCCGGCCGTCCAGCTGGCGCAGCTTCCCCTGCACCACGGCGGCCTCGGGCCAGGGGATCAGTCCGGCGGCGGCGAGCTGGCGCCAGGGGAACAGCGGGCCGGGGTCGACCTTGCGCTGCGGAGCGATGTCGCTGTGGCCGACGATGTTGACCGGCGCCACGCCGTGGCGGGCCTGGATGTCCCTGAGCAGGGCGATCAGGCGGTCGATCTGCGCCTGCGGGTAGGGATGCCAGGTGCGCCCGTCCGGGCCATCGGTATAGCCGGGGTTGACGATCTCGATGCCGATCGAGCTGGCGTTGAGCCAGGTGCGCCCGCGCCACTGGCTGTCGCCGGCGTGCCAGGCGCGGCGGCTCTCGTCGACCATGCGGTAGATCTTCCTGCCGTCGGCCGGCAGCAGGTAGTGGGCGCTGACGCCGCCGTGGCTGAGGGTCTTCAGCGAGCGCGGCAGGTCGCTGGAGGTGTAGTGGATGACGATGAATTCGACCCGGCTGCTGTGGTCGACCGAGCGCTGGCTGTCGTCGAAGCGCAGGCCGCCGGCGCAGCCGGCGAGCAGCAGGGTGAGGGCGAGGGGGAGCAGGATCTTCATGGCGCGGTGCCGGGTGCGGTGGAGCGGATGCCCAGCATAGCCTGCCGGCGCGCCGGGGCGGACGCTCGAGATGTGAGCGGGTTTATCCGGGCGCCACCACCAGCGGCTGCTGGCGCAGGCCGGCGGGCAGGCGGATGTCCACCGCCACCGGCAGGTGGTCGGAGATCGGCGCATCCAGCACGGCCATGCGCTCCAGGGTCAGCTGCGGGCTGAGCAGGATGTGGTCGATGCAGCGCTGCGGCTGCCAGCTGGGGTAGGTGGCGCAGGTCTGCGGGGCGACCAGGCCGAGGCCGCGCAGCGGCGAGTGCTCGAGCAGTTCGGCGGCGTGGGTGTTCATGTCGCCCATCAGCACGCAGTGGCGGTAGCCGTGGATCAGTTCGCGGATGTAGGCCAGCTGGCGGGTGCGCACGCGCGCGCCGAGGGCCAGGTGCATCATCACCACCGCCAGCGCCTCCGACCCTTCGCCGAAGCGCAGCAGGATGGCGCCGCGGCCGGGCGGGCCAGGCAGCGGGTGGTCCTCCAGCTGCTGCGGGCGCAGGCGGCTGAGCAGGCCGTTGCTGTGCTGGGCCAGCGCGCCGAGGTTGCGGTTGAGCTGCTGGTACCAGTAGGGGAAGTTGCCGAGCTGGGCGAGGTGCTCGACCTGGTTGACGTAGTCGGAGCGCAGGCTGCCGCCGTCGACCTCCTGCAGGGCGACCAGGTCGAAGTCGCCGAGCAGCGCACCGATCTGCTGCAGGTTGACCGCCCGCTCGCGGTGCGGCAGCAGGTGCTGCCAGCTGCGGGTCAGGTAGTGATGGTAGCGGCGGGTGCTGATGCCGACCTGGATGTTGAAGCTGAGCAGGCGCAGGGTTTCGCCGACAGCGACTTCGCCGGCCTGCGGATTGTGTCGCGCGGCCCGGATGCCGGGCGCGCGCGGGGTGGTCCAGCGCCTGAGCATGGCCGCCGCCGTTACTGGGCGGGGGCTTGCTGGGTCGCGCGTTCCTTGGCGATCAGGTGGTCGGCGACCTGGAGGGCGCCGTTCGGGCCGCCGGCGGTGCCGAGGTCGAAGCGGTACTTGCCGTTGACCACCAGCACCGGCACGCCGGTGATCTGGTAGGCCATGGCCAGCTTCTTGGCCTTCTCCATCTGGCCCTTCACGGCGAAGGAGTTGAAGGTCTTGAGGAAGGCGTCCTTGTCCACGCCCTGGCCGGCGAGGAACTCGGCCATCTCCTCCGGGGTGGCGAGCTTCTTGCCTTCGCGGTGGATGGCGGCGAACACCGCGTCGTGCACCTTGGCCTCGACGCCCATGGCCTCGAGGGTCAGGAACATCTGGCCGTGGACGTTCCACAGGCCGCCGAACAGCGCCGGGATGCGCACGAAGTTGACGTCTTCCGGCAGCTTCTCGGCCCACGGCTGGATGGTCGGCTCGAGCTGGTAGCAGTGCGGGCAGCCGTACCAGAACAGCTCGACCACCTCGATCTTGCCGGGCTGGGCGACCGGCACCGGGCTGCTCAGCTGGACGTACTGCTTGCCGGCCTGGATCTCCTCGGCTGAAACGGTGGCGCCGAACAGGCTGAGGCCGGCCAGAACGGCCGAGAGAATCAGGTTACGCATGCTTGACTCCTGGACAGGATGACGTGGGGCGGCTGGCGGTTGGACACCGGCGGCCGCTGGCGAATTCCACGCGATTGTAGGCGAGACGGGCAAAAAAAAGGGCGGCCATGGCCGCCCTTTTTATGTTGCAGGCTACTGCGGGATCGCTCAGTGCAGACCCTGGATGTAGCTGGACACCGCTTCGATGTCCTTGTTGCTCAGCTTGGCGGCGATGGAGCGCATGATCATGGCGTCGCCGTCGTTGGTGCGGTTGCCTTCGCGGAAGTCGGTCAGCTGCTTGGTCACGTACTGGGCGTGCTGGCCGTTGAGCTGCGGGAAGCCGGCCAGGTCGTTGCCGCGGCCGTCCGGAGCGTGGCAGCCGGTGCAGGCCGGCATGCCCAGTTCCAGGTTGCCGCCGCGGAACAGCGCTTCGCCGCGCGCCACCAGCTTGGGATCGGCCTGGCCGATGCTGCCCTTCTGGCTGGAGAAGTAGGCGGCGATGTCGGCCAGATCCTGGTCGCTCAGGTTGTTGAGCAGGCCGGTCATCTCGATCACGGTACGCTTACCACCCTTGATGTCCTGCATCTGCTTGAGCAGATAGCGCTCGCCCTGGCCAGCCAGTTTCGGGAAATTGGGCGCTGCGCTGTTGCCGTCCGGGCCGTGGCAGGCGCCGCAGACGGCTGCCTTGGTCTGTCCAGCGGTGGCATCGCCGGCGGCATGGGCCACACCGGTCACGCCCAGGGTCAACAGCAGACTCACGAGTAGTTTGTTCATCAGCTAATCCAGCTACGGCTAAAGGTAAGGGGGGTATCGGGATTACTTGGAGGCACTCATCCACTCGATGACGGCCTTGTAGTCCTCGGCGGTGCAGTCCATGCACATGCCGCGCGGCGGCATGGCATTGAAGCCGTTGGTGACGCTTGCGACCAGTGCATCCATACCCTTGGCCAGACGCGGTTCCCAGGCGGCCTTGTCGCCCTTCAGCGGTGCCATGGGCAGTGCGCCGTTGTGGCAGGCGGCACAGGCACGATTGAACACCGCTTCCGGATCCTGGGCGGCCTGCGCGGAGGCGGCGGCAGCAACGAGCGACACAGCAAGCAACAGTTTCTTCATGGTCGACCTCTTCTACATCAGGGGAAAACGGCCCGTCGCTCTGCCGGCGGGGTCCGTCCGCGTGGACACTGAACTTGGGAATAAAGCGCACACAAAATCCGTGGCATTATATACAGGCGACGTCAAAACGGAAACGGAACCGCCGTCAGCGACACTTTGTCGCAGCACCTACCAGCCCCAGCCTGCAACGCGTTGTTGCGCAGGCGCAGAACAGGCCCTCGCCATGTCCGTCAAGAATCCCATCCTCGGTCTGTGTCAGCAGGCCGCCTTCATCAAGAGCGCCGCCCAGGTCGACCAGTGTCCGCCGGACGAGGGCTTCGAGGTGGCCTTCGCCGGGCGCTCCAACGCCGGCAAGTCCAGCGCGCTGAACACCCTGACCCATGCCCGCCTGGCGCGCACCTCGAAGACCCCGGGGCGTACCCAGCTGATCAACTTCTTCCGCCTCGACGACCAGCGCCGCCTGGTCGACCTGCCCGGCTACGGCTACGCCAAGGTGCCGATCCCGCTCAAGCAGCACTGGCAGCGCCACCTCGAGGCCTACCTGGGCAGCCGCCACAGCCTGGTCGGCGTGGTGCTGCTCATGGACATCCGCCATCCGCTCACCGAGTTCGACCTGCTGATGCTCGACTGGGCCAAGGCCAGCTGCCTGCCCATGCACATCCTGCTGACCAAGGCCGACAAGCTGACCTTCGGCGCGGCGAAGAACACCCTGCTCAAGGTGCAGAAGGAGATCCGCCAGGGCTGGGGCGAGGTGGCCAGCGTGCAGCTGTTCTCCGCGCCCAAGCGCCAGGGCATCGAGGATGCGCAGGCCGTGCTGGCCGGCTGGATGGGCCTGCTGGAGGAAGACGAGGCGGTCGCCGAGCAGGCCTGAGGTTTCGCGCAGGCAAAAAAAACCGACCTTCCGTTGGGGGGATGGAAGGTCGGTCATCGAGCCCGGCTGCCAGGGCGGGGCAGGCGGGCGTTCTGCCAACACAGGGTTCTGCAAGGAAACCCATGAGGGGTCTGCCAACCACTCAGAACAATTGACCGCGGCCTGCGCGACAAAGTTCAGCCGTTGGTCGGCTCGGCTCAGTGGGCCTCGTCCCAGTTGCTGCCCACCCCGGCCTCGACCAGCAGCGGCACATCCAGCTGCGCGGCGCCGCTCATGCGCGGCAGCAGGCCGGCCTCGAGTTCCTCCACCTGGTCCTCGCGCACTTCCAGCACCAGTTCGTCGTGCACCTGGAGGATCATCCGCGCATCCAGCCCGGACTCCTGCAGCCAGGCGTCCACCGCCACCATGGCGCGCTTGATGATGTCCGCCGCGGTGCCCTGCATCGGCGCGTTGATCGCCGTGCGCTCGGCGGCCTTGCGCATGGCGCCGTTCTTCGAGTGGATCTCCGGCAGGTACAGGCGGCGGCCGAACAGGGTCTCGACGTAGCCCTGCGCCGCGGCCTGCTCGCGGGTGCGTTCCATATAGGCCAGCACGCCGGGATAGCGGGCGAAGTAGCGGTCGATGTAGGCCTGCGCCTGCTTGCGCTCGACGCCGATCTGTTTGGCCAGGCCGAAGGCGCTCATGCCGTAGATCAGGCCGAAGTTGATCGCCTTGGCGCTGCGCCGCTGCTCGGAGCTGACCTGCTCCAGCTCGACGCCGAACACCTCGGCGGCGGTGGCGCGGTGCACGTCGCGGCCGTGGCGGAAGGCGTCCAGCAGGCCCGCGTCCTGGGCCAGGTGGGCCATGATGCGCAGCTCGATCTGCGAGTAGTCGGCGGCCACCAGCCGGTAGCCCGGCGCGGCGACGAAGGCCTGGCGGATGCGCCGCCCTTCGGCGGTGCGGATCGGGATGTTCTGCAGGTTCGGGTCGCTGGAGGACAGCCGGCCGGTGGCGGTCACCGCCTGGTGGTAGCTGGTGTGGATGCGCCCGGTGCGCGGGTTGATCTGCTCGGGCAGCTTGTCGGTGTAGGTGCTCTTCAGCTTGCTGACGCTGCGGTAGTCCATCAGCACCTGCGGCAGTTCGAAACCCTGCTC
The DNA here is from genome assembly GCF_034057115.1 of Pseudomonas sp. AN-1. Classification (NCBI taxonomy): domain Bacteria; kingdom Pseudomonadati; phylum Pseudomonadota; class Gammaproteobacteria; order Pseudomonadales; family Pseudomonadaceae; genus Pseudomonas; species Pseudomonas sp. AN-1. The sequence continues at coordinate 2,985,817 of NZ_CP139195.1, read as the reverse complement.
GGCCAGCTCGGCGAGCACGCTCTCGGCGGTGGAGGCCTGGCCCTTGGCGGTCTTCGACAGCACCGGCAGGCCGAGCTTGTCGTAGAGGATGGCGCCGAGCTGCTTGGGCGAGGCGAGGTTGAATTCCTCGCCGGCCAGCTCGAAGGCCTGACGCTGCAGCTGCTGCATCTTCTCGCCCAGCTCGACGCTCTGCTGGCCGAGCAGCTTGGCGTCGACCAGCGCGCCGTGGCGCTCGATGCGCGCCAGCACCGGCACCAGCGGCATCTCGATCTCGGTCAGCACCTTCGCCAGCGCCGGCACGGCTTCCAGCTTCTGCCACAGGGTCTGGTGCAGGCGCAGGGTGACGTCGGCGTCCTCGGCGGCGTAGGGGCCGGCCTGCTCGAGGGCGATCTGGTCGAAGGTCAGCTGCTTGGCGCCCTTGCCGGCGATGTCCTCGAACTTCACCGTGCTCTGGCCGAGGTACTTGAGCGCCAGGCTGTCCATGTCGTGGCGGGTGGCGGTGGAGTCCAGCACGTAGGACTCCAGCATGGTGTCGAAGGCCACGCCGCGCACCTCGATGCCGCAGCGGGCGAGGATGTTGATGTCGTACTTGGCGTGCTGGCCGACCTTGGCCCTGGCCGGGTCTTCCAGCAGCGGCTTGAGCGCGGCCAGCACCGTGTCGCGGTCCAGCTGCGCGGGTACGCCCATGTAGCTGTGGGTCAGCGGCACGTAGGCCGCCTCAAAGGCGCTGACCGCGAAGGAAATGCCGACCAGCTCGGCCTGCTGGGCGTCGAGGCCGGTGGTCTCGGTGTCGAAGGCGAACAGCTCGGCCGCCTCGAGCTTTTCCAGCCAGGCGTCGAACTGCGCCTGTTCCAGCACGATCTCGTAGCGGGTCTCGGGCGCAGCCGCGGCTTCTGTGGCAGTGGCAGTCGCCGCGCCGCCTTCGGCGGGAGCGCCGGACGCCGGAGTGCCGGCCACCGGAGTGCCGGCCACCGGTACGCCGGCGGCCTTCGCCTCGCGCAGCAGCTCGTCCAGCCAGCTCCTGAACTCCAGGGTGCGGTACAGCTCGATCAGTGCCGGGCGGTCGGCTTCGCCCGGGTGCAGGTCGTCGAGGGCGACGTCCAGCGCCACGTCGGTCTTGATGGTCGCCAGCCGGTAGGACAGGTAGGCCATCTCGCGGTGCTCCTCGAGCTTGGCCGGCAGCGACTTGGCGCCGCGGATCGGCAGCGCCGGCACCTGCTCGAGGCTGGAATAGATCAGGTCGAGGCCGCCGCCGAGGCCCTGCAGCAGGCCCAGCGCGGTCTTCTCGCCGACCCCGGGCACGCCGGGGATGTTGTCGACCTTGTCGCCCATCAGCGCCAGGTAGTCGATGATCAGCTCCGGGCCGATGCCGAACTTGGCCACCACGCCGTCGCGGTCGAGATAGGTCGGCGGGTTGGTCATGGTGTTGACCAGGCTGATGTGGCCGTCGACCAGCTGGGCCATGTCCTTGTCGCCGGTGGAGATCAGCACCGGGCGGTCGGCGGCGGCGCTGGAGCGCGCCAGGGTGCCGATCACGTCGTCGGCTTCCACCCCCTCGATGCACAGCAGCGGCAGGCCGAGGGCGCGCACGCAGGCGTGCAGCGGCTCGATCTGCACGCGCAGGTCGTCGGGCATCGGCGGGCGATGCGACTTGTAGTGCTCGAACAGCTCGTCGCGGAAGGTCGGGCCCTTGGCGTCGAACACCACGGCGAACGGGCTGTCCGGGTACTGGCGGCGCAGCGACAGCAGCATGTTCAGCACGCCCTTGACCGCCCCGGTGGGCAGGCCGGCGGAGGTGTGCAGCGGCGGCAGGGCGTGGAAGGCGCGGTACAGGTAGGAGGAACCGTCCACCAGGACGAGAGGGGCTAGACTCATGGGGAAATCGACTCTTCGGCGATGCGACCGGGTAAGATGGCTGTATCGATGACTGCAAAGGGACAAGGTTACCACCATGTGCGCAATCAACCGTCTGCTGCTCGTTGGCCTGCTGGCCGCCGCCCCGCTGGCCGCCGTTGCCCAGGACGAGGCGCCGAGCGGCGAACCGGACGTGACCATCCGCCAGGAAGGCGACAAGACCATCCAGGAATACCGCATCAACGGCTTCCTCTACGCCATCAAGGTCACCCCCAAGGTCGGCAAGCCGTACTTCCTGGTGCGCGCCGACGGCGACAGCAACTTCATCCGCTCGGACAACCCGGACATGCTGATCCCGCAGTGGGAGATCTTCCGCTGGTAAGCCGCTGAGTCCCGATCGAGGAGGCCCCATGTCCGTCTTCACCCCGCTTGAGCGTCACGAGCTGGAAGCCTTCCTCGCTCCCTACGGGCTGGGCCGCCTGCTGGCGTTCCAGGGCATCGCCGCCGGCACCGAGAACAGCAACTTCTTCGTCAGCCTGGAGCGCGGCGAGTACGTGCTGACCCTGGTCGAGCGCGGCCCGCGCGAGGGCCTGGGCTTCAGCGTCGCCCTGCTCGACGTGCTGCACGGCGCCGGCCTGCCGGTGCCCTTCGCCCTGCGCACCGCCGACGGCACCGCCATCGGCGAACTGGCCGGCCTGCCGGCGCTGCTGCAGCCGCGCCTGCCCGGCCACCACGTCGGCCTGCCCAATGCGCACCAGTGCCGGGCGGTCGGCGAGCTGCTGGCGCGCCTGCACCTGGCCACCCGCGACGCGATCATCGAGCGGCCGAGCGACCGCGGTCTCGACTGGATGCTCGCCGAGGGGCCGCTGCAGGCCCTGCGCCTGGACGACGACGCCCGCCAGTTGCTCAAGGGCGCGCTGGAGGAGCTGGGCCGTCTGCGGCAGCGCCTGGAGGCGCTGCCGGCGGCCAACCTGCACGGCGACCTGTTCCACGACAACGTGCTGTTCGACGGCAACCACCTGTCCGGAGTGATCGACTTCCACAACGCCTGCTCCGGGCCGATGCTCTACGACCTGGCGATCGCCGCCAACGACTGGTGCGTGGAGCCGTGCGGCGAGTTCGACCACCATCGCCTCAATGCCCTGCTCGCCGGCTACGCCGCGCTGCGCCCGTTCGGCGCCGCCGAGGCCGAGCTGTGGCCGGCCATGCTGCGCGTGGCCTGCGTGCGCTTCTGGCTGTCGCGGCTGATCGCCGCCGAGGCCTTCGCCGGCCAGCCCGACGTGCTGGTCAAGGATCCCGAGGAGTTCCGCCGTCTGTTGCAGGCGCGCCAGCGGGTCGAGCCGGGGCAGGGACTGCCGTTCGCCCTGTGACGGGCGGGGCCGCTCAGCCGAGATAGGTCGTCCGCCACTGCTGCAGCCGTGCATGCAGCTGCTGGTGGCGGCCGGTGCCCATGACCTTTTCCTCGTGCGCGGCGAAGGCCTGCTGCAGCGCCGCCAGGACCGGCTCGTCGAGCAGGCGTTCGGTCATGGAGAACAGTGCGGCATTCTCCTTGCCGATGTGCGCGCGCAGGTGGCCGGCGTAGGCCGTGGCGGCGGCGGCGAAGTCTGCGCCCGGCCGCCGGCTGCAGGCCTGCGCCATGGCCTGGACCAGGGCGCGGCCCTGGATGTGCTCGGCGTGCAGTTCGTCGATGAAGCCGCCGTGCTCGGCGAGGCCGCCCGCGATCAGCGCGGGGAACAGCAGGGCCTCCTCCTTGCCGTGGTGGCACTGGTCGACGAAGGCGCGCAGGAAATCGAGGAACTCGCCGGCATCCTCGGCCGGCAGCTGGCCCTGCGCGGCCCGTTCGGCCATGCGCTCGAGGACCGGCAGGGCTTCGAGGATGGCGTCGTGCTCGTGCCGGAGTTCGGCGATGACCTGGCTCATGGGGGCTGCTCCGCGGCGGACGGGTCTACTGGGCAGTCTAGGAGCCGGGGGCGGCTTGTCCAGCCGCGAGGGGGGCAGCGCCGGCCACGCCGTTCGGCAGGGGCCGGCGCCGGTGCTTCAGAGCAGCGCCTTGAGGTCGTGCAGGCGGCGCTTGACGGTGGTGCTCAGCTTGCTGAATTCGCCGTGCAGCAGTTCGTGGGCCTCGTCCTGCTTGCCGGCCTGGCTGAGGGTCACCACGCTGGAGGCGGTGTAGTGGAACATCTTGTGGGTGGCCTTGAGGTCCTGGAAGGTCATGTACTGGCCGAGGTGCGCCTCGCCGTCGCCGTAGATCCACTTGCCGAGGTCGCAGCGCTCGTCGCAGCACACCACCTCGGGGCGCAGGTCCTCCTGCGACTTGCCGGTCAGGTAGGTTTCCAGACGCAGCTTCCAGTTGTCGTGGGCCATCACGGCGACGTCGATGTTGAGCGTCTCCGCCGCCTTGATCAGCGCGGCCTGCGCCTCCTGCTTGGCCTTCTCGGTTTCCTTGGAGTGGCTGTCCATCTTGAAGAAGTCGAAGAAGCTCATGGCGGTTGTCCTTTTCCTGGGCGCGCCGCAGCCGGAGGGCGCGACGGGCGGGCTTCCTGGGCGGGCGCTGCCCGGTGGGTGGTGGTGGTGCGTCTGGCATCCATCCTGACACCGCGCGGAGGCCGGGCATTGACCGGGATCAGCCGCGCTCCGGGAATGCTTGGCAGAAGCGGGCGGCGGACAAGGGGGGAAGGGAAAGGATGGGGGCGCCGCGCACAGGCGGCGCCCGGGGGTCACATCTGCGACTGCAGATAGTTCTCCAGGCCGAGCTTGTCGATCAGGCCGAGCTGGATCTCCAGCCAGTAGGCGTGGTCTTCCTCGGTGTCGTGCAGCTGCTTCTCGAGGATCTCGCGGGTGACGTAGTCCTGGTGCTGCTCGCACAGGGCGATGCCCTTGGCCAGCGCGGCGCGCACCTCGTACTCCAGCGCCAGGTCGGTCTTGAGCATCTCCGGCACGGTCCTGCCGACCCGCACGGCGTCGGGGGTCATGTCCGGCACGCCCTCGAGGAACAGGATGCGCTGCAGCAGGGCGTCGGCGTGCTCGGTTTCCTCGACCATCTCGTGGTCGAGCCGCTCGTAGAGCCTGGTGAAGCCCCAGTCCTGGTACATGCGCGAGTGCACGAAGTACTGGTCGCGGGCGGCCAGCTCGCCCTTGAGCAGGGTCTTCAGGTAGTCGATGACGGCGGTGTGACCTTTCATGGCGGGGCATCCTGGAGCGTGAAGGAGCCTATGTTCGCCCCGTGGCGGCAGGGGATCAACCGAATATAGCCGCTGCGGGCGGGCCTGCGCGCGCGTGCCGCGCCATCCGTCAGGAAGCGGCGCGCTCCTCTTCGGCGGACTTCTGCGCTGCGCCCACCGCGCGGCCCAGCGCCGCATGCCGCGGCAGCAGCCACAGGCACCAGGCGAACAGCAGGGCGCCGGCACCGGCCAGGGTGGCGGGGGCGCCGAGGCGGGTGGCGAGCAGGCCGGCGCACAGCCCGCCGAGCGCCTCGAAGCCGAAGCGGCAGGCGATGTAGAAGGACACCACGCGGCCGCGCAGCGCGTCCGGGGCCAGGCCCTGGATGAGGATGTTGGTGCCGACGTTGGCGCAGGTCAGGCCGAAGCCCAGCACGGCCATGGCGGCCAGCGCCAGCGGCAGGACGGTGCTGGCGGCGAACACCAGCAGGGCGCAGGCGCTCAGCGCGCTGGCGGCGAGGATCAACTGCACCTGACCGGCGGTGGAACGGCGGCTGGCGAGCAGCAGCGAGCCGAGCAGGGCGCCGCCGCCGGCGGCGCCCCACAGCCAGCCGAGGGTGGCGGCGTCGCCGGCGAACACGTCCTTGGCGAACACCGGCAGCAGCACCGCGTAGCAGGAGGCGGCGAAGTTGACCACCATCACGCCGAGCATCAGCTGGCGCACCGTGGCCTGGCCGAGCACGTAGTCGAGGCCCTGGCGGAACACCGCACCCATCGAGCCGCGTGCCGGCGGCGGGGCGTCGATGCGCATGCGCAGCAGGCCGATCAGCAGGGCGAGGAAGGACAGCGCGTTGAGGGCGAAGCACAGCGCCTCGCCGGTCAGACCGAGCAGCAGGCCGGCCAGCGGCGGGCCGAGGAAGCGCGAGGCGTTGACCAGCATGGCGTTGAGCGCCAGGGCGTTGGGCAGGTCGTCGCGGTCGCCGACGAAGCTGCTCATCAGCGCCTGGCGCAGCGGCGTGTCGAAGGCGCCGAGCACGCCGAGCAGCGCGGCCATCGCCACCAGCAGCGCCGGGCCGATCCATTCCAGTGCGGTCAGCGCGGCGAGCAGAGCGGCCTGCACGGCGAGCGCCGCCTGGCTGGCGATCAGCAGGCGGCGCTTGTCGCGGCGGTCGATCCAGGCGCCGATCAGCGGGCCGAGCAGCAGCTGCGGCAGCAGGCTGAGGAAGCTGGTCAGGCCGAGCAGGGCGGCCGAGCCGGTCAGCCGGTAGACCAGCCAGGCCAGTGCCACCTGCTGGATCCAGTTGCCGAGGATCGACACCAGGTGGCCGGTGAAGTACAGGCGGTAGTTGCGGTGGCGCAGGGCGCGCACGGCATGGGGCCAGCGCATGGCGCCGGCGGCGGGGGAACTGCTCACGGGAAGGAATCGCAACCGGATGTGTCGGCGCCACAGCTTAGCGGCGCCGGCGGGTTTTGTCCCCCGGATCGCCCGGCAGGCCCGCCAGGGCGCGCTGCAGAGCGGCGCCGTCGCGCCGGCGGCGATTGCGAGCGGGCGGAGTCTCAGTCGATACTCCGCGCAACGCCCCAGGGAGGGGCCGGACAACGACACCGAGAACCTGCCATGAGCGAGCCTGCACCCCCCGCCAGCCCTTGCGCGCCGGCCCCGTCGCCGCCGCCGTCCGCGGCGCAGCGCATCGAGGAGCTGGGCGGCGATCCGACCTTCATGACCTCGCTGGCGCGCGGCCTGGCGGTGATCGACGCCTTCCACGAGCGCAAGCGCCAGCTGACCATCGCGCAGATCAGCCACCGCACCGGCATCCCGCGCGCCGCGGTGCGCCGCTGCCTGCTCACCCTGGCCCGGCTCGGCTACGTCGGCAGCGACGACGGGCGCACCTACGCGCTGCTGCCCAAGGTGCTCACCCTCGGCCACGCCTACCTGTCGTCGACGCCGCTGGCGGTCAGCGCCCAGCCGTTCCTCGACCGCCTCAGCGAGCAGCTGCGCGAGGCCTGCAGCCTGGCCACCCTGGAGGGCAGCGAGGTGCTCTACCTGGCCTGCACCGCCACCGCGCAGCGCTTCCTGTCGGTGGAGATCCGCGTCGGCACCCGCCTGCCGGCCTACTGCACCTCGCTGGGCCAGGTGCTGCTCGCCGCGCTGGACGAGGCCTGCCTGGACGAGTACCTGGCCGGCGCCACCCTGGCGGCGCGCACCAGCCGCACCCTCTGCGAGCCGCAGGCGCTGCGCGAACGGCTGGCCGAGGTGCGCGCGCAGGGCTGGTGCTTCATCGACCAGGAGCTGGAGGCCGGGCTGCGCTCGATCGCCGTGCCGGTGCACGACGGCGAGGGCCGGGTGCTGGCGGCGATGAGCGTCAGCGGCCATGCCTCGCGGGTGTCCCGCGCCGAGCTGGAGGGCCGCTACCTGCCGGCCCTGCAGGCGGCCAGCCGCGAGCTGGGAGCGCAGCTGCTGCGCTGAAAAGTGGGCGATTACCGCCCGCGGCTCTGTCCGGCGCCCGGGCAATCCCTTAGTGTGCGCGCGGTCTTTGCCGGTCGTCGCGCGCGACGCCATGCGACCTCCGTGGTGGTTGTCGCCGCGGCCGGCTTGTGGATCAATGCAGAATCAAGGGCGGCCCCGTGGTCCCAACCGCCCAGCGTCACCATAAAAACTACAAGAGCACCGTGAGCCATGGACTGTCGTCTGCTGAACGAGAAGAGTCTGGTTTTCGCCCAGGCCGATCCCCATGCGGTGTCGGACTACGTCAACCAGCATGTCGGTTCCCACCGCATCTGCCTGCCGCGCAGCGGTCACCCCGAGGCGAGTCTCAACCACCGTGCCTTCGGCAGTCTGGACCTGTGCCAGATCAGCTACGGCAGCCGCGTGCAGGTCACCTCGCCGGCGCTGGAGACCCTCTATCACCTGCAGATCCTCCTGCGCGGCCACTGCCTGTGGCGCGGGCGCGGCGAGGAGCACTACTTCACCCCCGGCGAGCTGCTGCTGATCAATCCCGACGATCCGGTCGACCTGACCTACTCGGACGACTGCGAGAAGTTCATCGTCAAGCTGCCGGCCACCTTCCTCGACAAGGCCTGCAGCGAGAACCAGTGGCACCACGGCGGCGCGGGCGTGCGCTTCACCCCGCGCCATCGCCTCGAGCAGCTCGACGGCTTCATCAACCTGCTGAGCCTGGTCTGCCAGGAGGCCGAGGCCGAGCAGAGCATCCCCCAGGTGCAGGAGCACTACGCCAAGATCATCGCCAGCAAGCTGCTCGGCCTGCCCGGCAGCAACGTCAGCCGCGAGCCGATCGCGGCCGGCTGCCCGTCGTTCGAGCGGCTGGTCGAGTTCATCGAGCGCAACCTCAAGCAGGACATCACCCTCGAGCAACTGGCCGAGCTGGCGCACATGAGCCAGCGCTCGCTGTACGCGCTGTTCGACCGCCATGCCGGCACCACGCCCAAGCACTTCATCCGCCAGCGCAAGCTGGAGCAGATCCACGCGCGGCTGAGCGACCCGCGTGCCGCGGTGCGCAACGTCACCGAGATCGCCCTCGACTACGGCTTCCTGCACCTCGGCCGCTTCTCCGAGTGCTACAAGAGCACCTTCGGCGAGCTGCCCTCCGACACCCTGCGCCGCCGCAACTGAGTCCCCGCCCCGCGGCGGGTGCCTGCCCGCCGCGTCCTCCTCCCGTCCTCCTGCTGCTGCGCCGCCCTGCGCGGCCCGCCGCCGTCCGTTTCCCGCACGCCGTGCAGAAAGCGGATAGCGATCATGCAGAAAGCGGATATTGCCCCGACCCGCCGGGGCTTAGCCTGCACTCCACAGTACAAAAACAACAACGGAGAGCGCAGACATGTCCGTGGGACCCGAGTACCTGAATTCCCTGCTGGAAGAAGACCAGGAAAAGGGCATCTACCGCTGCAAGCGGGAGATGTTCACCGATCCGGTGCTGTTCGAGATGGAGATGAAGCACATCTTCGAAGGCAACTGGATCTACCTGGCGCACGAGAGCCAGATTCCCGAGAAGAACGACTACTACACCGTGACCATGGGCCGTCAGCCCGTGTTCATCGCCCGCAACCGCGCCGGCGAACTCAACGCCTTCATCAACGCCTGCAGCCACCGCGGCGCCACCCTGTGCCGCTTCAAGAGCGGCAACAAGGCCACCTACACCTGCCCGTTCCACGGCTGGACCTTCGACACCAACGGCAAGCTGCTCAAGGTCAAGGATCCGATCGAGGCCGGCTACCCGGACAGCTTCAACTGCAGCGGCTCCCACGACCTGAAGAAGATCGCCCGCTTCGAGTCGTACCGCGGTTTCCTGTTCGGCAGCCTGAACGCCGACGTGGTGCCGCTGGTCGAGCACCTCGGCGAGTCGGCGAAGATCATCGACATGATCGTCGACCAGTCGCCGGAAGGCCTGGAAGTGCTGCGTGGCTCGAGCACCTACGTGTTCGAGGGCAACTGGAAGCTGCAGGCCGAGAACGGCGCCGACGGCTACCACGTCACCGCCACCCACTGGAACTACGCGGCCACCCAGGGCAACCGCAAGGAAAAGGATGCCGGCGACGACATCCGCGCCATGAGCGCCGGCGGCTGGGCCAAGAAGGGCGGCGGCTTCTACTCCTTCGAGAATGGCCACCTGCTGCTGTGGACCCGCTGGGACAACCCGGAAGACCGTCCGCTGTACGAGCGCCGCGAGCAGCTGGCCGCGGACGTCGGCCAGGCCCGCGCCGACTGGATGATCCAGAACTCGCGCAACCTGTGCCTGTACCCGAACCTGTACCTGATGGACCAGTTCAGCTCGCAGCTGCGCATCGCCCGGCCGATCGCCGTCGACAAGACCGAAGTCACCATCTACTGCATCGCGCCCAAGGGCGAGAGCGCCGAGGCCCGCGCCCACCGCATCCGCCAGTACGAGGACTTTTTCAACGTCAGCGGCATGGCCACCCCGGACGACCTCGAGGAATTCCGCGCCTGCCAGGAAGGCTTCAACGGCCGCGCCGCGCCGTGGAACGACATGTCCCGCGGGGCCAAGCACTGGATCGAGGGCGCCGACGAGGCCGCCAGGGAAATCCAGCTCAAGCCGCTGCTCAGCGGTGCGCGCGCCGAGGACGAAGGCCTGTTCGTGGTCCAGCACCGTCACTGGCTGGCCACCATGCAGAAAGCCGTCGAACAAGAACAACAGAACCTGATCCACGTGGAGGCCGGGCAATGAGCATCTCCTACGAAGCCGTACGCGATTTCCTCTACCAGGAAGCCCGCTTCCTCGACGACAAGGACTGGGACAGCTGGCTCGAGCTGTACGCCGAGGACGCCAGCTTCTGGGTGCCGGCCTGGGACGACAACGACCAGCTGACCGAGGATCCGCAGAAGGAAATCTCGCTGATCTGGTACGGCCGCCGCGCCGGCCTGGAAGACCGCATCTTCCGCATCCGTACCGAGCGTTCCAGCGCGAGCATCCCGGACACCCGCACCTCGCACAACATCAACAACATCGAGATCGTCGAGCAGGGCGAGGGCTACTGCAAGGTGCGCTTCAACTGGCACACCCTGAGCTTCCGCTACAAGACCGTGGACCAGTACTACGGCACCAGTTTCTACACCCTCGACACCCGCGGCCCGAACCCGCTGGTCAAGGAGAAGAAGGTGGTGCTGAAGAACGACTACGTCCGCCACGTGATGGACATCTACCACATCTAAGGAGAAGCGCGCGGGCCGCCCTCGCGGCCCGCAGCGCTCGGCAGCAACCTGCGTGCGCGCACGGCCGAGGCCGGCGCGGAATACCGCTCCAAGCGAGGTGCAGCATGTCGCACAAGATCGCACTGAATTTCGAAGACGGGGTCACCCGCTTCATCGACGCCAACGCCAGCGAAACCGTGGCCGACGCCGCCTACCGCCAGGGCATCAACATTCCGCTGGACTGCCGGGTCGGCGCCTGCGGCGCCTGCAAGTGCCAGGTCGAGTCCGGCAAGTACGAACTCGGCGAGGACTTCATCGACGACGCCCTCAGCGCCGAGGAGGCCGCCCAGGGCCTGGCGCTGACCTGCCAGATGCGCGCGCAGAGCGACTGCGTGGTGCGCGTGCCGATGTCCTCCAGCGCCTGCCGCATCAAGCAGGGCAGCTTCCGCGCGGCGATCCGCGAGGTGCGTGCGCTGTCCGACAGCACCCTCAGCCTGACCGTCGAGGGCGACGAGCTGGGCAAGCTGGCGTTCCTGCCCGGCCAGTACGTCAACCTGCAGGTGCCGGGCAGCGAGCAGACCCGCGCCTACTCGTTCAGCTCGATGCCGCAGGACGGCAAGGTGTCGTTCCTGATCCGCAACGTGCCGGGCGGGCTGATGAGCGGCTACCTCACCGGCGCGGCCAAGGCCGGCGACCTGATGACCATGACCGGTCCGCTGGGCAGCTTCTATCTGCGCGAGGTACAGCGTCCGCTGCTGCTGCTGGCCGGCGGCACCGGCCTGGCGCCGTTCCTGGCCATGCTCGAGAAGCTCGAGGCCGCTGCCAGCGAGCAGCCGGTGCACCTGATCTACGGCGTCACCAACGACTTCGACCTGGTCGAGCTGGACAAGCTGGAGGCCTTCGCCCGACGCCTGCCCAACTTCACCTACGGCGCCTGCGTGGCCAGTCCGGACAGCGCGTACCCCAACAAGGGCTACGTGACCCAGCACATCGCGCCGGGCCAGCTGAACGACGGCGACGTCGACATCTACCTCTGCGGTCCGCCGCCGATGGTCGAGGCGGTCAACCAGGATCTGCGCCAGCGCGGAATCCAGCCGGCGAACTTCTACTACGAGAAGTTCGCGGCCAGTGCCTGACAGTCCCTTGGGCCCGTGGTCCGGCCGAGCCGCACGGGCTATTTTTTTCACGGATGCCATGCCATGCACACGAAACGATTTGAACAGAAGGTGGCGGTGATCACCGGCGCCGCCCAGGGCATCGGTCGCCGGGTGGCCGAGCGGATGGCCGCCGAAGGCGGCCGCCTGCTGCTGGTCGACCGCTCCGAACTGGTCCACGAACTGGCCGACGAACTGGGGGGCAGCGCCGAGGTGCTGACCCTCACCGCCGACCTCGAGCAGGCCGCCGACTGCCGGCGGGTGATGGCCGCCGCGGTGGAGCGCTTCGGTCGCCTCGACATCCTCATCAACAACGTCGGCGGCACCATCTGGGCCAAGCCGTTCGAGCACTACCAGGAGCACGAGATCGAGGCCGAAGTGCGCCGCTCGCTGTTCCCCACCCTGTGGTGCTGCCACGCGGCGCTGCCGCAGATGCTCGAGCAGGGCAGCGGCGCCATCGTCAACGTCTCCTCGGTGGCCACCCGTGGCGTCAACCGGGTGCCCTACGGCGCGGCCAAGGGCGGCGTCAACGCGCTGACCGCCTGCCTGGCCTTCGAGAACGCCGAGCGCGGCATCCGCGTCAACGCCACCGCGCCGGGCGGCACCGAGGCGCCGCCGCGGCGCATCCCGCGCAACGCCGCCGAGCAGAGCGAGCAGGAGAAGGTCTGGTACCAGCAGATCGTCGACCAGACCATCGACAGCAGCCTGATGAAGCGCTACGGCAGCATCGACGAGCAGGCCGCGGCGATCCTGTTCCTCGCCTCCGACGAGGCCTCCTACATCACCGGCGTGACCCTGCCGGTCGGTGGTGGCGACCTCGGCTGATCGCGATCCTCCCCCCACCCGCTGCGGCCGCCCGCAGCGGGTTTTTTCCGTGCTGCAAATAAGAACAAGAGAAAAGCCATGAAAAAGATCGACGTCCACCAGATCATCGACAACGCGCCCTTCACCCGCTTCCACTGGATGGTGATGTGCCTGTGCGCCCTGCTGCTCATCTTCGACGGCTACGACCTGTTCATCTACGGTGTGGTGCTGCCGGTGCTGATGAAGGAGTGGGGGCTGACCCCGCTGCAGGCCGGCGCACTGGGCAGCTACGCGCTGTTCGGCATGATGTTCGGCGCCCTGGCCTTCGGCACCCTGGCCGACAAGATCGGCCGCAAGAAGGGCATCGCCATCTGCTTCGTGCTGTTCAGCGGCGCCACCGTGCTCAACGGCTTCGCCAGCGGACCGACCGAGTTCGGCATCCTGCGCTTCGTCGCCGGCCTCGGCTGCGGCGGGCTGATGCCCAACGCGGTGGCGCTGATGAACGAGTACGCGCCCAAGCGCCTGCGCAGCACCCTGGTCGCCATCATGTTCAGCGGCTATGCGGTGGGCGGCATGCTCTCCGCCGGCATCGGCATCTACATGCTGCCGGCCTTCGGCTGGCAGGCGATGTTCTTCGCCGCCGCCGTGCCGCTGCTGCTGCTGCCGGTGATCATGCTGTTCCTGCCCGAGTCGGTCGGCTTCCTGGTGCGCCAGGGCCGCAGCGCCGAAGCCCGCGCGCTGCTCGAGCGCGTCGATCCGGCGCGCAAGCTGCAAGGCGACGACGTGCTGGAAATGACCGACGTCAAGGGCAAGGGCGTCGCCGCGCTGGAGCTGTTCCGCGAGGGCCGCGCGGTGCGCACCCTGTCGATCTGGGTGGCGTTCTTCTGCTGCCTGCTGATGGTCTACGCGCTGAGCTCCTGGCTGCCCAAGCTGATGGCCAACGCCGGCTACAGCCTGGGCTCGAGCCTGTCGTTCCTGGTCGCGCTCAACTGCGGCTCGGTGTTCGGCGCCATCTTCGGCGGCTGGCTGGGCGACCGCATGAACCTGCCGCGCGTGCTGATCGCCTTCTTCGTGATCGCCGCGGTGTCGATCAGCCTGCTCGGCTTCAAGAGCCCGACGCCGGTGCTCTACGGGCTGATCGCCGTGGCCGGCGCCACCACCATCGGCACGCAGATCCTGCTCTACGCCCTGGCCGCGCAGTTCTATGGCCTGTCGATCCGCTCCACCGGCCTCGGCTGGGCCTCGGGCATCGGCCGCAACGGCGCCATCGTCGGCCCGCTGCTGGGCGGCGCGCTGCTCGGCATCAACCTGCCGCTGCAGCTCAACTTCATGGCCTTCGCCATCCCCGGCGCCATCGCCGCGATCGCCATGGTGGTCTTCTCCCTCGCTGGCCGCGAGCCGGCGGCGGCGCGCCTGGCCGATCCGGCCGTCTGACCGGCAGTGCCGGGTGGCGCGATCCGCGCCGCCCGGCCGCTGGCCGGACAGGACGGGAGACGACGCGCAACCGCGGATACCTGTCGTGGAGTGCTTTCCGGGCAATTGCCCGGAAAGGATTTCTGCTGCCCGTATTCCGCGCGTCAGTTTTCAATTCGCTATTTCCCGGTAGTTGGCAAGTGTGCGATTAGCGCACAGATAAGTCGCAGCGATGTTGTGTTATTCGGGAAAAGATAGAAGATTGATCGCAAGTTGTTGCGCGTTATCTTCAGGGTGGCGCGGCATTGATTGTCCGCGAGTTGTCGATTCGGAAATGGCTTGAACAAGGTCTTTTCGGCATTGCGCCGAAGTGGCATCGCCTGTCCGGTCGTTGCGTGGCGGCGGTGTTTACCGGCAATAGAATCCCAATAATAAAAAGAGTGAGCACATGAAGAAGAAAGCAGAGTTTCCCCTCCTGGTGATGGCCTGCAGCGGCCTGGCCCTGCCGACCCTGGCAGTCGCCGGCGGCTTCGTCGAGGACTCCACCGCGACCCTGACGGCGCGCAACTACTACTTCAGCCGCGACTTCCGCGACGTGCCGGCCGCCGCCCAGTCCAAGCAGGAGGAGTGGGCCCAGGGCTTCATCCTCAACGTCAAGTCCGGCTACACCCCGGGCCCGGTCGGCTTCGGCGTCGACGCCATCGGCCTGCTCGGCATCAAGCTCGACGGCAGCGCGGACCGCGCCGGCGCGCTGGGCACCGGCCTGATGCCGCGCCAGCAGGACGGCGAGCCGGCCGACGAGTACAGCCGCGCGGGGGCGGCGCTCAAGGTCAGGCTGTCGAAGACCGAGCTGAAGGTCGGCGAGCTGCAGCCCAACCTGCCGGTGCTGGTGTTCTCCGACATCCGCCTGCTGCCGCCGACCTTCCAGGGCGCCAGCATCGTCTCCCAGGAGTTCGCCGGGCTGACCCTGCAGGGCGGCCAGATGCGCTCGATGAGCCAGCGCGACGAGGCCGGCGACGGCCCGATGTCGCCGTGGATCGGCCGCCGCGCGGTGCTGGCGGTGACCAGCGACCGCTTCAACTACGCCGGCGCCGACTACGCCTTCAACCAGAACCGCACCAGCGTGGGCGCCTGGTACGCCCAGCTGGAGGACGTCTACAACCAGCGCTTCTTCAGCCTCAAGCACAGCGAGCCGGTGGGCAGCTGGACCCTGGGCGCCAACCTCGGCTATTTCGACTCCAGCGAGGACGGCGACGAGCTGGCCGGCGCCATCGACAACCAGACCTTCTACACCATGCTGTCGGCCAAGCGCGGCGGCCACACCTTCCAGGTCGGCTACCAGAACCTGTCCGGCGACCACGGCATGGTGCGCGTCTTCGGCAACGTGACGCCGCTGGCCAACGAGCTGCCGACCTTCGACTTCGCCTCCACCGACGAGCGTTCCTGGCAGGCGCGCTACGACTACGACTTCGCCGCCCTGGGCATTCCGGGCCTGGTCAGCACCGTGCGCTACGTGAAGGGCGACAACGTCGACACCGGCACCGCCGAGGAAGGCAAGGACTGGGAGCGCGACCTGGATCTCGGCTACACCGTGCAGAGCGGTCCGCTGAAGAACGTCAGCGTGCGCGTGCGCAACGTCACCGCGCGTTCCAACTATCGCGCCAGCATCGACGAGAACCGGCTGATCATCAGCTACAACCTGGCGATCTTCTGATTCGGCGCCGGTCCGGCGCACTACCGAGTTTTACGGGGCTTGCCCGCCGCAAGGCGGGCCTTTTTAGCCTGGAACATGAATGGCCTTGTTTGCAGTTCCGCCCGCTAATTGTCCGGGTCGCAGAATTCGGCACGGTCACGCCCGCAGAAAGACAAGTTGAAGTTTCATCTCGATTTAAAGCAAGGAATTAAGCAGCGCCTGATTTTCTGAAAGTAGTTTCATCCACTGTCATCTGGCTGGTTCTGGAGAACGCAATGCACAACAACAAGAAAGCATTTCCGATCCGCGCAACTTCCCCGCGCAAGCTGTTTGCCACCCGTGCCCTGACCCTGGCGCTGACCACGGCGCTCGCCGGCCTCGCCCAGGCCGCCGAGCCGGTCAAGGTCGGCATCCTGCTGCCGTTCACCGGCACCTTCGCCGCCCTCGGCGAGGCCACCCACAACGGCCTCAAGCTGGCCATCGAGCAGCAGGGCGGCAAGCTCGGCGGCCGCGAGGTCGAGTTCGTGGTGGTCGACAGCGAGGCCGACCCGGGCAAGGCGGTGCAGAACATGCAGAAGCTGGTGTCCGGCGCCAAGGTCGACGTGGTGGTCGGCCCGGTGCACTCCGGCGTCGGCATGGGCGCGGTCAAGGTCGCCCGCGAGACCGGCGTGCCGCTGATCATCCCCAACGCCGGCTTCAACGCCGCCACCGGCCAGCTGTGCGCGGCCAACGTCTTCCGCACCTCGTTCACCTCCTGGCAGACCGCCTTCCCGATGGGCAAGATCGCTGCCGCCAAGGGCTACAAGAACATCGTCACCGTGGCCTGGCGCTACGGCTTCGGCACCGAGTCGGTGGACGGCTTCAAGGAAGGCTTCGAGCAGGCCGGCGGCAAGGTGACCAAGGAAATCTACCTGCCGTTCCCCGAGGTCGAGTTCCAGTCGCAGCTGACCGAGATCGCCGCGCTCAAGCCCGATGCGGTGTTCGTGTTCTTCGCCGGCGGCGGCGCCGCCAAGTTCGTCCAGGACTACGCCGCGGCCGGCCTCAAGGGCAAGATCCCGCTGCTCGGCTCGGGCTTCCTCACCGAGGGCACCCTCGCCGCCCAGGGCCAGGCCGCCGAGGGCCTGCTGACCACCCTGCACTACGCCGACTCGCTGGAGACCGAGCAGAACGCCAAGTTCCGCGGCGACTACAAGCAGCAGTTCGGCAAGGAGGCCGACCTCTACGCGGTGCAGGGCTACGACACCGGCCTGCTGCTCGCCCAGTCGCTGGCCGCGGTGGCCGGCAACACCGGGGACCGCGCCGCCTGGATCCAGGCCATGGAGAACGCGCGCATCGCCAGCCCGCGCGGCGAGTGGACCTTCTCCAAGGCGCACAACCCGGTGCAGAACGTCTACCTGCGCGAGGTGCGCAACGGCGCCAACGTGGTGGTCGACGTCGCCAGCGCCGCGCTCAGCGACCCGGCGCCGGGCTGCAAGCTCGAGCAGGTCGCCAAGCGCTGAGTGACCGCGTCCCGGGCGGTCGGCGCCCGGGACGCCGGTGTTCGCCCCCGGGCGCCGGCGGCTCCTGTCCCCTGGCCGCCGGCGTCCGGGCCTCCCGCATTGCATCGCGTGGATCGCTATCCCATGGACTTCGCCAACATCCTCATCCAGACCATGAACGGTCTGCAGTACGGGCTGCTGCTGTTTCTGATCGCCAGCGGCCTGACCCTGATCTTCGGCATCATGCACATCATCAACCTGGCCCACGGCGCGCTGTACATGGTCGGCGCCTACCTGGCCTGGTGGCTGACCGCGCTGGTCGGCCAGCTGTTCCTCGCCATCCTCCTCGCCATCCCGCTGGCGGTCGCCATTGGCGTGCTCATCGAGCGCTTCCTGATGCAGGCGCTGTACAAGCGCAACCACCTCGACCAGGTGCTGCTGACCTTCGGCCTGATCCTGGTGTTCGACGCCCTGCAGGGCATCCTCTGGGGCAACGACGTGCACAGCGTGGCGATCCCGGCGTTCCTGTCCGGCTCCATCGCCCTCACCGACACCCTCGACTATCCGGTGTACCGGCTGTTCGTCTCGGCGCTGTGCGGCCTGATCGCCCTGGCCATGTACCTGATCCTGCAGCGCACCCGCTTAGGGATGATCATCCGCGGCGGCGCCAGCAACCGCGAGATGGTCCAGGGCCTGGGCATCGACATCCGCCGCATCTACACCCTGGTGTTCGCCGCCGGCGCGGCGCTGACCGCCTTCGCCGGGATGATCGCCGCGCCGCTGTCCTCGGTGTACCCGGGGATGGGCAACCAGGTGCTGATCATCGCCTTCGTGGTGGTGGTGATCGGCGGGCTCGGCTCGATCCGCGGCGCCTTCCTCGGCGCCCTGCTGGTCGGCCTGACCGCCACCTGGGGCGCCGTGCTGGTGCCCGACTTCGCCGGCATGGTGGTCTACGTGCTGATGGCCGCGGTGCTGCTGTTCAAGCCGCGCGGCCTGTTCGCCTGAGGAGAGTTTCGACATGCGTATCCTGCCCACGCCGATCCGCCTGCTGCTGGCGCTCGGCACCCTGCTGCTCGCCCTCTACCCGCTGCTGGGCGCCGCCCTGGCCGGCGAGCAGCACGACTTCTACCTGCAGAAGCTCACCAGCATCATGCTCCTCGCCATAGTCGCGCTGAGCCTCGACCTGCTGGTCGGCATCGGCGGCATGGTCAGCCTGGCCCAGGCGGCCTTCTTCGGCATCGCCGGCTACACCCTGGTGCTGGTCGCCCCCGAGTACGAGGCGATCAGCATCTGGGTCGCCCTGCCGCTGTGCCTGGGCGTCAGCGCGCTGGCCGCGCTGGTCATGGGCCTGCTGATCATCCGCACCTCGGGGATCTTCTTCATCATGGCGACCATCGCCTTCTCGCAGATGCTCTACTACCTGTTCCACGACAGCGCCTTCGCCGGCGGCTCGGACGGCGCCTACCTGTTCATGAAGCCCGCGGTGAGCATCGCCGGCGTGCAGCTGCTCGACCTGGACAACCGCCAGACCCTGTTCTACGTGGCGCTGGCCTCCCTGGTCGGGGTGTTCCTGCTGCTGCGCACCTTCCTGCGCGCGCCCTTCGGCCAGGTGCTGCTGGGCATCCGCGAGAACGAGTCGCGCATCCGCGCCATGGGCTACAACCCGCTGTACTACAAGCTCGCCGCCTTCGTCATCGCCGGCACCCTGGCCGGCTACGCCGGCATGCTGTCGGCCACCCAGTACGGCTTCGTCAGCCCCAGCCAGGTCGGCTGGGAACTGTCGGCGCACGCCCTGGTGATGGTCATCCTCGGCGGCATGGGCAGCCTGTTCGGCGCCATCCTCGGTGCCTTCGCCTTCGAGGGCCTGCACCACGGCTTCGCCGCGCTGACCCCGCACTGGGAGCTGCTGATGGGCCTGGTGGTGATCGGCATGGTGCTGCTGCTGCCGCGGGGCCTGGCCGGGCTGCTGCTGCAGCTGTGCGAACGCAAGCAGGCGAACGACAAGGCCGCTGCCGCGGCCGGCAAGATGCAAGAGGAGGCGGCACGATGAGCGCGATCATTCTGGAAACCCGCGGCCTGACCAAGACCTTCGGCGGTCTCACCGCGGTCAACGGCGTCAACCTGCAGGTCGGCGAGCGCGAGGTGCACGCCATCATCGGCCCCAACGGCGCCGGCAAGAGCACCATGGTCAACCTGCTGTCCGGGCACCTGCCGCCCTGCGACGGGCAGATCCTGTTCCGCGGCCAGGACATCACCGGCACGCCGCCGCAGCGCATCTCGCACCTGGGCATGGGCCGCAGCTTCCAGCGCACCAACATCTTCCCGACCTTCACCTGCCTGGACAACTGCTGGCTGGCGGCGCAGTCGCGGCTGAAGAACTCGTTCCGCTTCTTCCGCCGCAGCGAGAGCTACGCGGCGGTGCGCGAGCGCGCCGAGCGGGGCCTGGAGCTGTGCGGGCTGTCCGCCAAGCGCGACCGCATCGCCGGCACCATGAGCTACGGCGAGCAGCGCCAGCTGGAGATCGGCATGGTGCTGGCCACCGAGCCGAGCTTCCTGCTGCTCGACGAGCCGATGGCGGGGATGGGCAAGGACGAGTCGAGCCGGGTGGTCGAGCTGCTCGCCAGGCTGTCGAAGGAGTACTCGCTGGTGCTGGTCGAGCACGACATGGACGCGGTGTTCAGCATCGCCCACAAGCTCACCGTGATGGTCAACGGCCAGATGCTGGCCAGCGGCCCGCTGGAGGCGGTGCGCAACGACCCGGCGGTACAGGAAGCCTATCTGGGCGACGGCGAGGAGAACTTCTGATGAGCGCAGCACACGCCATGGCCACCCGCATCGAGCCGGCCACCCCGCTGGTCGAGGCCCGCGGACTGCACACCTACTACGGCAACAGCCACGTCCTGCACGGCGTCGACCTGCACATCGCGCCGGGCGAGACCCTGGCGCTGCTCGGCCGCAACGGTATGGGCAAGAGCACCACCATCCGCTCGATCCTCGGCCTCACCGCGCCACGCCGCGGCGAGGTGCGCATCAAGGGCGAGCTGATGACCGGCCAGCCGACCTGCCGGATCATCCGCCGCGGCATCGGCTTCGTCCCCGAGGGACGCGGCATGTTCCCCAACCTCACCGTGCGCGAGAGCCTGGTGATGGCCGCGCGGCCCGGCGTCGACGGCCGCCGCGACTGGACCCTGGAGCGGGTGCTGGCGACTTTCCCGCGCCTCACCGAGCGCTACGGCCACCTGACTGGCAACCTGTCCGGCGGCGAGCAGCAGATGGTCGCCATCGGCCGCGCGCTGATGACCAACCCCGAGCTGATGATCCTCGACGAGGCCACCGAGGGCCTGGCGCCGCTGATCCGCAAGGAGATCTGGCAGGTGATCCGCGCCATCAGGGACAGCGGCATCGCCACCCTGGTGGTCGACAAGAACGTCGGCGTGCTGCTCGACCTGACCGAGCGCAGCATGATCATGGTCAAGGGCCGGGTGGTCTACGACGGACCGAGCAGCGATCTCAAGCAGCGCCCCGAGCTGCTGCAGGAGCATATCGGCCTGTGAAGCATCCGCTCCGCTTCCCGCGTGCGGGAGCCGGAGCGGCGTCCCCCGGCGGCCGACGCAGGCGGAACCTGCGCCGGCCGCTGCATCGTTTCAGCGCACCGCCTGGCCGCTGTACTGGCTGACCCGCTGGCGCGCTTCCCGGAGCAGGCCGGCGCCGTCGCGGTAGCCCTGGCGCTCCAGCTCGCTCACCCACTCGCCGTCCAGGCTGCGCGCCGCGTCCATCCAGCGCTGCTGCTCCTCGGCGGCGAGGAAGTGGATCTGGTTACCGCGCTGGTGGGCCAGCTCGCGGCCGGTGTCCACCACCCGGGTATCCCACAGGCGGCCGGCATGCGCCGACAGCGCCCGCCCGCTGTTGGCGTCGATGATCCTGCGCAGGTCCTCCGGCAGGCTGTCGTAGCGCGCCTGGTTCATCGCCAGCACCAGCGCCGCGTGCATCAGCTTGGGCATGCCCTCGGCCGTCTCGGTGTGGTGCTGGACCCGCTCCTGCAGCTTCACCGAGGTGACCACGTCCCACGGCACCGCGGCGCCGTCGAGCAGGCCGCGGGCCAGCGCCGCCGGCACCGGATTGATCGGCATGGCCTGCGGCGCGCCGCCGAACAGCTCGATCAGCCGGCTCTGCACCGGGTTGGCGGTGCGCAGGCGCAGGCCGGCGAAGTCGGCCATGCTGCGGATCGGCTGCTTGCGGGTGTGCAGCAGCACGCTGTCGGTGAGGTGGGTGGCGAGCAGGTGGACGCCCTGGTACTCGCGCTGGCCGTGGGCCTGCAGGAAGTCCCACAGCGCCTGGCTGCCGGCCTCGGCGGAGCGGTTCATGAACGGCAGCTCGAACACCCCGGTCAGCGGGTAGCGGCCGCTGGCGTAGCCGGGCAGCGCCCAGACGATGTCCGCGGTGCCGTCGCGCGCCTGGTCGAGCAGTTGCGCCGGCTTGCCGCCGAGCTGCATCGCCGGGAAGAAGTGGAAGCGGATGCGCCCGCCGGACTCCTGGCTGATCCTGTCGGCCCAGGGCTGGATGAACTCGCGCTGGGTGAAGGAATCGTGCGGCATGAAGTGGTGCACCTTGAGGGTGACCTTGGTCTCCTGGGCGGCGAGCGCCGTCAGGCTGGCGCCCATGCAGAGCGCGGCGAGGGTGGTGCGTAGTGGTTTCACCATGACTGTCCTTGTTGTTGTTCGGGCTTGGACGGTCCGCGGGCTGCGGTCCGCGGCCTATGCTGGGCGGCGGCCGGGCGGCGGACAATCGGCGCCGGCGGCTTGTGGGCGATAGGCGCACACAAAGTGCGGGCAAGCCCGGCGCTCGGCCGGCGGTCTTCCGCTGGCGTTGCGCCGGCGCCCGAGGGCGTAGAATGGCCGCCCTTTGGTTGCCGGAGTCCCGCCGTGTCGAATGCCCAGCCGTCCCCCCCGCGCCGCCGCCTGCGCCGCGTCCTGGCCGCCCTGAGCGGGCTGCTGGTGCTGGGCGCGACCGGCGGCAGCTTCTACCTGAACGAGCAGCGGCCGCAGCGCGCCGGCGAGCTGGCGTTGCCCGGCCTCGCCGCGCCGGTGGCGGTGCGCTTCGACGCCCAGGGCGTGCCGCACGTCCGTGCGCAGAACGAGGCCGACCTGTATCGCGCGCTGGGCTACCTGCACGCCCAGGAGCGGCTGTTCCAGATGGAGCTGCTGCGCCGTCTGGCGCGCGGCGAGCTGGCCGAGGTGCTCGGCGCCGGGCTGGTCGACACCGACCGCCTGTTCCGCACCTTGCGCCTGGGCGAGCGGGCCGCCGCCATGGCCGCCGCCGAGGACAAGACGGCGCCGGCCTGGCAAGCGCTGCAGGCCTACCTCGCCGGCATCAACCACTACCAGGCCAGCCGCGCCCTGCCGCTGGAGTTCGACCTGCTCGGCATCCGCCCGCGGCCGTTCAGCGCCGAGGACAGCTTCGCGGTGATCGGCTACATGGCCTACAGCTTCGCCGCCGCCCTGCGCAGCGAGCCGCTGCTGACTCATATCCGCGACCGGCTCGGCGCCGGCTACCTGGACATCTTCGGCCTCGCCGGCGCCGCGGCCGGTCCCGCGCCGGTGCTGGCCGGCGCCGACTGGCGCGGCCTGCACGCGCTGGCGCAGCTGGCCGACGCCGCTCCGGGGCGCGGTCTCAGCCAGTTCGAGGGCAGCAACGCCTGGGCGCTGAGTGGCGCGCGCACCGCCAGCGGCAAGCCGCTGCTGGCCGGCGACCCGCACATCCGCTTCAGCGTGCCGCAGGTCTGGTACAGCGCCCACCTGTCGGCGCCCGGCTTCGAGCTGTACGGCCAGCACCACGCGCTGATCCCCTTCGCCCTGCTCGGCCACAACCGCGAGTTCGGCTGGTCGCTGACCATGTTCCAGAACGACGACCTCGACCTGATCGCCGAGCGGGTCGATCCGGCCCATCCCGGCCAGGTCCGCTTCCAGGGCCGCTGGGTGGATCTGGAGAACCGCCGCGAAGTCATCCGGGTGAAGGACGGCGCCGACGTCGAGCTGACCCTGCAGCGCTCGCCGCACGGGCCGATCGTCAACGCCGCCCTCGGCGAGCTGGCCGGGCCGACGCCGATCGCCCTGCGCTGGGTGTTCCACGAGGCGCACAATCCGATCCTCGGCGCCTTCCACCGCCTCAACCGCGCGGCCAGCCTGGCCGAGGCGCGTGCCGCCGCCGCCGGCATCGCGGCGCCGGGGCTGAACATCGTCTGGGCCTCGGCCTCCGGCGACATCGCCTGGTGGGCGGCCGGGCGCCTGCTCGAGCGGCCGGCCGGCGCCCATGCGGCCTTCGTCCTCGACGGCGGCAGCGCGCAGGCGGCGGCGCCGCGCTACCTGTCGTTCGCCGCCAACCCGCACGAGGAGAACCCGGCGCGCGGCTACGTGCTGTCGGCCAACCAGGCGCCGGCCGGCTTCGCCGTGCCCGGCTACTACAACCCGGACGGGCGCTACCGGCGCCTGCGCGAGCGTCTCGACGCCCCCGGGGTGCGCTGGGACGTGGACAACAGCCAGGCGCTGCAGCTCGACGGCGGCAGCGACCTGGCGCAGCGCCTGCTGGCGCCGCTGCTCGGCGAACTGCGCGCCGCGCTGCACGGCGAGGAACTGGCGCTGCTCGAGGAGCTGGCCGCCTGGGACGGCGAGCACCGCCTCGACTCGCGCCCGGCGGTGCTGTTCAACCAGCTGCTCTACCAGCTGGCCCGCGAGGCCATGGCCGACGAGCTGGGCGGGGACTTCTTCGCCGCGCTGCTCGGCACCCGGCGAGTCACCCCGGCGCTGGTGGCGCTGGCCGCCGACCCCGGCTCGCCCTGGTGGGACGACCGCGCCACGCCTGAGCGCGAGGGCCGCGCGCAGATCGCCGCGCGCGCCTGGCGCGCCGGCCTGGCGCACCTGCGCGGCGTGCTCGGCGCCGATCCGGCGCAGTGGCAGTGGGGACGGGCGCACACCCTGACCTTCGCCCATCCGCTGGGCCGCGTCGCGCCGCTGGACCGCCTGCTCAACGTCGGCGAGTTCGCCGCGCCGGGCAGCCACGAGGTGCCCAACAACCTGGCGCACAAGTTCGGCCCGGCGCCCTGGCCGGTGGAGTACGGGCCGTCGATCCGCCGCCTGGTCGACTTCGCCGCGCCGCAGCAGGGGCTGGCCAGCGCTCCGCTGGGACAGAGCGGGGTGCCCTTCGACGACCACTACGCCGACCAGGCGCAGGACTACCTGGCCGGCGCCTACCGGCCGATGGCGCTGGACGCGGAAGAGATCGCCGCCCAGACGCGCGGCGTGCTGTGGCTGCGGCCGTGAGCCGGCCGGGCGATAATGCGCCGCCTGCCATCCGTCCAACGAGGGAACCCATGTTCGAGATCAAGCCGATCGGCCCGGAAGCCTACCGCCGGCAGACCCGCCGCAGCACCCTGACCATCCTGCTGGTGTTCGCGCCGCTGGCCATGCTGCTGTCCGGCCTGGCGGTGCTGCTGTTCGGCGAGCCCGGCGGCGACAACTTCCGCTGGAACCTCGGCGGGGTGATCGCCGGCCTGCTGCTCACCGTGCTGCTGGTGCGCCGGGTGTTCTGGACCCAGCCGTGGATGGCCGCGGCGGTGTACGGCTGGCAGCTCAAGCGCAGCCTGATGAGCGTCACCAACGTCATGCACCACGTGCAGGCCGGGGTGGCGGCCGGCGACCCGACCGCCATGAAGCTGCTGCGCTTCTACCACCTGGGCGTGACGCAGATGCACCAGCTGGACGGCAACTCCAGCGGCCTCAGCCAGATGGTCCGCGAGATCGACGCGCACCAGGCGGCCATGGTGGCGCAGGGGCTGGACCCCGAGCAGCCGCGTCTCGACCCGGCCTGGCTCGAGGCGGTGAAGCGCCACGCCGCGCCGCGGCGCTAGGGCCCGCGGTCTACTGCAGGCGCACCGCCAGCCTGGCCACGTGCTCGCCCTGGAAGCGCGCCAGGGCCAGCTCCTTGGCGCTGGGCTGGCGCGAGCCGTCGCCGCCGGCGATGGTCGCCGCGCCGTAGGGCGAGCCGCCGCGCAGCTCGCTGACGTCGCTCAGCTCCGGGGCGCTGTAGGGCAGGCCGACGATCAGCATGCCGTGGTGGGCCAGGGTGTGCCAGAACGAGGTGATGGTGGTTTCCCCACCGCCGCCGGTGCCGGTGGAGGTGAACACGCTGGCCAGCTTGCCGATCAGCGCGCCCTTGACCCACAGGCCGCCGGTCTGGTCGAGGAAGTTGCGCATCTGCGCGGCCATGTTGCCGAAGCGGGTCGGCGTGCCGAACAGGATGGCGTCGTAGTCGGCCAGCTCCTGCGGCGTGGCCACCGCCGCCTGCTGGTCGAGCTTGGCGCCGGCCTTGCGCGCGAGGTCCTCGGGCATGGTCTCCGGCACGCGCTTGAGGGTCACCGCGACCCCCGGCACGCTGGCGGCGCCGGCCGCCACCGCCTCGGCCATCTGCTCGATGTGCCCGTACATCGAGTAGTACAGCACCAGGATCTTCTTCATCGGCCGCTCTCCAGGCAGGGGGAATGCCCGTTCAGCCTAGCAGGCGCTCAGGATTGCGCGACCAGGCGCCGCGAGGCGGCCTGGGCCTGCCAGTCGCGCAGCCAGGCGGGCAACTGCTCGGCCGGCATCGGCCGGGCGATGCCGTAACCCTGGGCGAGGCGGCAGCCGAGGCGCTGCAGGGCCAGGCCGTGCTCGATGGTTTCCACGCCCTCGGCGATCACGTGGCGGTTGAAGGCGGCGGCCAGGCGGATCACGCCGTCGACGATGGCGCGGTCGTCGGGGTCGACCAGCATGTCGCGCACGAAGCTCTGGTCGATCTTCAGGGTGTCCACCGGCAGCTTGCGCAGGTAGGTCAGCGAGGAGTAGCCGGTGCCGAAGTCGTCGAGGGCGAAGCGCACGCCCAGCGCGGCGCAGCGCTGCATGACGGCGATGGCGCGCGGCAGGTCGGTGAGCGCCGCGGTCTCGAGGATCTCCAGCTCCAGGCGCTCGCGCGGCACCTGCGGATGACGCTCGAGCAGGCGCTGGAGGTCGTCGACGAAATCGGCGTGCATCAGCTGGTGGGCGCTGATGTTGACGCTGACGCTGAACTGCAGGCCGGCGTGCAGCCACTGCTCGAGCTGCGCCAGGGCGCTGGCCAGCACCCAGTCGCCGAGCGCGCGCTCCATGGCCTCGACGGCCTCGATGTAGGGCAGGAAGGCGCCGGGGGCGAGCAGGCCGCGCTCGGGGTCCTGCCAGCGGATCAGCGCCTCGACGCCGATCACCCGGCCATCGCCGAGGTCGACCTTGGGCTGGTAGTGGAGGACGAACTCGCCGCGCGCCAGGGCCAGGCGCAGGCGCTCCAGCTGGCGGCGCTGGCACTGGGCCTTGCGGTCACTCTCCGGGTCGAACAGGTGGAAGCGGTTCTTGCCGGCTTCCTTGGCGAGGAACATCGCCTGGTCGGCATGGCGCAGCAGGGTGTCGCCGTCGGCGTTGTCCTCGGGGTACAGGCTGACGCCGATGCTCGCCGTGGCGTGCAACTGGCTGCCGGCGACGGTCAGCGGGGTGGCGATGGCCGCCTGCACGCGGTCGAGGAGCGCCGGGCAGCCCTGCGCGGCGTCGATGTCGGTGAGCAGCAGGGCGAAGCTGTCGCCGCCGAGATGGGCCAGGGTATCGTCGGCGCGCAGCGCCGCCTTCAGATTGTCGGCCACCGCGCGCAGCAGCTGGTCGCCGGCGGCGTGGCCGTGGCGCTCGTTGATCTGGCGGAAGTCGTCGAGGTCGAACTGGCAGACCGCCAGGGTCTTGCCGGAGCGCGCCGCGCGGGCGATGGCCTGCTCCAGGCGGTCGCCGAGCAGGCGGCGGTTGGGCAGGCCGGTCAGCGGGTCGTAGTGCGCCGCGCGGTCCAGCTCGGCCTGGTGGTTCTTCAGTGGGCTGATGTCGGAGAACAGCCCGACGTAGTGGCGCACGCTGCCGTCGTCGTCGCGCACCACCGACAGCGACAGCAGCTGGGCGTAGCGCTCGCCGTTCTTGCGCCGGCTCCACACCTCGCCGCTCCAGAAGCCCTGCGTCTGCAGGCTGCGCCACGGGGTGTCGTCGCTGCTGGTGGTGTCGGCGGCCAGCCACACCGGCTGCTGGCCGAGCGCCTCGGCCGGGCTGTAGCCGGTGATCCGGGTGAACGCCGGATTGACGCGGACGATGTGTCGCTCGCCGTCGAGGACCATGATGCCCTCGTAGCTGGACTCGAACAGCGCCGCCGCTTCGCGCTGGGCCAGCTCGATGCGCTGGCGCTCGGTGATGTCGCGGGCGATGCCGAACAGCCCGGAGACGGCGCCGGTCTCGTCGAGCAGCGGCCCCCTGCTGACCGAGAACACCAGGCGGCGGCCCTGCTCGCTTTCCAGCGCCTCGTCACAGGTGCGCACCTGGCCGCTGGCGATCACCTCGGCGTCGTGCCGGGCGATCAGTTCGGCGCTGACTGGCGAGAACAGCTCGGCATCGCGCTTGCCGACGAAGTCGTCGAGCGCGCGGCCGACGAAGGCGGCGGCGGCCCGGTTGCCGAGCAGGTAGCGGCCGGCGCGGTCCTTGACGAAGATGGCGTCGTCGCTGCCGGAGACGATGGCATCGAGCAGGCGGCGGTTGAAGTCCAGGCCCTCGCGGGTGCGTCTGAGCTGCTCGATGATCACGCTGAGCGCGGCGCCGATCAGCACGAAGAAGAACAGCTGCAGGCGCTCGGCCTGGGAGTCGACGGCCGGTTCGCCAGTCGGGGCGAGGAACAGGAAGGCCATGCCGAGCGCGGCAGTCAGGGTGGCCAGCAGGCCGGAGCGCAGGCCGCCGAGCAGGGCGCTGAGGGCGACCGGCAGGATGAACAGGATCATCAGCGGGCGGCCGTCGAGCAGGCCGTCGAGGCTCTGCCGCAGGCCCAGGGTGGCCAGGGTGAGGGCCACGGCGAACAGGCAGGCGACGCAGCCCCGCCGCCGTGGCGTCGCGGCGACGGCCAGGCGGTCGAGCTGCGCGGCGACGCCATCGGCCGTCGGCGATGGCACCGCGCGCAGGGCGAGGTACAGCAGCACTGTGGTGGTCAGCACGAACAGTCCGCCCTTCCAGCTCGAGGCGAGCAGGAGGGCGTCGCGGTCGGTGAACAGCGCCAGCAGGTTGTCGGACAGGAATATCCAGCCGAGTCCCAGCAGGCAGTAGGTCAGCGTCACCAGACGAATGAACGGCGTGCGCGCCAGCTTGGCCATGAGGGACTCTCCGCATCCAGTGGGGCGATGGTGCCACAGTGTCGGGGGACCGACCACGCACGGAACGCAAGGTCTTTGCGCCGGGGCGGCCGGACCCGCGCCCTGGCGCCGGGCTGGCGCTGGGCGGGTGACCCTGGCCGCTGCGGGCCGCTATCATCGGTCGCCTGATCCGGGGGAGATTCACCATGCTCAACGGCCTGTGGCTGGGCTTTTTCGTCATCGCGGCCGTCGCCGCCTTCGGTCGCTGGCTGGTCGGCGACGACGCCGGCGTGTTCGCCGCCATGGTCGAGAGCCTGTTCGCCATGGCCAAGCTGTCGGTCGAGGTGATGATCGTGCTGTTCGGCACCCTGACCCTGTGGCTGGGCTTCCTGCGCATCGCCGAGCGCGCCGGGCTGGTCGAGCGCCTCGCCGTGCTGCTGGCGCCGCTGTTCCGCCGGCTGATGCCGGAGGTGCCATCCGGCCATCCGGCGCTCGGCCTGATCACCCTCAACTTCACCGCCAACGCCCTGGGCCTGGACAACGCGGCGACGCCCATCGGCCTCAAGGCCATGCGCGCCCTGCAGGAGCTCAACCCCAGCCAGACCACGGCGAGCAACGCGCAGATCCTGTTCCTGGTGCTCAACGCCTCGTCGCTGACCCTGCTGCCGGTGTCGATCTTCATGTACCGCGTGCAGCAGGGCGCCGCGGACCCCACCCTGGTGTTCCTGCCAATCCTGCTGGCCACCAGCGCCTCGACCCTCGCCGGCCTGCTGTCGGTGGCCTTCATGCAGCGCCTGCGCCTGTTTGATCCGGTGGTGCTGGCCTGGCTGGGTGGCGCCGCCTTGGCGCTGGGCGCATTCATGACCTTCCTCGCCGGGCTGTCGGCCACGGCGCTGGCGTCGCTGTCCTCGCTGCTCGGCAACCTGACCCTGTTCGGCCTGATCCTCGCCTTCCTGCTGTTCGGCGCGTTCAAGCGGGTGCCGGTGTACGAGGCGTTCGTGGAAGGAGCGAAGGAAGGCTTCGAGGTGGCGAAAAACCTGCTGCCCTACCTGGTCGCCATGCTCTGCGCGGTGGGTGTGCTGCGCGCCTCCGGGGCGCTGGAGTTCGGCCTCGACGGCATCCGATGGCTGATCGAGGCGCTCGGCTGGGACACCCGCTTCGTCGATGCCCTGCCCACCGCGCTGGTCAAGCCGTTCTCCGGCAGCGCGGCGCGCGCCATGCTGATCGAGACCATGCAGAGCCACGGCGTCGACAGCTTCCCGGCGCTGGTCGCCGCCACCATGCAGGGCAGCACCGAGACCACCTTCTATGTGCTCGCCGTGTACTTCGGCGCGGTCGGCATCCAGCGCGCCCGCCATGCGGTGGGCTGCGCGCTGCTCGCCGACCTGGCCGGGGTGCTGGCGTCGATCGGCGTGTGCTACTGGTTCTTCGGTTGAGGGCACGACGGCCGGCGGCTTGGCGTGCGGCGGGCTGCGTGCTAGAGATGGCAGGCACGTTCGCCGGAGTTCGCCGCCCATGACGCCCCCTGCCACCCCCGCGCTGCCCCTCGCCGAGCTGGACAGCCTGAGCCAGCGCGCCGAGCAGCTGCGCCAGGCGGCGCAGTGGCGGCTGAGCACCCGCGACCTCGAGCAGGCCTCGAGCGGCCTGCACGAGAGTTACAGCCCGCACCGCATGCGCCTGCACGGCGACCCGGCGGCCTTCGAGATGCGCCTGGCGCGTCAGCCGCTGGGCAGCCTGGAACTGAGCTGCCTGTCGTTCGGCACCGAGGTCGAGCTGGAGCAGGCCTGGACCACCGACTTCGTGCTGGTGACCACCCAGCTGTGCGGCCACTCGCAGGTCCGCACCCGCGCCGACGAGGTGCAGGGCGCCGCCGGGCTGATCGTCGTCGACTCGCCGGAGGCGCCGGTCACCAAGCGCTTCAGCCCGGACAGCTGGCGTCTCAACCTGCGCATCGGCCGCCCGGCCATCGAACGCCTGTTCGAGCGCCTCTACGAGCGGCCCCTGCACGGGCCGATGCACTTCCATCCCGCCATCGCCCAGGACAGCGCCCTGCACGAGCGCTGGCTGGCACTGCTGCGCCTGGTGACCAGTCAGTTGGGCACGTCCTCGGCGCCGGCGCTGCTCGGCCCGCTGGAGGAGATGGCGATGCTCCTGCTGCTCACCGAGCAGCCGCACAACCACGCGAACCTGGCGCAGGCCGCCCCGCCGTTGCCGGCGCCCCGCCATGTGCGCCGCGCCGAGGAGTTCATGCGCGCCAATCTCGGCGAGCCGCTGACCCTCGCGGCCATCGCCGCGGCCAGCGGCACCAGCATCCGCAGCCTCACCGCGGGCTTCCGCCAGTTCCGCCAGACCACGCCGATGCGCTGGCTGCACGAGCAGCGCCTGCAGGCGGTGCGCCGCCACCTGCAGCAGGCCCGCGCCGACGAGAGCGTGTCGAGCATCGCCCTGCACTGGGGCTTCGGCCATCTCGGCCGCTTCGCCGGCGACTACCTGCGCCGCTTCGGCGAGGCGCCCTCGGCGACCCTGCGCCGCCCCTGAGCGATTCCCGCCCGATCCGGACAGCCCCGGCCGGATGCGGATAGTCCTGTTCGCACTCGTCGGCCAGGATAAGCCTGCCTGACCGCCGCGCCCCGCGCGGCGCCTACAAGAACAACAATCTGCGAGGTTCCCCATGAAGCCCGTGCTCACGCGCCTGGCCGTGTCCCTGGCGCTGTCCTGCGCGGCCGGTTCCGCCCTGGCCGCTCCCGTCACCCTCAAGGTCGCGCATTTCCTGCCCAGTACCTCCAGCGCCCAGCAGAAGGTCATCCAGCCCTGGTGCGACGAACTCGAGCAGGCCTCGGCCGGCCGCCTGGTCTGCCAGATCTATCCGTCCATGCAGCTGGGCGGCACCCCGGCCAAGCTGGCCGACCAGGTCCGCCAGGGGGTGGCCGACGTGGTGTGGACGGCGCCGGGCTATGCCGCCGGGCGCTTCCCGAAGACCGAGGCACTGGAGCTGCCGGGCGTGCTGCCGCAGGGCGGTCTGGCCGCCGGGCGGGTGATCTGGAATTTCTACCAGCAGCAGCTGACCGACGAGTACGCGGCCTACAAGGTGCTCGCCCTGCACGGCGACGGCGGCATGAACCTGCACACCACCAGCCGCCCGCTGCGCAGCTCGGCCGACCTGCAGGGCCTGCGCCTGCGCGCGCCCAACCGCACCATCTCGCGCACCCTCGAGGCGCTCGGCGTGGTGCCGGTGGCGATGCCGCCGGCGCTGGTCACCGAGTCGCTGTCCAAGGGCGTGGTGGATGGCGCCTCGGCGGTCTGGGAGGTGCTGGCGCCGACCAAGATGGACGAGATCACCCGTCACCACCTCGACACCCCTGCCGACCAGCCGGTGCTGGGCGCCACCGTGCTGGCGATGCTGATGAACCAGCGCACCTACGACCGCCTGCCGGCCGACCTGCGCGCGATCGTCGACCAGCACAGCGGGCTGGCCCTGGTCGAGCGCTTCGGCCGGGTGTGGGACGAGGCCGGCGAGGCGACGCGGCAGAAGGTCATCAAGGAGGGCCACGAGGTCCATCGCCTGGCCGAGGACGACTACCGCCAGGTGCTCGAGCGCCTGCGCCCGGTCGAGCAGCAGTGGGTCGCCGAGGCGGCGGCCAAGGGCATCGACGGCCAGGCGCTGCTCGACGCCGCGCGCGCCCTGACGGCGCAGGCCCAGGCTGCGCGCTGAACCCCCGACAAGACCCTTTCAGGAGGAGAGAAGCATGAGCAACAACTACTACGAGCGTCCGCAGCGCTTCAGTGAAGCGGAGTGGCAGGCGCGGGTCAAACTGGCCGCCGCCTACCGGATCTTCGACCATCTCGGCTGGTCCGAGTCGATCTACAACCACATCTCCCTGCGCGTGCCGGGCCCGGACAAGCACTTCCTGACCAATCCCTTCGGCCTGCACTACTCCGAGGTGTGCGCCTCGAACCTGGTCAAGGTCGACGTGCAGGGCAACGTCATCGGCCACTCGGACTGGCCGATCAACCCGGCCGGCTTCACCTTCCACGGGGTGATCCACGATCGGGTGGCCGATGGCCACTGCGTGATGCACGTGCACACCACGCCGACCATGGGCGTCTGCTGCCTGGAGGAAGGCCTGGAGTTCAGCAACTTCTACGCCGCGCAGCTGTTCGGCAAGATCGCCTACCACGAGTTCGAGGGCATCACCGTGCATGCCGGCGAGGGCGAACGCATCCTCGACAGTGCCCAGGGCAAGCCGGTGCTGCTGCTGCGCAACCACGGCCCGGTGGTCATCGGCGCGACCCTGGCGCAGGCCTTCTCGCTGATGTGGCTGGTGCAGCGCGCCTGCGAGGTGCAGCTGGCGACCCGCTCGATGGGCAAGGCGCGGATGATCCCCGAGCAGGTGCTGCGCAAGTGCGTGGCCGACTCGCTGAACTTCGATCCGAAGTACGGCGCCGGCGAGGATGCCTTCTGCGCGTTCACCCGGCTGATCGAGCGCGTCGATCCGAGCTATCGCCACTGAGCGGCGACGAGCCGCTCTTGTAGGGGCGAATTCATTCGCCAAGGGGCGCGAAGCACCCCCGGAGCCATCAAGGGCAGGCCATCGGCCTGCTTGGCGAATAAATTCGCCCCTACGCCACGCGATTGCTCCGGATTTTCGGCCAAGGTCTTGTCTGGACGCTTCGCGGAGTTCTTCAATGGGCGTTCAGATGAGCCCTCCCCGGGCCTCACAGGAGAATCGAGCATGAAGGTCTGTATTGTCGGCGCCGGCGCGATCGGCGGTTTCCTCGGCAGCAAGCTCGCCGCGGCGGGCGCCAGCGTCAGCGCCCTGGCGCGCGGCGCCACCCTGGAGGCGCTGCGCCGCCACGGCTGGCGCCTGCAAACCGGCGAGGGCCTGCTGCAGGCGCCGCTGGCGGCGGCCGAGGAGCAGGCCGAGGCGCTCGGCGTGCAGGATCTGCTGATCATCGCGGTCAAGGGTCAGGCACTGGCCGATCTGGCGCCGCGCCTCGCGCCGCTGATCGGGCCCGAGACGCTGGTGCTGCCGGCGATGAACGGTGTGCCCTGGTGGTTCTGCCAGGGCCTGCCGGGCTTCGAGGCGCCGCTGGCCAGCGTCGATCCGAGCGGCGCCATCGCGCGGACCATCCCGCTGGAGCGGGTCGTCGGCTGCGTGGTGCACGCCAGCTGCACCGCTCCGGAACCGGGGCTGGTGCGCCACGTGATGGGCAACGGGCTGATCGTCGGCGAGCCGGCCGGCGGCGCCTCCGCGCGGGTGCAGCAACTGGCCGGTTTGCTGGAAAGGGCCGGCTTCGCCGTCACCGTCAGTGCCGATATCCGCTACGACATCTGGTACAAGCTGTGGGGCAACCTGACCATGAATCCGGTCTCGGCGATCACCGGCGCCACCATCGATCGCCTGCTGGACGACGAGCTGGTGCGCCAGTTCTGCTCGGCGGCTATGCGCGAGGCGGCCGCCATCGGCCGGCTGATCGGCTGCGAGGTGACCCAGAGCCCCGACGAGCGCCATGCGGTGACCCGCAAGCTGGGCGCGTTCAAGACCTCGATGCTGCAGGACGCCGAGGCGGGACGCGCCATCGAGCTGGACGGCATCGTCGGCGCGGTGCAGGAGATCGGCCGGCGCGTGGGCGTCGAGACACCGAACATCGATGCCCTGCTCGGCCTGACGCGGCTGTTCGCGCGGGTGCATGGCCTGTATCCGCAGGCCGCGCCTCAGGGCTGAGGACTTCGGTCGGTTCAGGCCACAAACGCGAAGCCCCCGCAGGTGCGGGGGCTTCGTTCATTGCAGGGGCTGCCTAGGCGGCGCTCAGAACGCCGGCACCACCGCGCCCTTGTACTTGTCGGCGATGAAGGCCTTCACCTCGTCGCTGTGCAGGGCCTTGGCCAGCTTCTGCATGGCTTCGCTGTCCTTGTTGTCGGCACGGCTGACCAGGATGTTGACGTAGGGCGAGTCGTTGCCCTCGATGGCCAGGGCGTCCTTGGTCGGGGTCAGGCCGGCTTCCAGGGCGTAGTTGGTGTTGATCAGCGCCAGGTCGACCTGCTTGAGCACGCGCGGCAGGGTGGCCGCTTCCAGTTCGCGCACCTGGATCTGCTTCGGATTGGCGGCGATGTCCTTGGGCGTGGCGGTGATGCCGGCGCCGTCCTTGAGGGTGATCACCCCGGCCTTGGCCAGCAGCAGCAGGGCACGGCCGCCGTTGGTGGCGTCGTTGGGGATGGCCACGCTGGCGCCCTCGGGCAGCTCGTCGAGCTTCTTGAACTTGCTGGAGTAGGCGCCGAACGGCTCGATGTGCACGCCGGTCACGCTGACCAGCGAGGTCTTGCGGCTGGCGTTGAACTCGTCGAGGTAGGGCTGGTGCTGGAAGAAGTTGGCGTCGAGGTTGCCCTGCTGCACCTGCAGGTTGGGCTGCACGTAGTCGGTGAACACGCGCACCTTCAGTTCCACCCCCTGCTTGGCCAGCATCGGCTTGACCACTTCGAGGATCTCCGCGTGCGGCACCGGGGTGGCGGCGACGTTGAGGGTCTGCGCCTGGGCGGTGGCGGAGAAGGCGGCGAACAGGGTCGCGGCAGCCAGCAGTTTTTTCATTGTTGAGCTCCTTGTGGGATGGAACGCCGGGCCGGCGGATGGCCGGCCCGGTCGGATTACTTGCGCGAGAAGCGCATCACCAGGCGGTCGCCGGCGCTCTGCAGCACCTGCACCAGCACCAGCAGGAGGATCACGGTGACCGCCATGACGTCGGGCTGGTAGCGCTGGTAACCGTAGCGCACGGCGAGATCGCCGAGGCCGCCGCCGCCGATCAGGCCGGACATGGCGGTGTAGGACACCAGGGTGATGGCGGTGACGGTGACCGCGGCGAGCAGGCCGGGGCGCGCCTCGGGCAGCAGCGCGGCGAGGATGATCTGCCGGGTGCTGGCGCCCATCGCCTGGGTCGCCTCGATGATGCCGCGGTCGACCTCGCGCAACGCGGTCTCGGCCAGGCGGGCGAACAGCGGGGTGGCGCCGACCACCAGCGGCGGGATGGCGCCGACGGCGCCCAGCGAGGTGCCGACGATCAGCTCGGTCAGCGGGATCATCAGGATCAGCAGGATGACGAAGGGCACCGAGCGCAGCACGTTGACCACCAGCGACAGCAGGCGGTACAGCGGCGGGTTGTCGAACAGCTGGCGCGGGCCGCTGAGGAACAGCAGCACGCCGAGCGGCAGGCCGAGCAGCACGGTGAACAGCAAGGATCCGCCGAGCATCGCCAGGGTATCGAGGCTGGCCTGCCAGATCTCCGGCCAGAACACGTTGGGCAGCAGTTTCTCCAGCATCAGCGCAGTACCTCGACATGCACGTCGGCGGCATCGAGGCGCGCCAGGGCGGCGTCCAGGTCGCCGCCGGTGAGGGCCAGGGTCAGCTGGCCGTAGGGGGTCTCGCGGATGCGGTCGATGCGTCCGGCGAGGATGCTGTAGTCGACCCCGGTGTCGCGCGCGACCTGGCCGAGCAGCGGGGCGTAGGTGGCCTCGCCGCGGAAGGTCAGGCGCAGGATGCGCCCGGGCACGTGGGCGAAGTCGTCCTGCTGGGCGTCTGCGTCGACGTGCTCGTCCTCCAGCACGAAGCGCTTGGTGGTCGGGTGCTGCGGATGGAGGAACACGTCGGCCACCGCGCCCTGCTCGACGATCACCCCGCCGTCCATCACCGCCACGCGGTCGCAGACGCGGCGGATCACGTCCATCTCGTGGGTGATCAGCACGATGGTCAGCTTCAGCTCGCGGTTGATCTCGGCCAGCAGCTGCAGCACCTGGCCGGTGGTCTGCGGGTCGAGGGCGCTGGTGGCCTCGTCGCACAGCAGGATCTTCGGCTCCAGGGCCAGCGCGCGGGCGATGCCGACGCGCTGCTTCTGGCCGCCGGAGAGCTGCGCCGGGTACTTGTGCGCGTGCTCGGCGAGGCCGACGCGGGCCAGCAGCTCGGCGACGCGGGCGTCGATGGCCGCGGCCGGCAGCTCGCCGGCCAGCCTGAGCGGCAGGGCGACGTTGTCGGCGACGGTCTTCGAGGCCAGCAGGTTGAAGTGCTGGAAGATCATGCCGATGCGCTGGCGCAGGCGGCGCAGGTCGGCGGCGTCGAGGGCGGTGGCGTCGGTGCCGTCGATCAGGATGCGCCCGCCGGAGGGCTCCTCGAGGCGGTTGATCAGGCGCAGCAGGGTGCTCTTGCCGGCGCCGGAGTGGCCGATCAGGCCGAAGATCTCGCCGGCGCCGACCTGCAGGGAGGTGGGCTGCAGGGCGGGAATGTCGCGGCCATTGACCCGGTACGCCTTGTGGACGTTGTCGAAGTGGATCACGGGAAAACCTTGTGGGTGAGGGAACGGGCCCTGGCGGCAGAGTCTAGCGGCCCGCTTTTAGTGCGGAAAATGCTTTGAAAGACTATCGATATAGCTGATCGAACGGGAGTCTCTATTCGGCGATCTCGCCGCCGACATCCGCCGGCGGCGTCGGCTGCAGCGCGCCACCCAGGCCGTTGGTCAGCGCCGGCGCCTTGGGCATCAGCGCGCGGGCCCGCGCCAGGGCGGTGGTGGCGGCGTTCAGGTCGCCGCGCTCGAGGGCCTGCTGGCTGCGCTGCAGCCAGGCGTCGGCGAGCAGGCGCTGGTAGTGCTCGACCTGTGCCGCATCGCGGGCGCGCAGGTGGCCGAGGGTGACTCCGGCGGCCTCCAGTTCGCCGGCGCCGAGCAGGCGCTCGAACTGCTGGCGCTCGCGGGCCTGGGCGCGCGCGTCCTCGCTCCACGGCAGGCTCTGGCAGGCGCCGAGCAGCAGCAGGGCGAGCAGCGGCAGGCAGCGAAGGGCACGGGTCATGGCTCAGGCCTCGGACTGTTCAGAAAGTAGGCAATTCTACACCGCCCGGCGCGGCAGCAGGAAGCTCAGCAGGAACAGGCCGGCGGCGCTGACCACGATGGACGGTCCGGCCGGGGTGTCCTGGTACCAGGATAGCGCCAGGCCGGCGCACACCGCGAGCAGGCCGACCAGGCTGGCGCCGGCGGCCATCTGCTCGGGGCTGCGCGCATGACGCTGCGCCGCGGCGGCGGGGATGATCAGCAGCGAGGTGATCAGCAGCACGCCGACGATCTTCATCGCCACGGCGATCACCACGGCGATCAGCAGCATCAGTGCCAGGCGCAGGGCGCCGACCGGCAGGCCTTCGACCCGGGCCAGCTCCTCGTGCACGGTGAGCGCCAACAGCGGACGCCACAGCCAGGCCAGCACGCCGAGCACCAGCGCGCTGCCGGCGACCATCCACAGCAGGTCCGCCGTGCCCACCGCCAGCAGGTCGCCGAACAGGTAGGCCATCAGGTCGACGCGCACCTCGTCGAGCAGGCTGACGGTGACCAGGCCGAGCGACAGGGTGCTGTGGGCGAGGATGCCGAGCAGGGTGTCGGCGGCCAGCGGCTGGCGCTGCTGCAGGGCCACCAGCAGCACGGCGAGGACGATGCAGCCGACGGTCACCGCCAGGGTCGGGCTGATGTCGAGCAGGAAGCCCAGCGCCACGCCGAGCAGCGCGGCGTGGGCCAGGGTGTCGCCGAAGTAGGCCATGCGCCGCCAGACCACGAAGGAGCCGAGCGGGCCGGCGACCAGCGCCAGGGCGAGCCCGGCGAGCAGGGCGTTGAGCAGGAATTCGGGCATGTCAGTGCTTGCAGTGGGGGCCGTGGACGTGGGGTTGCCTGGGCAGCACCACGCTGCCGTGCAGGTCGTGCTGGTGGTCGTGCTGGTGGTGGTAGATCGCCAGGTTGCGCGCGTCGTTGCCGAACAGCTCGCGGAACACCGGGTCGCTGCTGACCTGCTCGGGATGCCCGGAGCAGCACACATGGTGGTTCAGGCAGACCACCCGGTCGGTGGCGCTCATCACCAGGTGCAGGTCGTGGGAGACCATCAGCACGCCGCAGCCGTAGCGCTGGCGCAGGCGGCCGATCAGGCGGTACAGCTCGCTCTGCCCGGCGATGTCGACGCCCTGCACCGGCTCGTCGAGCACCAGCAGCTCGGGCTTGCGCAGCAGGGCGCGGGCCAGCAGCACGCGCTGCAGTTCGCCGCCGGAGATCTTCTGCAGCGGGCTGTCGATCACCTTGGCCGCGCCCACCTCGCCGAGCGCCTCCAGGGCGCGGGCGCGGTCGACTCCCGGCACCAGGCGCAGGAAGCGCAGCACCGACAGCGGCAGGGTCGGCTCGACGTGCAGCTTCTGCGGCATGTAGCCGATGCGCAGCCGCTCGCGCCGCCACAGGCTGCCCGTGTGCGGGGCGAGCAGGCCGAGCACCACGCGCACCAGGGTGGTCTTGCCGGCGCCGTTGGGGCCGATCAGGGTGACGATCTCGCCGGACTTCAGCTCCAGCTGCACGTCCTGCAGCACGGCGTTGCCGGCGAACTCGACGCCGACCCCGTCGAGGCGGAGCAGCGCCTCGCTCATGCCGCCTCCCGGCAGCGCGCGCACAGGCCGACCACCTCGACCATCTGCCCCTCCACGGCGAAGCCCACCTCGGTGGCCGCGGCCTGGATGGCCGCGCCGATGGCCGGCTGCTCCACCTCGATGGCGGCGTTGCACTGGCGGCAGATCAGGAAGTGGCCTTGGTGGCTGTGCCCCGGATGGTTGCAGCCGATGTAGGCGTTGAGCGAGGCGAGGCGGTGGATCAGGCCGTGCTCGAGGAGGAAGTCCAGCGCGCGGTACACGGTGGGCGGCGCGGCGCGGCGGCCGTCCTCGGCGCTGAGCACGCCGAGGATGTCGTAGGCGCCGAGCGGCTGGTGGCTGGCCCAGACCAGCTCGAGCACACGGCGGCGCAGGGCGGTGAGGCGCGCGCCGCTGCGCGCGCACAGGGCGTCGGCGGCGGCCAGCGCCGCGCTCACGCAGTGGCTGTGGTCGTGGGGATGGCAGGCCAGCGGCGTGGAAGACATGGCGACACTCCCGGGCAAAGGGACGTTATTATATAACCATTCAGTTTCCCCGGAGAGAGCTTCCCGTGCCCCGTCTGTCTTCTTTGCTGCCCGCCGCCCTGCTGGCGGCCCTGCTGGCCAGCCCGGCGCTGGCCGAAGTGCGCGTGCTGACCAGCATCAAGCCGCTGCAGCTGATCGCCGCCGCCGTGCAGGACGGCGCCGGCACGCCCGAGGTGCTGCTGCCGCCGGGCGCCTCGCCACACCACTACGCGCTGCGTCCCTCGGATATCCGCCGGGTGCACGAGGCCGCGCTGGTCTACTGGATCGGCCCCGACCTCGAAGTGTTCCTGTCGCACGTGCTGGAAGGGCGCGAGGCGCCCAGCCTGGCCGTGCAGTCGCTGTCCGGCCTGCACCTGCGCCGTTTCGGCGAGGAGCACCGGCACGCGGACGAGGAGCACGCCGCGCACGGGGAACACGATGAGCACGGACACGACGGGCATGCCGCCCGTGATGACCAGGGCCACGACCACGCCCATCGCCCCGGCACGCTGGACGCCCACCTGTGGCTGCTGCCGGCCAACGCGCGGGTGATCGCCGCGCGCATGGCCGCCGACCTGGCCCGGGTCGACCCGGCCAACGCCGCGCGCTACCGGTCCAACCTGGCCGCCTTCGAGCAGCGCCTGGCCGCCACCGACGACAAGCTCAGGGCGCGGATGGCGCCGCTCAAGGGCAAGCCGTTCTTCGTCTTCCACGAGGCCTTCGACTACTTCGAGGAAGCCTACGGCCTGCAGCACGCCGGGGTGTTCGCGGTGAGCGCCGAGGTGCAGCCGGGCGCCCGCCACGTCGCCGCCATGCGCGAGCAGCTCAAGGCCGCCGGGCCGAGCTGCGTGTTCAGCGAGCCGCCGCTGCGTCCGCGCCTGGCGCAGACCCTCAGCGACGGCCTGCCGGTGCGTCTCGCCGAACTGGATGCGCTGGGCTTCGACCTCGAGGCCGGGGCCGGCGGCTACGAGCGCCTGCTGGAGAACCTCGGCGCCGGCCTGGCGGGCTGCCTGGAGCAGCTCTGAGCGCGGGCCGGGCGGGCGACGGCGGCGGCCAATCCCGACTGGCCGCCTCGGCCATGCTTGCTGCTACAATCGGTGCCCTACGTCCCGCAGGAGTGTCCCGGTGTCCGTCGTCTTTGTCGCCGCCTCGAAGCTGCCAACCCCGTTTGGCGTGTTCACCATGCATGGCTTTCTCGATGAGGCCACCGGCAAGGAGCACGTGGCCCTGACCTTGGGCGACGTCGCCGACGGTCGCCCGGTGCTCGGCCGCCTGCATTCCGAATGCCTGACCGGCGATGCGCTGTTCAGCCTGCGCTGCGACTGCGGCGCCCAGCTCGAGGCGGCGCTGCGCGCCATCGCCGCCGAAGGCCGCGGCGTGCTGCTCTACCTGCGCCAGGAAGGTCGCGGCATCGGCCTGCTCAACAAGATCCGCGCCTACGAGCTGCAGGACGCCGGCGCCGACACCGTCGAGGCCAACGAGCGCCTGGGCTTCGGCGCCGACCAGCGCGACTACGCCATGTGCCGGCCGATGCTCGACCACCTCGGCATCCACGAGCTCAAGCTGATGACCAACAACCCGCGCAAGCTCAAGGCGCTGGAAACCTACGGCATCCGCCTGGCCGAGCGCGTGCCGCTGCACAGCGGCCTCAACCCGCACAACAGGCACTATCTGGCGACCAAGGCCGGCAAGCTCGGCCACCTGCTCGGCAACCTGCACCAGGCCGAGAACGAAGGCGAATGAGTGCGGTGGCGCTGCAGCGGCCGGCGTTCGCCCGCCGCTGGTGGGGCATGCTGGCCCTGGCCTGGCTGCCGCTGATCCTGCTCGGCGCCTTCGGCCCGGAGCGTGCGCTGCTGCCGGACAGCCTGGCCATGCCGCTGTTCGTCGCCGCGCTGCTGTCGATGTTCGTCGGCCTGCCGCTGTTCCGCCGCTTCAAGCATGGCCTGATCGCCACCGCCCGCGCCCTCGACACTCCCGATGAGGATGCGGCCTGGGCCGTGTTCGCCCGGACCCAGCGCCACGGCCTGCTCGGCGCCCTGCTGCCGGCCTGGATCGCCGCTGTCGGCCGGCTGGCCGACCTGCACGCGGTGCCGGTGCTGCTGCTGGCGTTCGCCAGCCTGGTGATCGCGCTGCTCTATCGCCTGCCACGCCAGCTCGGCTGATGCGCCGCCTGCTGCTCGCCGTCCTGCTGCTCGGCGCCGCCCTGGCGCAGGCCACGGAGCCGGACGCGCGGCGGGTGGTGGCGCTGGCGCCCTCGCTCAGCGAGATCATGGTCGAGCTGGGCGCCGCCGAGCGTCTGGTCGGCGTGCTCGACGGCGGCCCGCGCCTGCCGGCGCTGGCCCACCTGCCATCCCTCGGCCGCCACGGCCAGCTCAACCTGGAGGTGCTGCTCAGCCTGCAGCCGGACCTGGTCCTGCTCTGGCCGGACAGCGTCGGCCCGGCCATGCATGCGCAGCTCAGGACCCTCGGCATCCCGCTGATCGAGGCGCAGCCGCACGACCTCGACGAGTTGGCCGGCCAACTGGCGGCGATCGGCGCCGCGGTCGGCCATGGCGCGGAGGGCGAGCGCCTCGCCGCGCGCATGCGCGCAGGCATCGCCGCGCTGCGGGCGCGCTACGCGGGCAGCGCGCCGCTGGCAGTGTTCTACCAAGTGTGGGACCGGCCCATGTACACCCTCGGCGGCCGGCAGATCATCAGCGACGCCCTGCGCCTGTGCGGCGCGCGCAACGTGTTCGAGGACCTTGCCCTGCCGGCGCCGCAGGTCGGCGTCGAGTCGGTGCTGGCCCGCGACCCGGCGGTGATCCTGGTCGGCGAGCCGGGCCAGGCCGGCGCCTGGCAGGCCTGGCCGCAACTGACCGCGGTGCGCCGTGGCCAGGTGTGGGAGGTGCCGGACGAGGGCATCGAGCGGCCCAGCTTCCAGATGCTCGCCGCCACGGCGAAGCTGTGCGAGCTGCTGGACAGGGCGCGCTGAGTCTGCGCGGCTGAAACGACGAGGCCCCGCTTAGGCGGGGCCTCGTCGTTTCCGGCGTCCGGATCAGAAGCGGTAGCCGACGCTCAGCTGCACGTCCTCTTCCGGCGCCGGGTAGCGGCCGAAGGGGTTGGCATAGGTGTCGTACTGCTTGCCGGTCAGGTTGTTGATCCGCAGCCTGGCGGTGAGCTGGCGGTAGTCGTAGCTCAGTGCGGCGTTGAGCAGGGTGTAGCCGCCCTCGCGCGGCTGGCTGTGGGCGTCGTCGCTGTACAGGTAGTAGCCGCCGGTGTACAGGGCCTCCAGGCGGCCGTTGAGTCCCGGCAGGAGCAGGTAGTCGAGGTGGGCGCTGGCGCTGTGGCGCGATACGCCGGGCACCTCGTTGCCCGCGAAGGGGCCGGTGCGGTACTCGGAGTCGGTGAAGCTGTACTGGCCGCCGAGGGCGAGGCGCTCGGTCAGCTGGCGGCGGGCCTCGAGCAGCAGGCCATCGCGGCGGGTCTTGTCCAGGTTGACGTTGGCGCCGGTGCCGGGACCGAAGGGGCCCGTGGCCGTGGCGTCGTACATCAGCTCGTCGTCCAGATCGAGGCGGTAGACGCTCAGCTGGTAGCGCTGCGCGCCGTCGTCCCATTCCACGCCGCCTTCCCAGGATGCGCCGGTCTGCGGCTTGAGGAACTCGACGCCGGGGCCGACGAAGCCGTTCTCGTCGACGTTGGCCCAGCGCAGCACGTCCTCGCGCTTGAGGAACACGCGGGTCTGCGCGTCGGCCTGCCAGGACAGGCCGACGCTGCTGCTGCCCTCGCGGTCGGTGTGGTTGCTGCCGGCGCTGTGGTCGCGGTCCTCGGCCTCGCTGGCGCGGTAGCCGAGGCTCAGCGTCAGGTCGTGGCCGAGCGGCTGGCTGAATTGGGTGTACCAGTCGCGCAGGGTCTGGCGGAAGTCGCTGCCCCAGGAGGCCTGGTAGTCGCTGGTGATGTGGTCGTGGCCCAGCAGCCATTCGCTGTGGCCGCGCGCCGTGTCCCAGCGGGCGGTCAGGCGCGGGCTGAAGCTTTCGATGCGAGTGCCTTGGCTGAAGCCGCCTCCGAAGAACGAGCCCACGCCATCCTGGTCGCTGTGGCTGTAGTCGAAGTTGGCGGTCCAGATCTCGTCGAGGCGCTGCTCGACGGCGAAGCGGTGCACCTGGGTATTGCTGTCGTTCCAGTCCGTGGACTGGCTCTGCTTGCGGTCGCTGCGGCGTTGGGCGAGGCTCAGCGCGCCCGGATAGAGCAGCTCGTCGTCCACCGTCTGGTACTCGTACAGCGCCCAGCCGCGGGCGTGGTCGTAGCGCAGGCGGCCGAAGGCGTTGCCGTAGTCGGCGGCGTTGTGGTCGCGGTAGTTGTCGGTGTGGCGGGCCTCGCCGCTGGCGTACACCGAGAAGCCGCCGCCGAGCTGCTGGAAGACATGGCCGCGATAGGCTTCCAGGTCGTGGCTGCCGCGGCTGGTCTCCACGTAGGCCTCGTTGCGCCGCGGCGTGCGGGTGACGATGTTGATCACCCCGCCGACCGCCTGGTCGCCGTACAGCACGGTGCCGGCGCCGCGCAGGATCTCGATGCGCTCGATGTTGGCCAGCGGCACGCTGTTGAGGTCGGCGCCGGCCATCGCCGGCTGGTTGAGGCGGCGGCCGTCGACCAGGATCAGCGTGTTGTTCACC
This sequence comes from Pseudomonas sp. AN-1, assembly GCF_034057115.1. Lineage (NCBI taxonomy): Bacteria > Pseudomonadati > Pseudomonadota > Gammaproteobacteria > Pseudomonadales > Pseudomonadaceae > Pseudomonas > Pseudomonas sp. AN-1. Next base: position 2,941,819 of record NZ_CP139195.1, on the reverse strand, counting down.
GCGTTCTCGCCGAAGCCGCGCAGGCTGGGCGTGGCGCGGCTGCCGTCGCCGATGATGTCGCGCAGCTGCACGCCGGCCTGGCCGCGCAGCACGTCGATCAGGTTGTGGGCGCCGCTGCGCTCGATCTCGGCGCGCTTGATCACCCGCACGCTGGCCGGCGCCGGCTGCTCCAGCGGAGTGGCGCGGGTGATGACCAGGGGCGCGATGTCGTCGCTGGCCGGCTCGGCGGCCAGGGTCAGGCTCGGGGCGAGGGCCACGGCCAGCGCCAGACGGGAAAGCTTCATCAGGAAATCCTCAAAAGTGAAGGCAGACTTTCGAGGAGGGCAGAAGACAGAAACGCGCCCACAGGACGGGCGCGCGACTGACGGTGCGGCCCTCCGCAACACCTGTCGAATCCGTCGGGGCCGGTCTCCGGGCTGTCGACGCGCCGGTTCGCCTTCCCGGGACATTCCCAGTGGCTGTTGAACGGGCGTGCAGACCGAGGTCTGCGGTCGATTACCGTTGCGGGGGCAGCGCCGGCCTTGTCCGAGGACGCACCGGCTTCCCGTTTAACGCAGGCCCTAGCCTGCGCACCCTGACGAAAAGCAAAACGCCGCGCACCTTAGTGCGCGGCGTGGTGAAACTCAAGCAGCTTTCAGACGACTCGGGATGAGTTTTTCTCAAGCAGCGCCAGGCGCGCGCGCACCGCGGACTCGATGCCGGCGGCATCCAGGCCGCATTCGGCGAGCATCTCGGTCGGCTTGGCGTGCTCGACGTAGCGGTCGGGCAGGCCGAGCTGCAGCAGCGGCATGACGATGCCCTCGGCGGCGAGGAATTCGGCCACCGCGCTGCCGGCGCCGCCCATCACCGCGTTCTCCTCGACGCTCACCAGCAGCGCGTGGCTGGCGGCCAGCTCGCGTATCAGTGCGGCGTCGAGCGGCTTGACGAAGCGCATGTCGACCACCGTGGCATCGAGCTTCTCGGCCACCTCCAGCGCGGCGGCCAGCTGCACGCCGAACACCAGCAGGGCGACCTGGCCGGCGCCGTGACGACGGACCACGCCCTTGCCGATCTCGACTGCCTCCAGCGCCGGAGAGATCGGAGCGTTGGGGCCGCTGCCGCGCGGGTAGCGTACCGCCGCCGGGCCGACATGCCGGTAGCCGGTGGTCAGCAGCAGGCGCAGCTCGTTCTCGTCGCTGGGGGTCATGACGACCATGTCGGGGATGCAGCGCAGGTAGGAGAGGTCGAAGCTGCCGGCGTGGGTCGGGCCGTCCTCGCCGACCAGGCCGGCGCGGTCGATGGCGAACAGCACGTCGAGGTCCTGTACCGCGACGTCGTGGATCAGCTGGTCGTAGGCGCGCTGCAGGAAGGTCGAGTAGATCGCCACCACCGGCTTGGCGCCCTCGCAGGCCAGGCCGGCGGCGAGGGTCACCGCGTGCTGCTCGGCGATGGCGACGTCGAAGTAGCGTTCCGGGAAGCGCTCGGCGAAGGCCACCAGGTCGGAGCCTTCCTTCATCGCCGGGGTGATGCCGATCAGGCGCTCGTCGACGGCCGCCATGTCGCACAGCCACTGGCCGAACACCTCGCAGTATTTCGGTCCGCTGGCCTTGGGCGCGGCGCTGCTGCCGACCTCCAGCTTGCCGATGGCGTGATAGCCGATCGGGTCTTCCTCGGCCGGGGCGAAGCCCTTGCCCTTCTTGGTCACCACGTGGAGGAACTGCGGGCCCTTGAGTTCGCGCATCTTGCGCAGGGTGGCGATCAGGGTCGGCAGGTCGTGGCCGTCGATGGGGCCGATGTAGTTCCAGCCCAGCTCCTCGAACAGGGTGCCGGGCACCAGCATGCCCTTGGCGTGCTCCTCGGTGCGGCGGGCGATCTCCCAGGCGCCGGGGATGCGCGAGAGGATCTTCTTGCTGCCCTCGCGCATGCTGGCGTAGGTGCGGCTGGAGAGGATCTTGGTCAGGTAGTTGTTCAGGCCGCCGACGTTGCGCGAGATCGACATGTCGTTGTCGTTGAGCACCACCAGCATGTCGGCGGCGGTTTCCGAGGCGTGGTTGAGCGCCTCGAAGGCCATGCCGGCGGTCAGTGCGCCGTCGCCGATCACCGCCACGGTGCGCCGCTCGCTGCCCTGCAGACGGTTGGCCAGGGCCATGCCCAGCGCGGCGCTGATCGAGGTGCTGGAGTGGCCGACGCCGAAGGTGTCGTACGCGCTCTCACTGCGCCGCGGGAAGGCGGCCAGGCCGCCCTTCTGGCGCAGGGTCGCCATCCGCTCGCGGCGGCCGGTGAGGATCTTGTGCGGGTAGGCCTGGTGGCCGACGTCCCACACCAGACGGTCCTCGGGGGTGTGGTAGACGTGGTGCAGGGCGATGGTCAGCTCGACCACGCCCAGACCGGCGCCGAAGTGCCCGCCGGTACGCCCCACCGTGTAGAGCAGGTACTGGCGCAGCTCGTCGGCCAGGGTGTCCAGCTCGGCCTCGCTGAGGTCGCGCAGCGCGGCGGGGCTGTCGATGCGGTCGAGCAGGGGCGTGTCGGGCCGCTGGCGGGGAAACTCGTGCAGCGTCTTGGGCATCGGACGGGTTCGGCAGTCGGAAAAAGATGGGCGAGTTTACCCGAAGCGGCCGGGGTGCCCAAGCAAGCGAAGGTCGAGTGGAGCCGGCGCAGGGGGGATGGCCACCCCGTGGAAAATTCGCGCCGCGATTTTCCGCCGTGGCGGCCGGGTCCGGACCGGGGAACTCAGTGCGTGCGTGCGACTATGTAGCAGGCCAGCTGGCGCAGGGCGTCGGCGCGCTCGTCGAATGGCTGCAGGGCCGCCAGCGCCAGATCGCGCAGTTCCAGGGCGTAGGCCTTGGCGGCGTCGAGGCCGAGCAGCGCCGGGTAGGTCGGCTTGTCGTGGGCCTGGTCCTTGCCCTGGGTCTTGCCCAGGGTGGCGGTGTCGCTCTCCACGTCGAGGATGTCGTCCTGCACCTGGAAGGCCAGGCCGATGGCGCGGGCGTAGTCCTGCAGCGCGGCGAGGCTGCTGGCGTCGCTGCCGCCGCTGGCCAGGGCGCCGAGGCGCACGCTGGCCTCGATCAGCGCACCGGTCTTGTGCCGGTGCATGGTCTCCAGGGCGGTCTGGTCGAGCTGCACGCCGACCGAGCCGAGGTCGATGGCCTGGCCGCCGACCATGCCGGCCGGTCCGGCGGCGCGGGCCAGGCTGACGACCATGTCCAGGCGGGTGGCGGCATCGGCGGGGTTGCGCCCGGCGTCGGCGAGCACCTCGAAGGCCAGCGCCTGCAGGCCGTCGCCGGCGAGGATGGCGCAGGCCTCGTCGAAGGCGATGTGGGTGGTCGGCTGGCCGCGGCGCAGCTCGTCGTCGTCCATCGCCGGCAGGTCGTCGTGGACCAGCGAGTAGGCATGGATCAGCTCCACCGCGCAGGCCGCGCCGTCGGCCCGTTCGGCCGCGCCGCCGAGGGTCTCGCAGGCGGCGTAGGCGAGCAGCGGGCGCACGCGCTTGCCGCCGTTGATCACGCTGTAGCGCATGGCCCGGTAGAGGCGCTCGAGTTCGGGACGGGGAGCGACGAACAGGGCGTCGAGGGCGGCGTCGACGCGTGCCTGGCAGGCGGCCTGGTACTGCTGGAGACTCATTGCGCCTCGCCCTCCGCGTCGAAGGGGGCGGTCTGGCCGTCCTGGCCGAGGAGGATCTGCACCTTCTGCTCGGCCTGGCCCAGCGCACCCTGGCACTCGCGGGTCAGGCGGATGCCCTGCTCGAAGGCGGCCAGCGAGTCCTCGAGGGACAGCTCGCCGCTCTCCAGGCGCTCGACCAGGGTCTGCAGCTCGCTCAGCGACTGCTCGAAATCGGGGGCGGTTTTCTTGCGGGCCATGGCGGCGCTCTCGGACGGCGGAAAAACGGGCGCGACACTAGCAGAGCCGCGGCGTGTGGGCAAACGCCATCCAGGCGGCTGGGGCGCCTGTCCCGGTGCGCATGGCGCACCCTACGGAGACGGTGCGATGCGTAGGGTGCGCCGTGCGCACCATGGGCCGCTCAGCGCCCGTAGGTGGCCCAGAAGTAGTAGAGGGTCATGCCGCTGCCGACGACGATCACCAAGGCGCGCAGCCAGCGCGCCGGCAGGCGCTGGCCGAGCGCGCCGCCGGCGTAGCCGCCGAGGGTGGCGCCGGCGAGCAGCACGGCCAGTTCCGCCCAACTGACCCGGCCGGCGACGACGAAGGTCAGGCTGGCGACGCTGTAGATCACCGCCGAGATCAGGTTCTTCAGCGCGTTGGCGCGGGCCAGGGCGTGGCCCTCGATGGCGAAGGCGGCCAGCTGCAGGATGCCCATGCCGGCGCCGAAGTAGCCGCCGTAGATCGATACCAGCGAGTGGGCGCCGAGCGACAGCGGGCCGTGCGGCGGCACCGCGCTGGCGGTGCCGCGGCGGGCGGCGAGCAGGCGGCTCAGCCAGGGGCTGGCGGCGAACAGCGCAGTGGCGGCCAGCAGCAGCCAGGGAATCAGCACGCGGAATACCTCGTCGCCGCCGGCCAGCAGCAGCAGGCCGCCGCCCAGGCCGCCGGCGAGGCCGGCGGCGAGCAGCGGCCGCAGGTAGCTGCCCAGCGGGCGCAGCGAACCGCGCGCCGCCCAGGCCCCGGCGATGCTCGCTGGCCACAGGGCCACGGCGTTGGTGGCGTTGGCGGTGACCGGCGGCAGGCCGGCGGCCAGCAGTGCCGGGAAGGAGAAGAAGGTGCCGCCGCCGGCCAGGGCGTTCATGCCGCCGGCGGCCAGGCCGGCGAGCAGCAGCAGGATCAGGTCGGACAGGGGCATGGCGGGCTCCGCACAAAAATGGTGCACCAGCTTAGCAGGTAGCGGCGGTGCGGGGAGAGCGGCGCCGGGCTCAGGCGCGGGCCGGCGACTCCGCGGCGGCGCAGGCGTCGGCCGGCTGCGGGCGGCCGAACAGGTAGCCCTGCAGGCGGTGACAGCCGTTGCGGCGCAGGAAGTCGGCCTGGCGCTGGTTCTCCACGCCCTCGGCGACCACCTGCATGCCGAGCTGTTCGGCGATCACCAGGATGCCGCGCACCAGCGCCACCGACTGGCGGCAGTCGGGCAGACCGCTGACGAACTGGCGGTCGATCTTCACCCCGTCGAAGGGGAAGAACTGCAGGTAGGCCAGCGAGGCGTAGCCGGTGCCGAAGTCGTCGAGGAACAGGGTCAGGCCGGCCTGCTTGAGGGCATGCAGGGTGTCCTGCACCTGCTGGTCGGCATCCAGCAGGGTGGTCTCGGTGATCTCCAGCTCCAGGCGCTGCACCGGCGGGCGTTCCTCGGCGAGGATCGCCAGCAGCGTGCCGGCCAGGTCGGCCTGGCGGAAGTCCAGCGGCGACAGGTTGACCGCGATGCCCCAGTCGCGCCCCTCGTCCTGCCACTGGCGCAGTTGGCGGCAGGCCTGGCGGAAGATCCAGCGGGTGGCGTCGAGGATCAGCCCGGTCTCCTCCAGCACCGGCATGAACTGCGCCGAGCTGACCAGCCCGCGTTGCGGCGAGCGCCAGCGCAGCAGCGCCTCGAAGCTGTGCCGGCGGCCCTGGCGGTCGAGCTGCGGCTGGTAGTACAGCTCGAACTCGCCGCGCGTCAGGGCGTTGCGCAGCTCGGCCTCCAGCCGGTGGCGCTGCTCGGCCTCCTCGGCCAGGCGCCGGTCGAAGTGGGCCAGGCGGTTGCGGCCGCGGCCCTTGGCCTGGTAGAGGGCGAGGTCGGCTTCCTTGAGCAGCTGCGCGGCGCTGGCCTGGCCGCCGTGCTGGTGGGCGATGCCGATGCTCGGGCTGCTGAACAGCTCGTACTGGCGCACCTGGAACGGCTGGCGGAAGGCCTGCAGCAGGCGCTCGGCGAGGGTGTCGGCCTGGCCGGCGAGTTCGCCGGGCAGCAGCAGGATGAACTCGTCGCCGCCGAGGCGGGCGAGCATGGCGCCGGGCGGCGCGCACTGGCGCAGCCGCTCGGCCACTGCGCACAGCAGCTGGTCGCCGATCTCGTGGCCGAGGGTGTCGTTGATCCGCTTGAAGTGGTCGAGGTCGATGAACAGCAGGGCCTGCGCCTCGCCGCACTGCAGGCCGAGTTCGATGCGTGCCTGCAGCTGGGTGCGGTTGGCCGCGCCGGTCAGGGTGTCGAAGTGGGCCTGGTAGTGCAGGCGGTTCTCGGCGGCCTTGCGGTCGCCGATGTCGCGCGCCAGCAGCAGCTGCAGCGGCTGGCCGCCGCGCTGGAAGGGCGTGCAGGAAGCCTCCAGCGGGAAGCTGCCGGTGCCGCGGCGGGCGGCGAATTCGAGGTTGCGGTTGGGCTGGGCGAGCAGCCGGCTCCAGCCGTCGCCGATCAGCAGCTCGTCGATCCGGCGCCCGCACAGGGTCGCCGGCGGGCAGTCGAACAGCGCCCCGGCGGCCGGGTTGGCCGAGTCGACCCGGCCCTGGGCGTCGAGCACCAGCATGCCCACCGGGGCGGCCTCGATCAGGCTGCGCAGCTGCTGCTCGCTGCCCTGCAGGGCGCGGCGCTCGTCGGCGAGCTGGCCGAGCATGCGGTTGAGGTGCCGGGCCAACTGGCCGGCGCAATCCTCGCCGGGCGCGGCGCGGGCCAGGCTGTCGCCGGCGGTGAAGGCCTCGGCCACCGCACCGAGGGCGGCCAGGCGGCGGCGCAGGCGGCGCTGGCGGGCGATCAGCAGGATGCCGCCGACCGCCGGCAGCAGGCCGAGCAGCGCGAAGAGGCCGGGCAAGGGGTCGAGGGGCATGGCGCGGACGAGTCCTGCTGTGAAGCCCGACACATTAGCGGAAAGGGTCGCACAGGAAAATCCCGCTTAAAACGACAGGCAATAAAAAGCCCGCCTTGTGGGCGGGCTTTCCGAAGCGGGTCCGGCTTACTTCTGGTAAGCCGCCACCGCCTTGAGAATCAGCTGGCGGGCCTCTTCGGCGTCGCCCCAGCCTTCGACCTTCACCCACTTGCCCTTCTCGAGATCCTTGTAGTTCTCGAAGAAGTGCTTGACCTGCTCGATCAGCAGGGCCGGCAGGTCGGTGTAGTTCTGCACGTCCTTGTACAGGACGGTCAGCTTGTCGTGCGGTACGGCGATCAGCTTGGCGTCGCCGCCAGCCTCGTCGCTCATGTTCAGCACGCCGACCGGACGGGCGCGGATCACCGAGCCCGGCGCGACCGGGTAGGGGGTCACTACCAGCACGTCGAGGGGGTCGCCGTCGTCGGCCAGGGTGTGCGGGATGAAGCCGTAGTTGGCCGGGTAGAACATCGGGGTGGCCATGAAGCGGTCGACGAACAGGCAGTCGCTGTCGTGATCGATCTCGTACTTGATCGGCGCGTGATTGGCCGGGATCTCGATGGCGACGTAGATGTCGTTCGGCAGGTCCTTGCCGGCCGGGATCTTGCTGTAGCTCATGGGTGACTCCGAGGGTCAGGGCCAAAAATTGGCGCGGATTATAGGCGTATTCGGGCGGATGCGCCATGTTGCCGCAGCCTGCCGTGCGTCAGTCGGTCAGGGTCCGCTGTCGCTGGTCATGGAAGGCGTAGCGGTTGCGGCCGTTGTCCTTGGCCCGGTACATGGCGGCATCGGCCTTGCGTACCAGTTCGGCGGCGTCGCTGCCGTCGTCGGGATACAGGGCGATGCCGATGCTGGTGCCGATGTGCAGCATGTGGCCGTCGATCGGGAAGGGCTGCTGCAGCGCCTCGACCAGGCGGCCGGCGATCCGTTCGGCCATGGCGACGTCGTCGAGATCCTCGAGGACGATCAGGAACTCGTCGCCGCCCAGGCGCGCCACGGTGTCGCTGTCGCGCACGGTCTGCGCCAGGCGCTCGGCGACGGCGCGCAGCAGCAGGTCGCCGACGGCATGGCCGAAGGTGTCGTTGACCGGCTTGAAGCGGTCGAGGTCGAGGAACAGCACGGCCAGCAGGCTGCCCTGGCGCCTGGCCTGGCGCAGCGCCTGGGTCAGGCGGTCGCGAACCAGGCTGCGGTTGGGCAGCCCGGTGAGGCGGTCGTGGTAGGCCATCTGCAGGATGCGTTCCTGCTCCTCCTTGGCGGCGCTGATGTCGGTGAACAGGCCGGTGAAGTGGCTCGGCCGGCGCTGCTCGTCGTAGATCGCGGCCAGCGACAGCCAGGCGCTGAAGGCCTCGCCGTCGCCACGCAGCAGGGTGACCTCGCTCTGCCAGCTGCCGGTTCGGCTGACCTGGGCCCACATGGCGGCACAGTCCGCTTCGCTGGTGTCGAGCAGCAGGGCCTCGCAGGCGCGCCGGCCTTCCAGCTCGGCGAGCCGGCAGCGCAGCAGACGGCTGCCGGCGGGGTTGAGGCCGATGATGCGCTGTCGCTCGTCGAGCAGCAGGATGCCCTCGTTGCTGTGCTCGAACACGCTGGCCGCGAGGCCGAGGCTCTGCGACTGCTCGAGCATGCGCTGCAGCAGCGGGCGCGCCAGCATGAAGATCAGCCCGCCGCCGGCGAGGCCCAGCAGGAGGATGCCGAGCAGCGGCCAGAGCAGTTCCGCGCGGGCGCCGGCGTACAGCACGTCGCGCGGCGAGAGCAGGGCGATGGCCCAGTCGCCGTGCTCCGGCAGCGGGCGGGCGAAGGCGACCAGGGCGCCGAGGCGCTCGTGCTCGGGCAGCCGCACGGCATGCAGCGGCAGGTCGCTCGCCTGGCGCAGGGCCGCGAACAGCGGATGCCAGTCCGGCGTCGCCAGCAGCGCGGTGTCGGCATCGTGGACATGCACGGCGCGCCGTTCGGCCACGTTGATCAGGTGGATCTGCATGTCGCCGCTGTACCCGTCGGTCATCGGCAGCAGGTCGCGCAGCCTGTCCAGGGTGAAGGCGGCGATGTCGGTGCCGGCACGGCGGCCGTCGGGGGAGAGGATGGGGGCGCCGACCAGCAGCACCGGGGTGTCGCCGATCAGCAGCGGCCCCACCAGGCGGGGCAGCTGCTCATCGGCGGCGGGGATCGGCCAGTGCTCCCTGGGCACGGGCTGGCGCAGGGCGAGTACCGGCTGCCCGCGGGCGTCCAGGCGCACCAGGCCGAGCACGTCCGCCGCCTGCGCCAGGGGTTCGCGCAGGCGCGGTGCGGTGAACGCCTGCAGCTCGGCGAGCTCGATCTCGCCGGCGTTGTAGCGCTCGAGCATGCGGCGGATTTCCGAGCGCGAGGTGAGCTGCATGGCGGTATCGGCCATGTGTTCGAGCAGATGGCTGCTGGCCAGCGCGCGGACCTGCACGTCGAGTTCGGCGTGCAGGTCGATCTTGTTGCTCAGCTGGAGGTACATCGGCAGGCTGGTGGCCAGGCCGACCAGGCAGGTGGTGGCCGCCACCCCGATGGCGAGCAGGCGCTGCAGCCGGCGCTGCAGGCGGGGGATGGACTGGCCTTGTGGGCGAGCGAGTTGGTCTGCCGTGCGGTTGGGCAATCTGGGGCTCCTTCGGGCGGGCAGTCGCCGAACCCGCGTCGGCTGCTCGGGGTGGCGTGAGGGTCAGTGGCGCGGTGCCCGGCTGTCGGGCAGGCCGTGCGGGCAGGCGCTCCCGTTCGGCGCGGACAGATCCTGCAGGCGCTCGCCCAGGCGCGCCAGCGGATCCTGGCGATAGAACAGGCGCAACTGCGCGTAGACCGCCGGGAAGGCGGCGTCGAGCAGGTCGGGGGCGCTGAAGAAGTACTCGCTGGCCACGGCGAAGAACTCGGCCGGGCTCTCGGCGGCGTAGGGATCGATGGCGGTCTCGGCGTCGGGGTCGCGGTCCAGTTCGGCGTTCAGCGCATCGAAGGCCTGCTGCATGGCGTCGGCCCATTCGGCGATGCGCATGTCGGCGTGCAGCGGCGGCAGGCCGTTGGCGTCGCCGTTGAGCATGTCCAGCTTGTGCGCCAGCTCGTGGATCGGCAGGTTGTAGCCGTCCAGGGTGCCGCTGGCCTGCACCCCCGGCCAGGCGAGGATCACCGGCCCCTGCTGCCAGGCCTCGCCGCTGCGCTCGTCGTCCCAGACGTGCTCGACCCCGGCCTCGTCGCGGTGGCGCTGCGGGCTGAGGAAGTCGTCGGGATACAGCAGCAACTGGTGGAAGCCCTGGTACCAGTCGAGGTCGGGCAGGTGCAGCAGCGGCAGGCAGGCCTGGGCGGCCAGGCGCAGGCGCGCGGCATCGTCCAGCTCGACGCCGGGCAGGCAGGTCAGCTGCTTGTCGTGGAGCAGCAGCAGGCACAGCTCGCCGAGGCGCTGGCGCTCGCCGGCGTCGAGGCCGGCGAGCAGCGGCAGGTCGGCGCACACCGCGGCCCACAGTTGCGGGTCGAGGGGATGGCGGGCGAGCAGACGGCGGCGGCGCCAGTTGCGGAAGAACACGGCAGAGACTCCCTCGGGCGGCAGGCGATGGCCGATTGTAAGCCATCGCCGCCGGGGTGCGGGGCCCGGAGCCACCTCGCGGGAGGGGGGCGGGCTACTTGCGCCGCCACTGGCCGTCGAGGCGGATGAACTGGCCGGGCGGGGTCTTCTCCACCGCCTTCTTGCCGGCCATGACCTCGACGTCGCTCAGGCGGATGCCGTTCTGGGTGGCCAGGCGCTGGTACTCGGCGCGGCGCGCCTGGTTGATCAGGCGGGCGATCTCGGCCGCCTGGCCGCCGGGAGCGACCACGCCGAGATAGCCGTCGGTCTGCTCGCCGAGCTGGCCGGCGGCCTTGGCGGCGGGCAGCGCGGTCATCGCCCCGGGCAGGTCGAGGGCCAGGGCCGAGAGGCTGAAGCCGAAGGCGAGCAGCAGGGTGGCGATGCGCTTGGGAAGGGTCATGTCGGGCTCCTCAGAACAGGCCGCTGGATTCGTCGAGGATGTTGTCCAGCGCCTTGTCCACCTTGATGTAGATCTCGTGCTCGATCTTCACGTTGAGGTTGATGTTGATCGGCTCCTTGGGGGCGGCCAGTTGCACCGTGGGGGTGCAGGCGCCCAGCAGGCCGAGCAGCAGGCTCGCCGTCAGGAGGGTGGCGAGGTGGCGCAGGCGCATGGTGCGGTCTCCCGTGTCAGTCGCGCCGCTGCAGCTGTTGCTGCACGCGGCGCTGGATGGCTTCGTTGACCCGCCCGGAGAGCTGCAGGCTGGTCAGCAGGCTGGGCACGTTCTCTTCCAGGTTGATGGCGAGATTCACCGGCCGGCCGCCCTCCAGCGCCGGGTTCTGGCCGTGCAGGCGCAGGGCCAGCAGCAGCTGGCCGCGGGGCGCGTAGTCGACCTCGCTTTCCAGGCGATCGTAGCGGAAATCCTCCAGCGCCGTGGCGGCCAGTTGCAACGCGGGGTTGCTGCGGGCGAAGGCGCGGATGCGCTCCGAGCGCAGCTGCAGCGCGCCGCCCGGGGCGCGCGCGGCGATCCGTCCCTCGACGATGTGCAGGCCCTCGGCGTCGAGGCGCAGCGGCAGGCGGCCGTCCAGGGTGCCGCGGCCGGAGAGTCCCTCTGCGGGGTAGACCCGCAGCAGTTCGGCCAGTTCCAGGCCGCGGACCTGCACGGCGAGGCGCTGCGGCGGGCGGGCCAGGTCGAGGCGCGCCGGCTCGGCCGCCAGCTGGCCGCCGAGCAGCCCGGCCTCGGCCTGCCACAGCTGCAGGCGCCCGGCCAGCGGCGCCGCCTGCGCGGCCTGGTAGCTGGCGCGCAGCTGCAACGGGCCGAGGGGAATGCCCGGATTGAGGCGCTGCAGGCGCAGGGCGGGCAGCTCCACGGCGAGCTGCCGCTCGTGCAGTTCGGCGTGCAGGCGGCCGTCCAGGCCGAGCAGTTCGCTGCGCTCGAGGATGCCGCCGACGGCCTTCAGCTGCAGCTCGAGTTCGCCGCGCGGCGCGGCCTTGCCCGCGGGCAGCTGCAGGTCGGCGTGGGCGGCGAGGTGGCCGCTGGTCAGTTCCAGCGGCGCCGGCCAGGCGGCCAGGGTCGCGGCCAGCGGGTTGCCGGCGGCCAGGTCGAGTTCCGCCAGGCGGCCGCGCAGAGCCAGGCTGCCGTCGGCCGGGCGCTGCAGCTGCAGGTCGAGCACCAGGCCGGCGTCGTTGTCCAGGCGGCCGTCGAGACGCAGCGCCTGCGCGTTCGCCTCGACGCGGCCCTGCCAGCGCCAGCCCTGCGGCTGCAGGGCGGCCTGCTGCAGGCGGGCGCCGTGCAGGCTCAGCGGGCCGGCCAGCTGCACGCTGCCGTCCGCCTCGCGGCGCAGCTGCAGGCCGGCCAGCCCGAGGCGCGGGGCGTCGAGGCGCAGGCCGTCGGCGCCGCTCAGGCGGCGCGCGGCGAGGTGCGCATCCGCCGCGAACTCCAGTTGCAGCGCCTCCTCCTGCCACTGGCCGGCCAGCGCCAGGTCGGCGCGGACCTCGTGCAGTTCGAGCGACTCCAGGCGCAGGCGCGGCAGCCGGGCCTGCAGGCGCGCCTGCTGCAGGTTGGCCGCGGCCGGCAGGCCGTCCTGCGGGCGCCAGCCGGCCGGCAGCTGCAGGGTCCAGTCGGCGTCGAGCTGCAGGTCGTCCGGCAGGCGGGCCAGCGGCTCGGCGGCGGCGCCGAACATCGACGCCAGCCACTGCCGCAGCCAGGGCGCCGGGGGTCGCGGCGGCAGCTGCAGGCTGCCCTGCAGGCTGCGCTGGCCGGCCGCGTCGCCGAGCCGGGCGGCGAGGGCGAGGTGCGGCTGCCCGTCCAGTTCCAGCGCCAGCTGCAGGCGGGCGTCGTCCGCGCGGCCGTCCAGGCTGCCGGCCAGCCGCAGGCGGTGCTCGCCTTCCTCCAGGTCCAGCCGCAGGCTGGCCGGCAGCAGGACGGCGCCGGGCTGCTGCAGGGCGAGGCTGCCGCGCAGCCGGCAGGGAGCGGCGGGGCAGGGCAGGCGGGCATCGATGCGCTGCACCTGCAGCTCGCGCGGCAGCCAGGCGAGCAGGCCGGCCAGCGCGTCGGCGCTGGGCAGGCGGCTGGCCTCGCCGCCGGGCGCGGCCGGCGCCTGCCAGTCGAGCTGCAGATGCGCGACGTGCAGGCGTTCGAGGTATGACGCGGTGCGCTGCAGCCGCCAGTCGAGCTGCACGGTGTCGGCGGCGAGCTGCAGGCGGCGGCCGTCGGCGGCCAGCTGCTGCAGCTCCAGGCGTTCGAGGCGCAGGCCGTGGCGGGACACCTGCAGCCCGTGCCAGTCGAGGCCGACGATGCCCTGTTCCTGCTGCACCTGCAGCCACCACTGCCAGGCGTAGCCGGCCGCGGCCAGTGCGGCAGCCAGCGCGGCGAGCGGCAGGGCGAGCGCCATCCGGCGCAGGGTGCGGCGCCAGCGGGGCGGGCGTGCCGTCATCGGACGGTCCTCGGGTCGGTTGCGCATGCCGGCAAGGGTGGCCCGCCGGCGCCGCGGGGGCAAGGCAGTGGTTCGCGGAATTGCCGGCCGCGCCTGTGGTCCACCGGGGGCTGTGCTAACCTGCGCGACAGTTTTCCGGGCCCTGCCCGCCCGTATTCGAGGACACCCATGCATATCCACATTCTCGGCATCTGCGGCACCTTCATGGGCTCGCTGGCGGTGCTGGCCAAGGAACTCGGCCACCGCGTCACCGGCTCCGACGCCAACGTCTACCCGCCGATGAGCACCCAGCTCGAGGCCCAGGGCATCGAACTCATGCAGGGCTACGATCCGGCGCACCTCGACCCGGCGCCGGACCTGGTGGTGATCGGCAACGCCCTGTCGCGCGGCAACCCGGCGGTGGAGCACGTGCTCAACGCCGGCCTGCCCTACGTCAGCGGCCCGCAGTGGCTGGCCGACCACGTGCTGCAGGGGCGCTGGGTGCTGGCGGTGGCCGGCACCCACGGCAAGACCACCACCAGCAGCATGCTGGCCTGGGTGCTGGAGGACGCCGGGATGAGCCCGGGCTTCCTGATCGGCGGGGTGCCGCAGAACTTCGGCGTGTCGGCGCGCCTGGGCGGCACGCCGTTCTTCGTGGTCGAGGCCGACGAGTACGACAGCGCCTTCTTCGACAAGCGCAGCAAGTTCGTCCACTACCGGCCGCGCACCGCCATCCTCAACAACCTCGAATTCGACCACGCGGACATCTTCCCGGATCTGGCGGCCATCGAGCGGCAGTTCCACCACCTGGTGCGCACCGTGCCGGGCGAGGGCCTGATCATCCGTCCGGCCGCCGAGGAGGCGCTCGGCCGGGTGCTGGAGATGGGCTGCTGGACCCCGGTGCAGACCACCGGCCACGGCGGCCAGTGGCAGGCCCACCTGCTCGCCGAGGACGGCTCGCGCTTCGAGGTGCTGTTCGAGGGCGCCGTGCAGGGCACGGTGGAGTGGGAGCTGACCGGCCGCCACAACGTCGCCAATGCCCTGGCCACCCTGGCCGCGGCGCGCCACGTCGGCGTCACCCCGGCGCAGGGCTGCGCGGCGCTGTCGAGCTTCAGGAGCGTCAAGCGGCGCATGGAAAAGGTCGCCGAGGTCAGGGGCGTCACCCTCTATGACGACTTCGCCCACCATCCGACCGCCATCGCCACCACCCTCGACGGCCTGCGCAAGCGCGTCGGCAGCGCGCCGATCATCGCGGTGATCGAGCCGCGCTCCAACTCGATGAAGCTCGGCGCCCACCGCGAGGGGCTGGCGGACTCGGTGAGCCAGGCCGACCGCGCCATCTGGTACGCGCCGGCCAGCCTCGGCTGGGACCTGGCCGCCACGGTGGCCGGCTCCACGGTGCCGAGCACCGTGTGCGACTCGCTGGAGGGCATCATCGCCGCGGTCAAGGGCAGCGCCACCCCGGGCACCCAGGTGGTGATCATGAGCAACGGCGGCTTCGGCGGCCTGCACGGCAAGCTGGCCAAGGCGCTGGCCGAATAAGGAGAGACGGCGATGAGCGGCCCGGAACGCATCACCCTGGCGATGACTGGCGCGTCAGGTTCGCAGTACGGCCTGCGCCTGCTCGACTGCCTGGTGCAGGAGGAGCGCGAGGTGCACTTCCTGATCTCCAGGGCGGCGCAGCTGGTGATGGCCACCGAGACCGACGTCGCCCTGCCGCCGCGGCCGCGGGCGATGCAGGCGTTCCTCACCGAGTACACCGGTGCCGCACCCGGGCAGATCCGCGTGTTCGGCCAGGACGACTGGATGGCGCCGCCGGCCTCCGGCTCCAGCGCCCCGGCGGCCATGGTGGTGGTGCCCTGCTCCACCGGCAGCCTGTCGGCCATTGCCACGGGGGCCTGCAACAACCTGATCGAGCGCGCCGCCGACGTGGCGCTCAAGGAGCGCCGCCAGCTGATCCTGGTGCCGCGCGAGGCGCCGTTCTCCACCATCCACCTGGAGAACATGCTCAGGCTGTCCAACATGGGCGCGGTGATCCTGCCTGCCGCGCCGGGCTTCTACCACCAGCCGCAGACCATCGACGACCTGGTCGATTTCGTGGTGGCGCGCATCCTCAACCAGCTGAACATCCCCCAGGACATGCTGCCGCGCTGGGGCGAGCACCACCGGGTGAGCCCCGATGAGTGAACCTGTAGGGGCGAATTCATTCGCCGGCCTCGCCGCGAAGGCGAACAGATTCGCCCCCGCGCTCCTGCTGCTGGCGCCTTTGCTGCTGAGCGGCTGCGCCAGCGTGCGCACCCTCGATGCCGCCAAGCCTGGCGCGCCGCTGATCTATTCCGGCACCCGCCTGGACTGGTACGCCCTCAACGGCGGCTGCTGCCCGCTGGACCGCTTCGGCGCCGAGGCGCCGAAGCATCCCGGCCTCGACCTGCCGGCCAGCGCGCTGCTGGACACCCTGCTGCTGCCGCTGTCGATCGCGGCGGAGCTGGGTCTGGGGTTGCAGGTGGTTGGCGGCAACTGAGGCGGCGTCAGGCGCGATCGGTCACTCCACCAGCCCCACCACCTCCGCACAGCTCTCGCTCAACCCGTACTTGCCCTTTGAATCGCGCACCACCCGGCCCATCGCCACCTGGGGGTCGTGGGTGAACACCAGCCGGCCATTGCGCGCCAGCAGGTCCTCGAGCAGCGCGGTCTTCTCCTCGATCAGCCCTTCCGGGAAGCGGTCGTAGCCCATGGTGATCGGCAGGTGCACCCAGGGTGCGCCGGGGATCAGGTCACCGGCGAACACCACCGGGCCGCCGGGCATCTGCACCTCGGGGAGGAACTGGCCGGGGGTGTGGCCGTCGCTGACGTGGAAGCGCCAGTCCGCGCCGAGGGTCGGCGAGGTCTCGCCGTCGTCGAGCAGTTCCAGGCGGCCGCTGTTCTCCAGCAGTTCGAGCAGCTCGGGGATGTAGGAGGCGCGGTCGCGGGCGTGCGGCGCCACGGCGCGCTGCCACTGGCGGCGGCCGGTGACGAAGCGCGCGTGGGGGAACAGCAGGCGCGGCGGCTGGCCCTCGGCCCAGGGCGCGAGCAGGCCGCCGGCGTGGTCGAAGTGCAGGTGGGTGAGCACCACCACGTCGATGTCGGCGTCGGACAGGCCCAGCTTCGCCAGGTTGTCGAGCAGCACGTGGCGGCTTTCCTGCACGCCGAAGCGTTCCTTCAGTTCGGGGCTGAAGAAGGCGCCGATGCCGGTTTCCACCAGCACGTTGTGCTCGTCCTCGCGCACCAGCAGGGCGCGGCAGCCGAGATCGATGCGGTGCAGTGCGTCGGCCGGCATCCAGCGCTCCCACAGGGCGCGCGGGGCATTGCCGAACATGGCGCCGCCGTCGAGTTTCTGGCTGTTGCCGGACAGGGTGGTCAGGGTACGCATGGGGGCTCCTTGTTGTTGTTTTGCTGCGCGCAGCGGCGCGGCAGGCAGTCAGGCTGCCACGCGGAAGAAAAAAGCGCGACGGCCGCAGGACGGCACGCCGCGCAAAGTGGCTCACGGGAAAGCGGGAAGGCGGTTCAGAACTGCGCGTCGTCGAGTCCGTACAGCGGCGCGCTGCCGGCGCGGATGCTCGCCTCCAGGCTGTGGATGCGCGGCAGCAGCTTGCGGAAGTAGAACTGCGCGGTGGCCAGCTTGGCGGCGTAGAAGGCCTCGTCGGCGGCGCGGTTGGCCTGGGCCACCGCGGCCATGCGCGCCCACATGTAGGCGTAGGCGACGTAGCCGAACAGCTGCAGGTAGTCGACCGCGGCGGCGCCGACTTCCGCGGGGTTGGCCGCGGCCTGCTGGCGCAGCCAGTCGCCGCAGTGCTCCAGGCAGTCGAGGGCGGCGAGCAGTTCGCCGGAGAACGGCTGGGCGCTGCCGGCCGGGCTGTCGACGAAGGCGCGGATCTCGCCGGCGAACAGGCGCAGGCCGGCGCCGTCGCCGCCCAGCACCTTGCGGCCGAGCAGGTCGTGGGCCTGGATGCCGTTGGTGCCCTCGTAGATCTGCGCGATGCGCACGTCGCGCACCAGTTGCTCCTGGCCCCACTCGCGGATGTAGCCGTGGCCGCCGAACACCTGCTGGCCGTGCACGCAGCTCTCCAGGCCGGTGTCGGTGAAGAACGCCTTGGCCACCGGGGTGAGCAGGGCGACCAGCGCCTCGGCGTCGCGCCGCTCCTGCGCGTCGCTGGCGAACTTGGCCAGGTCGAGCTGCTGGCCGACCCAGCAGGCGAAGGCGCGGCCGCCCTCGGTGAGCGCCTTCATGGTCAGCAGCATGCGCCGCACGTCGGGCTGGGCGAGGATCGGGTCGGCGCTCTTCTCGGGCGCCACGGCGCCGCCCGGCGCGCGGCCCTGCAGGCGCTCGCGGGCGTAGGCCACGGCGCTCTGGTAGGAGGCCTCGGCGCAGCCGATGCCCTGGATGCCGATCGACAGGCGCTCGTAGTTCATCATGGTGAACATCGCCGCCAGACCGCGGTTCGGTTCGCCGACCAGCCAGCCGCGGGCGCCGTCGAAGTTCATCACGCAGGTGGCCGAGGCCTTGATGCCCATCTTGTGCTCGATGGAGCCGCAGCTCACCGGGTTGCGCGCGCCGAGGCTGCCGTCGGCTTCGACCAGGAACTTGGGCACCAGGAACAGCGAGATGCCGCGCGAACCGGCCGGGGCGTCGGGCAGGCGCGCCAGCACCAGGTGGACGATGTTGGCGGTGAGGTCCTGCTCGCCACCGGTGATGAAGATCTTGGTGCCGCTGATCGCGTAGCTGCCATCGGCCTGCGGCTCGGCGCGGGCGCGCAACAGGCCGAGGTCGCTGCCGGCATGGGGCTCGGTCAGGCACATGGTGCCGGCCCATTCGCCGCTGTACAGGCGCGGCAGGTAGGTCTGCTTGAGCTGCTCGCTGGCGTGGGCGTCGATGGCCAGACAGGCGCCGGAGGTCAGCGCCGAGTACAGGGCGAAGCTGGAGCCGGCGGCGTAGAGCATCTCCTCGAACTGCACGGCGAGCATCTTGGGCATGCCCAGGCCGCCGTACTCGGGGTTGCCGGACAGGCCGACCCAGCCGCCGTCGATGTAGGTGGCGTAGGCCTCGCGGAAGCCGGCCGGGGTGGCCACCGCGCCGTTGTCGAAGCGCGCGCCTTCCTCGTCGCCGCTGCGGTTGAGCGGGGCGAGCAACTGGCCGGTGACCTTGGCGGCCTCCTCGAGGATGGCGTCGGCGGTGTCGGCGTCGATGCTCTCGCTGAGCGCCGGCAGGCGAGCCCACAGGGCCGGGGCGGCGAAGACTTCATGGAGGACGAAGCGCATGTCGCGCAGGGGGGCGTTGAACTCGGGCATGTCGGAACCTCGATGGATCAGGGCGCGCGGGCGCCCGCTGATTCGTGCGCCCCGGCCCATCCGCGGACGGCCGGGGCGCTGTTGCTATGGGGTCAGTGGGCGACCGCGGCGGCCGAGCCGAGGCCGGTCTGCGCGCGCACGAACTGGTCGTCGAAGGCGGCGCGCTCGCGCATCGCGCGGGCGCTGCGGTCCAGCCTGGAGACCACCACGATGACCAGGAAGGCCAGCGGCATGGAGATCAGCGCCGGGTGGTCGTAGGGGAAGATCGCCTTGGCGTTGCCCAGCACGGTGACCCACACCGCCGGCGACAGGATCACCAGCAGCATGGCGCTGACCAGGCCGGCGATGCCGCCGCACAGGGCGCCGCGGGTGGTCAGGCCCTTCCAGTACATGGCCATGATCAGCACCGGGAAGTTGGTCGAGGCGGCGACGCCGAAGGTCAGGCCGACCAGGAAGGCGACGTTCTGCTTCTCGAACAGGATGCCCAGCAGGATGGCGACGATACCCAGGCCGACGGTGGCGATGCGGGTCACGCGCATCTCGTCCCGCTCGCTGGCCTGGCCCTTCTTCAGCACGGTGGCGTAGAGGTCGTGGGAGATCGCCGAGGCGCCGGCCAGGGCCAGGCCGGCGACCACGGCGAGGATGGTGGCGAAGGCCACGGCGGAGAGGAAGCCGAGGAACAGGTTGCCACCGACCGCCTTGGCCAGGTGCATGGCCACCATGTTGCCGCCGCCGACCAGCGCGCCCTTGGTGTCGCCGCCGACGAAGTACTGCGGGTCGCTGCCGACGATGACGATGGCGGAGAAGCCGAGGGTGGCGACCACCAGGAAGAAGAAACCGATGAAGCCGGTGGCGAAGAACACCGACTTGCGCGCTTCCTTGGCGTTGGGCACGGTGAAGAAGCGCATCAGGATGTGCGGCAGGCCGGCGATGCCGAACACCAGGCCGAGCGACATCGAGGCGGCGTTGAACGGGTCGGCGAGCATGCTGCCCGGGCCCATGATCGCCTTGCCGATGGCGTGGGTGTCGATGGCGCGCTCGGCCAGCGCCGAGTAGCTGAAGCCGAACTCGGCCATGGCCAGGAACGCCAGGGTGGTGCCGCCGGCGAGCAGCAGCACCGCCTTGATGATCTGCACCCAGGTGGTGGCGATCATGCCGCCGAAGATCACGTAGACCAGCATCAGCAGGCCGACCACCACCACCGCCACCGGGTAGTCGAGGCCGAACAGCAGCTTGATCAGCTGGCCGGCGCCGACCATCTGCACCACCAGGTAGCAGCACACCACGGTCAGCGAGCCGAACGCGGCGAAGGTGCGGATGCGCGTCTGGTCGAGGCGGTAGGAGACGATGTCGGCGAAGGTGAAGCGGCCGAGGTTGCGCAGGCGCTCGGCCATCAGGAAGGTGATCAGCGGCCAGCCGACGAAGAACGCCACGGTGTAGACGAAGCCGTCGTAGCCCTTGGCGAACATCAGGCTGGACAGGCCGAGCAGGGTGGCGGCGGACATGTAGTCGCCGGCGATCGCCAGGCCGTTCTGGAAGCCGCTGATGCCGCCGCCGGCGGTGTAGAAGTCGGACGTCGAGCGGGTCTGCCGCGCTGCCCACCAGGTGATCGCCAGGGTGCCGAGGACGAAGACGAAGAACATGCCGATGGCGTGCAGGTTGAGCGGCTGCTTCTCGGCCGCGGCGACGCCGGGGCCGGCGAGGGCGGCGGCGGGCAGCAGGGCGAGGGCGGCGAGGCCGAGGGTGCGCAGTGCGTTCATTGCCGGCTCTCCTCGATCAGTTCGGCGTTGAGGGCGTCGAAGCGGGTGTTGGCACAGCGCACGTACCAGCCGGTGAGCAGCCAGGACAGCACGATCACCGCGGCGCCGACCGGCAGGCCGACGGTCAGCGGGCTGCCCTCGGCCAGCGGCCGGTGCAGCAGTTCGGGGGCGAAGGCCACGGTGGCCATGAACAGGAAGTAGGTGCCGAGCACCGCGGCGCTCAGCGACCAGGCCAGGCGCGAACGGCTCTGCGCCAGCTGGCGGAACTTGGGGTTGTTGCGGATCTGGTCGTAACTCTGGGCATGACGGGTAACGCTGAGGTCCATGAGCGGGCTCCGAGTTGTTGTTGTAGCCGTACCCTGCACGGCGGCGCGCGAGGCGCCGCCGCGTGGTGATCCTGGGCGGGGAGGGGCGGGCCGGAGGGCGGGCTAGAGCGCCCGCGCCCAGTCGCGCAGCACGTACTTCTGGATCTTGCCGGTGGAGGTCTTCGGCAGGGCGTCGAACACCACGGTCTTCGGCACCTTGAAGTGCGCCAGGTGCTCGCGGCAGAAGGTGACGATTTCCGCCTGGCTGGCCGCGTGGCCCTGCTTGAGGGTGACGAAGGCGCAGGGCGTCTCGCCCCACTTCTCGTCCGGGCGGGCCACCACCGCGGCCTCCAGCACCGCCGGGTGGCGGTACAGCACGCCCTCCACCTCGATGGTGGAGATGTTCTCGCCGCCGGAGATGATGATGTCCTTGAGGCGGTCCTTGATCTCCACGTAGCCGTCCGGGTGGCACACGGCCAGGTCGCCGGTGTGGAACCAGCCGCCGGCGAAGGCTTCCTCGGTGGCGGTCGGGTTCTTCAGGTAGCCCTTCATCACCGTGTTGCCGCGCATGAAGATCTCGCCGAGGGTCTCGCCGTCGCGCGGTACCGGCTCGAGGGTCTTCGGGTCGCCGACCATCACCCCTTCCAGGGTCGGGTAGCGCACGCCCTGGCGCGCCTTGATGCGTGCCCGCTCGTCCAGCGACAGGGCGTCCCACTCCTCGTGCCAGGCGCACACGGTGACCGGGCCGTAGACCTCGGTGAGGCCGTAGACGTGGGTGACCTTGATGCCCATCTCCTCCACCGCGCCGATCACCTTGGCCGGCGGCGCGGCGCCGGCGACCATGGCGTTGACCGGGTGGTCGATGGCGGCCTTGGCCGAGTCGGGCATGTTGACCAGCGCGTTGAGGACGATGGGCGCGCCGCACAGGTGGGTGACGCGGTGCTCGCGGATCAGGGTGAGGATCTTCTGCGGGTCGACCCGGCGCAGGAGCACGTGGGTGCCGGCCAGCGCGGTGATGGTCCACGGGAAGCACCAGCCGTTGCAGTGGAACATCGGCAGGGTCCACAGGTAGACCGGGTGATGGCCCATCGCCCAGGTCATCTGGTTGCCCATGGCGTTGAGGAAGGCGCCGCGGTGATGGTAGACCACCCCCTTGGGATTGCCGGTGGTGCCGGAGGTGTAGTTGAGGCTGATCGCCTGCCACTCGTCGTCCGGGCCCTGCCAGGCGAACTGCGGGTCGCCCTCGGCGAGGAAGGCCTCGTAGTCGAGTTCGCTGGTCGGCTGGCCCTCGCCGTACTCGGGGTCGTCGACGTCGATCACCAGCAGCGGCCGGCCGAGCATGCCGACCGCGGCATGCACCACCTCGTGGAATTCGCGGTCGGCGATCAGCACCTTGGCCTCGCCGTGCTGCAGCATGAAGGCGATGGCCTCGGCGTCCAGGCGCACGTTGAGGGTGTTGAGCACCGCGCCGACCATCGGCACGCCGAAGTGCGCCTCGAGCATGGCCGGGATGTTGGGCAGCATCACCGCCACGGTGTCGCCCTGGCCGATGCCGCGCCCGGCCAGCGCCGAGGCCAGGCGCCGGCAGCGCCGGTAGGTCTCGCGCCAGTCGCGGCGGATGGCGCCGTGGATCACGGCGAGGCGGTCGGGGTAGATGCTGGCGGTGCGCTCGATGAAGCTGAGCGGGGAGAGGGCGACGTGGTTCACGGGGGCGGGCGCGAGGCCCTGCTCGTAGATCGACATGACAGTATCCGCTGGCTGATTGTTAGCTCTGTTCTTGTTCGTGCATCGACGCGGCGCGGCCGGATCGACGACCTGCGGCACCACGTCCCTGTGATGACTTGCCCCGAGCATAGATCGTATTTTCGGAAATGTGTATAGGTTTTTATCTGTAGGTATATAGTACAAATACCATATCAGGCGGGAGAGGCCCGGAGACCATGGCGTTGATCGACACTCAGGGGGGCGGGGTGCCGCGCGAAATGCGCGAGCTGCTGCGCCTGGCCGGCGAGAGCGTGGCGCGCGACGAGCTGGCCGACGCCCTGCTGCGCCTGGCGCAGGCGCGGCCCGAGGTGGCGCAGGCCTACTACCTGGCCTGGCAGCCGGCGGCCGGCACCTACGCCGAGCTGGGCAGCACGCGGCGCCTGCCGCCGGGGGCGGGCGATCCGGCGGGGGCCAGCGATGCCGAGCTGCTCGCCGCGCTGGCGGCGCGCCGCGAACTGGACGTCGCGACCCTGCGCGCGCTGCCCTGCTGGCTGGCCGGCCGCCTGCGCCGCGCCGGCATCCGCGATGGCGTGGCCCTGGCCCTGGAGCTGGCCCCTGGCGAGCCCGGCCTGCTGCTGCTGGTGCTCGCCGAGGGTGTCGCGCCGGGGCTGGCGGCCTGGCTCGGCGAGCTGCTCGCTGCGCTGCTCGGCCTGGCCCGCCAGCAGCTGCGTCCGGCGCCGCTGCTGCAGGCCGACGATGCGCCGGGCCTGCTGCTCGACGCCGAGGGTGGCGTGCTCGACCTCAACCGCGCCGCCCACCGCCTGCAGCAGGACTGTGCGGCCAACTCCACGGCGGCGCTGCTGCCGGTCAACCATCGCCAGCTGGTGCAGGCCTGTCGCGGCCAGCAGCGCGCGGTGGGGCCGGTGGCCGCCGAGGTCGGCGGGCGCAGCCTGCTCTGGCAGTTCGTCCCGGTGGACGGCGGCCGCGTGCTGGCGCGCGGCCGCGACGCCAGCGAGCAGCTGCGCGGCGAGCGCGAGGCGGCGCGGGCGCGCCGGCTGTACCGGGTGATCACCGAGAACACCACCGACCTGATCTCCCGGCACACCCCGGACGGCCGCTTCCTCGACGCCTCGCCGGCGTCCTGGACCCTGCTCGGCTACTGGCCGGAGCAGCTGCGTGGGCTGCGCGTGCGCGAGCTGCTGCATCCGGGCGACCTCGGCCAGATGCGCCAGGCCCGCGAGCAGCTCGAGCGCCTCGGCTACCACACCATGAGCTACCGCCTGCGCCACCGCGATGGCCGCTACCTGTGGTTCGAGACCGCCGCGCGGGCGATCCGCGAGACCTACACCGGCACGGTGGTGGAGATCGTCAGCGTGTCGCGCGACATCACCGCGCGGGTGCAGGGCGAGGAGGCGCGCCGGCGGCTGGCCGAGGTGATCGAGGCGACCACCGACCTGGTGCTGTTCATCGACCGCGGCGGCAATCTCACCTACCTCAACCAGTCGGCGCGGCGCACCCTGGGCCTCGCCGAGGGCGCGGCGGCGCCGCCGCTGGCCGCGCTGCTGGAGCCCGCCGAGCTGGCGCGCCTGCTCGACGACGGGCTGGCCTGCGCCGAGCAGCACGGCGTGTGGAAGAGCGACATGCGCCTGCACGCCCCGGACGGTACGGCGTCCCTGCCGGTGTCGCTGGTGCTGCTGGCGCATGCCGGCGCCGACGGCGGCCGCTACTTCTCGCTGGTGGCGCGCGACATGACCGAGCGCGAGCTGCGCGAGAGCCAGCTGCGCCGCCACCAGGACGAGCTGGCGCACACCGCGCGGCTGGTCACCCTCGGCGAGCTGGCCTCGGGGATCGCCCACGAGATCAACCAGCCGCTGGCCGCGGTGGTCAACTACGCCGGCGCCAGCCAGCGCTACCTGCGCAGCGTCGGCCAGGACCCGCAGGCGGTCGAGCGGGTGGCCCAGGGTCTGGAGCGGATCACCGCCCACGCCAACCACGCCGCCGAGGTGATCCGCCGCCTGCGCGCCTTCCTGCGCAAGGGCCAGCGGCGCATGCAGGCGCTCGACGCCGCGGCGGTGGCGCGCGAGGCGGTGCGCCTGTGCGCCTGGGAGGCGGCGCAGGCGCAGGTGGCGATCGACGAGGATCTGCCGGACAATCTGCCGCCGGTGTACGCCGACCGCGTGCTGCTCGAACAGGTGCTGCTCAACCTGCTGCGCAACGCCATCGAGGCCAACCGCGAGGCGCACCCCGGCACGCCCTCGCGCATCCGCCTGACGGCGGGCCTGGAGGACGGCGGCCAGCGCCTGTGCATCGGCGTCGAGGACCAGGGGCCGGGCGTCGGCGAGGCGGAGCTGGAGCACATCTTCACGCCCTTCTACACCAGCAAGGCCGAAGGCCTGGGCCTGGGGCTGTCGATGAGCCGCTCGATCGTCGAGGGCTTCGGCGGCGAGCTGGGCGCCAGCCGCCGGGCCGAGGGGCTGCGGCTGACCTGCAGCCTGCCGCTGGCCGGGCGCGGCGAGGGCGATGCGGGGCAACGGGAACGACAGGAGTGAGCGATGGCGGTGGTGCAGGAACAGGTGGTGTACGTGGTCGACGACGACCGGGGCATGCTCGACTCGACCGTGTGGCTGCTCGAGTCGGTGGGAATCAGTGCCCTGCCGTTCACCAACGGGCGGGACTTTCTGGCGGCCTGCGACCCGGCGCGACCGGGCTGCGTGCTGCTCGACGTGCGCATGCCGGGGATGGGCGGGCTGAACGTGCAGGAGGAGATGCGCGCGCGCGGCCTCGAGCTGCCGGTGATCTTCGTCAGCGGCCACGCCGACGTGCCCATCGTGGTGCGCGCCTTCAAGGCCGGCGCCTGCGATTTCCTCGAGAAGCCGTGCAACGAGCAGCAGCTGCTCGACAGCGTGCAGCAGGCGCTGCGTCGTCACGCCGAGCGGCTGGCCCGCGAGGGCGGCGCGGCGGCGCTGCGCGCGCGGCTGGACAGCCTGACGCCGCGCGAGCGCGACGTGCTGCTGCCGCTGGTGCAGGGCTACACCAGCCGCGAGATCGCCGAGCAGCTCGACATCAGCGTGAAGACCGTCGACCTGTACCGCGCGCGGGTGATGAAGCGCATGCAGGCCGAGCGCCTCAGCGACCTGGTCGGCATGGCCTGCGTCGCCGGGCTGATCGATCCGCTCGATCCGCGCGGCGACGCCGCCGGTCAGTCGGCGCAGCCGCCGCAGCAGCAGCCGGCGTAGGCGGCGTAGGCGTCAAGAATGCGCTCGAGCAGTGCGTGGATGTCCATGCTGGCGTCCTCCGTGGGGTGGGACCCATTGTCCGCCGCCGGCCGCGCGCCGGCTGCTTGAATCCCTCTATGGCAACGATAGCCGACCGCTGGCAGGAACTAGCGCGGCGAGGGCACGGTCTTCTGGCTTGAATTTCCGATGTTCCAAGCGAGGAGCTCCCTTTCGTGACCCGCCAATTCCTGATGGGGGGCCTGCTGGCCCTGCTCGCCATGCCGCTGTGGGCGGCGGAGTGCAGCGTCGACATCGAGGCCAGCGACCGCATCGCCTTCGACACCGACCTCATCGAGGTCGACCGCAGTTGTCGGGAGTTCACCGTCCACCTGCACCACACCGGGCGCCTGGAACACACCCGCATGGGCCACAACTGGGTGCTGGCGCGCGCCGGCGAGCAGCAGGCGGTGGCCAATGCCGGCCTGCTCGGCGGCCTCGGCCACAGCTTCGTGCGCCCCGGCGATGCGCGGGTGATCGCCAGCACCCGCCTGCTCGGCGGCGGCGAGTCGGACTCGGTGACCTTCCCGGTTAGCCTGCTCGAGGACGGCGAGGACTACCGGTTCTTCTGCTCCTTCCCCGGCCATGCGCCGTTGATGCGCGGCACCCTGCGCCTGGCCGACTGAGCCGTCCGGCGCCCGCCGCCGTTCAGAGCGAGCGCGCCGCGCGCTGGGCCTGCTGCTGCTCCTTGTGGGCGAGCCAGTGCTCGACCAGCTCGCGCAGCTGCGACAGCTCCACCGGCTTGGCCACGTGGCCGTCCATGCCGGCCTTGAGGGCGCGCTCCTTGTGCTCGCCGAGGATGTGCGCGGTCAGCGCCACCACCGGCGTGCGCGGCCGCTGGCGCGCGGCCTCCCAGGCGCGCAGCTGCTCGGTGGCGGCGAAGCCGTCGAGCACCGGCATCTCGCAGTCCATCAGCACCAGGTCGTACTGCTGGTTCTGCATGGCGCGCAGCGCGTCGCGGCCGTTGCTGACCAGGTCGGGCTCGAGGTCGAGCTTGCCGAGCATGCCCTGGATCACCTTGGTGGAGATGCTGTTGTCCTCGGCGACCAGCACGCGGAAGTCGGCCGGCATCTGGCGCGCCGCGGCGGGCCGGCTGCCCGGCGGCCCGGCCAGGCCGCGACGGACGCGGCCCAGCTCCTCGGCGAGGGTGGACTTGAGGGTATAGCCGGCCACCGGCTTGGCGAGGATGCGGCAGATCCCGGCGTTGCGCGCCACCAGCTTGCTCGGCGCCTGGTTCTGCCCGCCGAGCATGATCAGCAGCAGGTCGTGGTTGAGGTAGGCGTCGGCCTTGATCTTCGCCGCCAGCTGCAGGCCGTTCATGTCCGGCATGTCGTAGTCGAGGATCACCGCGTCGAAGTATTCGCCCAGGTTGGCCTTGCTGCGCAGCTGCGCCAGCGCCGCCTTGCCGTGGGCGGCGCCCTCGGCCAGCAGGCCCCAGCTGGTGCACTGCTGGATCAGCACCTTGCGGCAGGTCTCGTTGTCGTCGACCACCAGCACCCGCGCCTCGCGCAGCTGCAGGTCGGGGTCGAGGGCGGCCTGGGCGAGGCAGGCCGGGTCCAGCGGCAGGCTGAACCACAGGGTCGAGCCCTGCTGCTGGCCGCTCTCGATGCCGAACTCGCCGTGCATCAGGGCGATCAGCTGGCGGCTGATGGCCAGGCCGAAATGTCCCTCGCCATGGCGCGGCGGCATGTAGTCGCGGCTGTTCAGCGGCGTGCGCTCCAGCGCCTCGCGCTGCTCCGGACTCAGCGGCCGGCCGCTGTCCTGCACGGCGATGCGCAGGCGCGGCCTGTCGCTGTCGCGCTCCAGGGCGGCGACCAGCATCACCTCGCCCTCGTCGGTCTGCTGGAAGGCGTGGTCGAGCAGGTTGAGCAGGGTCTGGCGCAGGCGCGCCGGGTCGCCGCTGAGGGTGCGCGGCACCTGCGGCTGGACGAAGCCGATCAGCTCGAGGCCCTGGCGCTCGGCGCGGGCGCGGAAGATGTCGAGGCATTCCTCGATCAGCGCGTGCAGGTCGAACTGCACCTCCTCCAGCTCGATCTCCCCAGACTCCAGGGCGGACAGGTCGAGGATCTCGTTGATCAGCAGCAGCAGCTCGTTGCCCGAGTTGTGGATGGTCTGCACGTAGTCGCGCTGCTTGGCCGACAGCGGCGTGCCGAGCAGCAGCTCGGTCATGCCCAGCACGCCGTTCATCGGGGTGCGGATGTCGTGGCTGATGCGCGCCAGCAGCTGCGCCTTGGCTTCCTGTTCGGCGCGGCTGGTGGCCTCGGCGCGGCTGGCGCTGGCACGGGCGTGCAGCTGCGCGCGCTGGGTCAGGCGCAGGCGCACGCTGTAGAAGAACAGACCGAGGGTGGCGGCGCAGAGCAGGCCGGCATTGGCCAGCAGCGGCAGATCGGGCCACAGGCCAGCGATGCCGAGGCCCACCGGCAGCAGGCAGAGCGCCGACTGCAGGAGATTGCGCGGATCGCGGCCATGGGCGAAGCGGATCAGGTGGTAGGCGGCGAGCATCAGCAGCACGCCGCCCATGGCGCCGAGCAGCAGCGCCGGCTCGAGCGTCGCCGGCAGCCAGGAGGGCGGGCCTCCGGCCTCTTCCCGCGGCGCCAGCAGGAGCATGGGCAGCGCCAGCAGCAGGCTGGCGACCAGGGTGATGGCAATCCGAAGCCAGCGCACGATCAGGCGTCCCTTTCTGGGTGGGGTAGGCAGAGTATTACGGAAAAGCGGAGGGGCGTAACCCCGACCGGCAAGTATATGGCAGCCCGTTGCAGGCTGCGCTCCGGCCTGATGGGCGGGCCGCGCGGGCGGGTCCGGCCGCCGCGCCGGGCGGCGGCCGGAGGGGGAGCGGCATCAGCCCTCGCCGCGCTCGCGGGCGATGGCGCGGTAGCCGATGTCGTGGCGGTAGAACATGCCGTTCCAGCGGATCTGCTCGGCCAGGCGGTAGGCCTGCTGCTGGGCGTCGGACACGCTGGCACCGATGGCGGTGGCGCACAGCACGCGGCCGCCGGCGGTGACCACCTGGCCCTGGGCGTTCAGCGCGGTGCCGGCGTGGAACACCTTGCCGTCGATCTTCGCCGCCGCGTCGAGGCCCTCGATCACGTCGCCCTTGGCGTAGTCGCCCGGGTAGCCGCCGGCGGCCAGCACCACGCCCACGGTCGGCCGCGGGTCCCAGGTCGCCTCGACCTTGTCCAGCGCCTTGGCCAGCGCGGCCTCGACCAGCAGCACCAGCGAGGACTCCAGGCGGACCATGATCGGCTGGGTTTCCGGGTCGCCGAAGCGGCAGTTGAACTCGATGACCTTGGGCGCGCCGCTCTTGTCGATCATCAGGCCGGCGTACAGGAAGCCGGTGTAGACGTTGCCCTCGGCCGCCATGCCGCGCACGGTCGGGTAGATGATCTCGTCCATCACCCGCTGGTGCACCTCGGCGGTGACCACCGGAGCCGGCGAGTAGGCGCCCATGCCGCCGGTGTTCGGGCCGCTGTCGCCGTCGCCGACGCGCTTGTGGTCCTGGCTGGTGGCCATCGGCAGCACGTGCTCGCCGTCGACCATGACGATGAAGCTGGCCTCCTCGCCGTCGAGGAACTCCTCGATCACCACGCGCGCGCCGGCGTCGCCGAAGGCGTTGCCGGAGAGCATGTCGCGCACCGCTTCCTCGGCTTCTTCCAGGGTCATGGCGACGATCACGCCCTTGCCGGCGGCCAGGCCGTCGGCCTTGACCACGATCGGCGCGCCCTGCTCGCGCAGGTAGGCCAGCGCCGGCTCGACTTCGGTGAAGTTCTGGTAGGCGGCAGTGGGGATGTTCTGGCGCGCCAGGAAGTCCTTGGTGAAGGCCTTGGAGCCTTCCAGCTGGGCGGCGGCGGCGGTCGGGCCGAAGATGTCCAGGCCGCGGGCGCGGAACAGGTCGACCACGCCCTTCACCAGCGGCGCCTCGGGGCCGACGATGGTCAGCTGCACGTTGGCGGCGGCGAAGTCGGCCAACTGCTCGATGGCCAGCACGTCGATGGCGACGTTCTCGCACTTGGCCTCGGTGGCGGTGCCGGCGTTGCCGGGGGCGACGAAGACCTTCTCGACGCGCGGATCCTGTGCGACTTTCCAGGCCAGGGCGTGTTCGCGGCCGCCGCTGCCGATGATCAGTACGTTCATGTTTCAAGCCTCATGTTGATCGTTCCCACGCTCTGCGTGGGAGCGGTGCTGTGGACGCTCGGCGTCCGCGGCATGGGACGCCGAGCGTCCCGGGCTGCATCCCCACGCGGAGCGTGGGGACGATCGGCGATCGGTTCTCAGTGACGGAAGTGGCGCATGCCGGTGAACACCATGGCCATGCCGGCCTCGTCGGCGGCGGCGATCACCTCGGCGTCGCGCATCGAGCCACCCGGCTGGATCACCGCGGTGATGCCGGCCTTGGCGGCGTTGTCGATGCCGTCGCGGAACGGGAAGAAGGCGTCGCTCGCCATCACCGCGCCCTCGACCGCAAGGCCGGCGTGCTCGGCCTTGATCGCGGCGATGCGCGCGGAGTTGACGCGGCTCATCTGGCCGGCACCGACGCCGACGGTCTGGCGGTTCTTGGCGTAGACGATGGCGTTGGACTTGACGAACTTGGCCACCTTCCAGGCGAAGATCAGGTCGTGCAGCTCCTGCTCGCTCGGCGCGCGCTGGGTGACGACCTTGAGGTCGGCCTCGGTGATCATGCCGATGTCGCGGCTCTGCACCAGCAGGCCGCCGTTGACGCGCTTGTAGTCCAGGCCATTGATGCGCTCGGCCGGCCACTGGCCGCACTCGAGCAGGCGCACGTTGGCCTTGGCGGCCACCACTTCGCGGGCCTCGGCGGACACGCTCGGGGCGATGATCACCTCGACGAACTGGCGCTCGACGATGGCCTTGGCGGTCTCGCCGTCCAGCTCGCGGTTGAAGGCGATGATGCCGCCGAAGGCGGATTCGGTATCGGTGGCCCAGGCCAGGTCGTAGGCCTTGCGGATGCCGCCGTCGGCTTCCGGGACCACGGCCACGCCGCACGGGTTGGCGTGCTTGACGATCACGCAGGCCGGCTTGGTGAAGCTCTTCACGCACTCCAGCGCGGCGTCGGTGTCGGCCACGTTGTTGAACGACAGCTCCTTGCCCTGCAGCTGGCGGGCGGTGGCCACCGAAGCCTCGGCCGGGTTGGCCTCGACGTAGAAGGCCGCGCTCTGGTGCGGGTTCTCGCCGTAGCGCATGTCCTGGGCCTTGACGAACTGGCTGTTGAAGGTGCGCGGGAACGCGGCGC
The DNA here is from genome assembly GCF_034057115.1 of Pseudomonas sp. AN-1. Classification (NCBI taxonomy): domain Bacteria; kingdom Pseudomonadati; phylum Pseudomonadota; class Gammaproteobacteria; order Pseudomonadales; family Pseudomonadaceae; genus Pseudomonas; species Pseudomonas sp. AN-1. The sequence goes on along the minus strand of NZ_CP139195.1, from coordinate 2,911,047 downwards.
GGCCTTCGGTGGACAGGGTCTCGGCGGCCTGGTCGATGGTGCCCAGGTAGTTGGCGATCATGCCGTCGTAGGCAGCGGTGTGCTCGAAGGCCTTCAGCGCCAGGTCGAAGCGCTGGGCGTAGGTCAGGCCGCCGGCCTTGAGGCCCTCGACGATGCCGGCGTAGTCGCCGGCGTTGACCACGATGGCGACGTCCTTGTGGTTCTTGGCCGCCGAACGGACCATGGTCGGGCCGCCGATGTCGATGTTCTCGATGGCGTCGGGCAGGGTGCAGCCGGCCTTGGCCACGGTGGCGGCGAACGGGTAGAGGTTGACCGCGACCAGGTCGATCGGCTGGATGCCGTGCTCGACCATCACCGCGCCGTCGAGATCGCGACGGCCGAGGATGCCGCCGTGGATCTTCGGATGCAGGGTCTTCACCCGGCCGTCCATCATTTCCGGGAAGCCGGTGTAGTCGGCCACTTCCACGGCGGCGATGCCGTTGTCACGCAGCAGCTTGAAGGTGCCGCCGGTGGAGAGGATCTCGACGCCGAGGGCGGCGAGTTCGCGGGCGAAGTCGACGACGCCGGTCTTGTCGGACACGCTGATCAGCGCGCGGCGGACGGGAAGGCGGGTGGTCTGGTCGGTCATCTCGGATTCCATCAGGACAGGATTGGACTGAAGGGCGCGCGGCCGGACCGCGCGTCCCTCGGGCGAAATCGGGTTACAGCAGGTCGTACTGCTTGAGCTTCTTGCGCAGGGTGCCGCGGTTCAGGCCGAGCAGCTCGGAGGCCTTGGTCTGGTTGCCCTTGACGTAGCGCATCACGGTTTCCAGCAACGGCGCCTCCACTTCCGACAGCACCAGATTGTAGACGTCGGTCACCGGCTGGCCGTCGAGGTGGGCGAAGTAGTTGTGCAGCGCCTGTTCCACGCTGTCGCGCAGGGTCTGCCGCTCCACGCTGGGGGCGATCAGGTGCTGTTTCAGGTTGGCGTTGTCGCTCACGGCAGTCGTTCCACTCACAAAATGCTCGTTCAGGTTGGTCATGCGGCCGTCCCGCTGCAGGTGTCGTGCTGCCCGGCGAAGAAGCGGCGCACGTGCTCGTGCTGCGCGGCGGGGCAGTCCAGACGGTTGAATTCGCTACGGAAGGCGGTGGCGCCGGGCAGGGTCGCCAGGTACCAGCCGACGTGCTTGCGGGCGATGCGCACGCCCTGCTCGGCTCCGTAGAAGGCATGCAGTTCGGCCAGGTGGCCGAGGAGGATGCGCTCGACTTCGGCGAGCGCGGGGGCGGGCAGCAGCTCGCCGGTGCGCAGGAAATGCTCGATCTCGCGGAAGATCCACGGCCGGCCCTGGGCGGCGCGGCCGATCATCACCGCGTCGGCGCCGGTGGCCTCGAGCACGGCGCGGGCCTTCTCGGGCGAGTCGATGTCGCCGTTGGCGAACAGCGGCAGGTCCACCGCCTCGCGGATCGCGGCGATGGTGGCGTACTCGGCCTCGCCGGTGTACAGGTCGGCGCGGGTGCGGCCGTGCACCGAGAGGGCGGCGATGCCGGCCTGCTCGGCGATGCGCGCGATGGCCACCCCGTTGCGGTTGTCGCGGTCCCAGCCGGTGCGGATCTTCAGGGTCACCGGCACGTCGACGGCGGCGACCACCGCGTCGAGGATCTGCCCGACCAGCTGCTCGTCCTTCATCAGCGCCGAGCCGGCGGCCTTGTTGCACACCTTCTTGGCCGGGCAGCCCATGTTGATGTCGATGATCTGCGCGCCCAGCTCGACGTTGCGGCGCGCCGCCTCGGCGAGCATCTGCGGGTCGCCGCCGGCGATCTGCACCGAGCGCGGCTCGGGATCGCCGTCGTGGAGCATGCGCAGGCGCGACTTGCGGCTGTGCCACAGGCGCACGTCGCTGGTGAGCATTTCGGCCACCACCAGGCCGGCGCCGAGGCGGCGGCAGAGCTGGCGGAACGGGCGATCGGTGACGCCGGCCATGGGGGCCAGGATCACGCGATTGGGGAGGGTGTAGGGGCCGATGCGAACCACCGACATGGGGTATCCCTGCCGCAGGGGCAAATCAGCTGCTGGAAAAGGGTGGCGATGATACCCGCTCCCGCCGGATGGATAAAGGCTGTTCTGAGTATTTTTTGAACAGCCGGCGGCGCGGCTTAGTCCGGCGAGTGGAAGGCCAGCCGGTAGTTCACCGCCCGGGTGCCCGGGTCGATGATCTCCAGGGCGATGTGGATCGGCGTCTGCGGCGGCATGTCGCTCTGCCCGGCCAGCTCGCCGGCCAGGTACTCGCCGGGCTTGAAGCTGCGGCTGGCCAGCGGCTGGCCGTTGATGTCCTCGAAGCGCAGTTCGAGCAGCGGGAAGGGCTGGGCGAAGTCGGCGCGGTTGTAGAGGATGGCGTCGACGGTCAGCGCGCCGGGGTGGCTCGGATGGTTGCGCACGGTGAGGTTGCTGCTCTTCACCAGGCTGACGTCGACCCGCGGCGGCAGCTGGCAGCCGAGCAGCGGGCACAGCCGCTCGAACCAGGGGCGCAGCTGCTCCTGGCGGGCCAGCTGCTCGAAGTTGTAGTAGACGTACTGGCCGGCCAGGCCGCCGAGGGCCAGCAGGATCAGCAGCGACCACAGCAGGCGGCGCGCCCAGCTGGGCCGGGGCGGCTGCCAGTCGAGCTGCAGCGGCTCGTCGCTGAGGCTGAGCAGGCCCTCGTCGCGCAGGCGCGGTTCGCTGCGACGGGGACCGTCGGTGGCGGCCGCTGCGGCGGCACCGGCGGCGGCCAGGCTGGCGGCGGCGGCGCTGACCGAAATGGGCTCGTCGCGCTCGGCGACCAGGGCGCCGGGGGCGTGGCGCTCGGCTTCCTCGGCGTCGTCGTCGAGCTCGGGGAAGTCGGGGTCGACGTCCTCCAGCTCCAGCGGCGGCTCGTCGATCAGTCGCGGCGCGGCGCCGGCCGGCGGGGCGGCGGGAGCGGCCGGGACGACGGGCTCGTTGAGCAGGGCTTCCACCCAGCTCTCGTCGTGGGGATCGGGTTTGCTGTCCTGGGCCGGGCCGAAGGGGGCATGGGTGGGTTGCAGGTCGCGGAACTCGCTGCTCAGCTCGAGCCCGTCGAGCTCCAGCCTGGCCAGTTCCTCGTCGAGGTCGAGGTTGTCCAGGTCCAGGTCGTCGTGGATCCACAGGGTGTCGTCCGCCGCCTTGCCGGCGAGCGGTGCGGCGGGCGTCTCGGCTTCCCCGGCGGGCGCCAGCGGCGGGGCGGGCGTGTAGCCGGCCGGCTGCAGCGTGGCGGTGGTCGCCGCCGCGGCGCCGGTGTCAGGGCTGGCGAGCGTCGCCGGGGGCGTCTGCTCGGCGGCGGGGGCCGCCTGGACGGCCGCTGCCAGGCCGCCTGCCGCACCGGCGGCCAGCGCACCGCCGACGGCGGCGCGCAGCTGCTCGCGGTCGACCGCCGGCACCGGCGCGGCCTGCGGCGGCAGCTCGTCGGCCAGCTGTTCGGCGGCGTTGAACACCTGCAGGCAGGCGCCGCAGCGCACGGCGCCGCGGGCCATGCCGAGCTGCGCGCGGGAGACGCGGAAGCGGGTCTGGCAATGGGGGCACTGGGTGACGAACGACTCGGTCATGCTGGCGGCAATCCGGAACAGGTCAGATGGTCATTCTAGCGCAGCGCCGTGCGCCCCGGCAGCGGGCCGACCGTTCAGCGGCGCACGCCGCTGATGCGTACCCAGCCGTCCTTCTCGGCGGTGGGGTCGAGGTCGAAGGCGCCTGCGTAGGCGGCGCGCACTTCCTCGGCCTGCTCGGCGAGGATGCCGGACAGCGCCAGGCGCCCGCCGTTCTTGACCAGCGCGGTGATGGTCGGCGCCAGCTGCACCAGCGGGCCGGCGAGGATGTTGGCGACCACCACGTCGGCCGGCTGCGGCGGCAGGTCGGTCGGCAGGTAGACCGGGAAGCGCGCCGGGTCGATGCCGTTGCGGTCGGCGTTGTCGCGCGAGGCCTCCAGCGCCTGCGGGTCGATGTCGGTGCCCACCGCCTGCGGCGCGCCGAGCAGCAGCGCGGCGATGGCGAGGATGCCCGAGCCGCAGCCGAAGTCGAGCACGGTGCAGCCGGCGAGGTCCTGGCCGTCCAGCCACTCCAGGCACAGCGCGGTGGTCGGGTGGGTGCCGGTGCCGAAGGCCAGGCCGGGGTCGAGCAGCAGGTTGACCGCGTCGGGTTCGGGCGCCTCGTGCCAGCTCGGCACGATCCACAGGCGCTGGCCGAAGCGCATCGGCTGGAAGTTGTCCATCCAACTGCGCTCCCAGTCCTGGTCCTCGATGCGCTCGACCTGATGCTCGGGCAGCTCGCCGCCGCGCAGCAGCCTGAGGTGGGCGAGCACCGCGTCGCCGTCGGTGCCGTCCTCGAACAGGGCGAGCAGGTGGGTGTGGCTCCACAGCGGGGTGGTGCCGAGGTCCGGTTCGAAGATCGGCTGGTCCTCGGCGTCCATGAAGGTCACCGAGACGGCGCCCAGTTCCAGCAGCTGGTCTTCCAGCTCGGCGGCCTGGTCGGGGGTGATGGCGAGTCGGACTTGCAGCCAGGGCATGGGGGAGGCCTCTTCGGGAATGGGCGGGAAAGGCGGGCAAGCTTACTGGAGGGGCGGTTGCGCGGCCAGTGCGGGGTAGGGTGCGCCGGTGCGCACCGCCAGGCCACGGCGCCGTCACGGTGCGCTACGGAAAGCGCAAACGACAGGGGCCGCCCGAAGGCAGCCCCTGTGGTTCAGCGCCGAGCCGGGGCTCAGTGCTTGTCCATACCCAGTTTCTTTTCCAGGTAGTGGATGTTGACGCCGCCCTTGCAGAAGCCGGCATCGCGGGTCAGGTCGCGGTGCAGCGGGGCGTTGGTCTTGATGCCGTCGACGATCAGCTCGTCCAGGGCGTTGCGCATGCGGCCCATGGCTTCGTCGCGGCTGGCGCCGAAGGTGATCAGCTTGGCGATCAGCGAATCGTAGTACGGCGGTACCGCGTAGCCGTCGTACAGGTGCGAGTCGACGCGCACACCGTTGCCGCCCGGGGCATGGTAGTGCTTGACCTTGCCGGGGCTCGGCATGAAGGTGCGCGGGTCTTCGGCGTTGATCCGGCACTCGATGGCGTGACCGCGGATCACCACGTCTTCCTGCCTGATCGACAGCTTCTCGCCGCCGCCGATGCGCAGCATCTCCTTGACGATGTCGATGCCGGTGACCATCTCGGTGACCGGGTGCTCGACCTGCACGCGGGTGTTCATCTCGATGAAGTAGAAGTTGCCGTCTTCATAGAGGAACTCGAAGGTGCCGGCGCCGCGGTAGCCGATGTCGATGCACGCCTGCACGCAGTGGGCCTGGACCTTGCGGCGGGCGTCCTCGTCGATCAGCGGGGCGGGCGCTTCCTCGATCACCTTCTGGTGGCGGCGCTGCAGCGAGCAGTCGCGGTCGCCCAGGTGGATGGCGTTGCCCTGGCCGTCGGCCAGCACCTGGATCTCCACGTGGCGCGGGTTGACCAGGAACTTCTCCAGGTAAACCATCGGGTTGCCGAAGGCGGCGCCGGCCTCGGTGCGGGTCAGCTTGGCCGAGGCAATCAGGTCCTCTTCCTTGTGCACCACGCGCATGCCGCGACCACCGCCGCCGCCGGCGGCCTTGATGATCACCGGATAGCCCACTTCGCGGGCGATCTTCAGTGCTTCCTGCTCGTCTTCCGGCAGCGGGCCGTCGGAACCCGGCACGGTCGGCACGCCGGCCTTCTTCATGGCGTTCTTGGCCGAGACCTTGTCGCCCATCAGGCGGATCACGTCGGCGGTCGGACCGATGAAGGTGAAGCCGGATTTCTCCACCTGCTCGGCGAAGTCGGCGTTCTCGGCGAGGAAGCCGTAGCCCGGGTGGATGCCGTCGGCACCGGTGACCTCGGCGGCGGCGATGATCGCCGGGATGCTCAGGTAGGACTGGGCGGAAGCCGCCGGGCCGATGCACACGGACTCATCGGCCAGCGAGACATGCATCAGATCGCGGTCGGCAGTCGAGTGCACCGCCACGGTCTTGATGCCCAGTTCCTTGCACGCGCGCAGGACGCGCAGGGCGATCTCGCCGCGGTTGGCAATCAGGACTTTTTGCAACATCGCAGGTACTCCGCGTGTCAGACGATGGTGAACAGCGGCTGGTCGAATTCAACCGGATGGCCGTTCTCGACCAGGACCTGGCCGATGGTGCCGCTGGCTTCGGCCTCGATGTGGTTCATCATCTTCATCGCTTCGACGATGCACAGGATGTCGCCCTTCTTGACGCTCTGGCCGACTTCGACGAACGGCTTGGCGTCCGGCGAGGAGGCGCGGTAGAAGGTGCCGACCATCGGCGAGCGCACCACGTTGCCGGTCAGCGCCGGGGCGGCCGGAGCGGCGGCAGCGGCCGGAGCGGCCGCCGGGGCGGCGACCGGAGCCGGGGCCGGAGCGGCGGCGTAGACCGGCTGGGCGGCGTACTGCGGCTGCTTGTTGCTGTGGCGGCTGATGCGCACGGACTCTTCGCCTTCGCAGATTTCCAGCTCGTCGATACCGGACTCTTCCAGCAGCTCGATCAGTTTCTTGACTTTACGAATGTCCATCAGGGGCACTCCAGAAATGTGGTCAGGGTCGTTGCAGTTGTTCGATGGCGGCTTCGAGGGCCAGGCGGTAGCCGCTGGCGCCGAGGCCGCAGATCACCCCCACCGCCACGTCCGAGAAGTAGGAGTGGTGGCGGAAGGGTTCACGTTTGTGCACGTTCGACAGGTGAACTTCGATGAATGGGATGCTCACCGCCAGCAATGCGTCACGCAATGCGACGCTGGTATGGGTGAAAGCCGCCGGATTGATGATGATGAAGTCGATGCCCTCGCCGCGCGCGGCATGGATGCGCTCGATCAGCTCGTACTCGGCGTTGCTCTGCAGGTGCAGCAGGTGGTGGCCGGCGGCGCGGGCGCGCGCCTCCAGGTCGGCATCGATGTCGGCGAGGGTGGTGGCGCCGTAGACGCCCGGCTCGCGGGTGCCCAGCAGGTTCAGGTTGGGGCCGTGCAGCACCAGGAAGGTGGCCATGCGTGCAGTCCTGTCAGCGATGGGGGCAGAAAAGTTGCGGGAATATGCCGGAAAAACCGGGCGACTGTCCAGCGCCGCGGTTTTTTGCCGTAGATGGCCGCAAGATGGCTGACGATGGCCGGAATCGGCCGGTCAGAAGCGCGCTGCGGCCTGTTCCAGACGGGCGGCGAAGGCGGCGGCGTCGATTTCGCCGACCACCCGCAGGTCCTGCCACTCGCTGCCGTCGGCGGCGAACAGCAGGATGGCCGGCGGGCCGAACAGCCGGTAGCGGTCGAGCAGGGCGCGCTGCTCGGGGCGGCTTTCGGTGATGTCGAAGCGCACCAGCTGCCAGGCGGCCAGCTGCGGGGCGACCTGCGGCGCCTCGAGTACCTCGCGCTCGATCACCTTGCAGCTGATGCACCAGTCGGCGTACCAGTCGAGCAGCAGCGGCCGGCCGGCGGCTTTCGCCGCGGCGAAGGCGGCGTCCAGTTCGGCGGGCGTGCTGACGGTCTGCCAGTCGGCGTGGGCGGCCGGGACGGCCCCCGGAGCGACCTGGGCCAGCGCCGGACGACCGAGCGGGCGCAGCGGGTCGCTCTCGCCGCGCAGCGCGCCGACCCAGGCGGTCAGCGCGTAGACCAGCAGGAGCAGGCCGAACAGCTGGGCGACGCGTTGGCGGTGGGTCTTGGGCACCATCTCCAGGGCGCCGAGATTGAGCGCCACGCCGCCGGCCAGCAGGCCCCACAGCGCCAGGCTGAGCTGGCCCGGCAGCACGCGCTCGAGCAGCCAGATCGCCACGGCCAGCAGCAACACGCCGAAGGCGTTGCGCACGCTGGTCATCCACACCCCCGAGCGCGGCAGCAGGGCACCGCCGCCCACGGCGAACAGCACCAGCGGCGCGCCCATGCCCAGGCCCAGGGCGAACAGCTTGAGGCCGCCGCCGAGGGCGTCGCCGCTGGCGCTGATGTACAGCAGGGCGCCGGCCAGCGGCGCGGAGACACAGGGCGACACCAGCAGGCTGGAGAACACGCCGAGCAGCGCCGCGCCGAGAATCGAGCCGCCGCGCGCGTGGCCGGCCATGCGGTCGAGCGGCTCGCGGACGAAGGCCGGCAGGCGCAGCTCGTAGACGCCGAACATGGCCAGCGCGAAGGCGGCGAAGAACAGCGCGAAGGGTGCCAGCACCCAGGGCGACTGCAGGCGCGCCTGCAGGTTGAGCTCGGCGCCGAACAGCCCCATCAGTGCGCCGAGCACGGCGAAGCAGGCGGCCATCGGCAGCACGTAGGCCAGCGACAGCACCAGCCCGCGCATGCCGCCGACCTGGCCGCGCAGCACCACCCCGGAGAGGATCGGCAGCATCGGCAGCACGCAGGGGGTGAAGGTCAGGCCGAGGCCGGCGAGGAAGAACAGCGCCAGCTCGCGCCAGTTCCAGGCGGCCGGCGCGGCGCCCGCCGCAGCCACACCGGCAGCGGCGGTGGTCGCCGGCACGCTGGCGGCGCTCGCTGCGCCGCCGATCTGCAGGGTCGCGGTTTCCGGCGGGTAGCACAGGCCCTGGTCGGCGCAGCCCTGGTAGGTGACGCGCAGGGTGAAGGGCTGGCCGGACGGATTGGCCAGCGGCAGCTCGACGTCGGTCACCCCGTAGTACACCTCGACGTCGCCGAAGTACTCGTCGTGCTTGGCCTGGCCCGCCGGCAACCGTGCCTCGCCGGCGAGCAGGCCGTCCGGCTCGCTGCGGAACTGGAAACGGTGGCGGTACAGGTAGTAGCCCTCGGCATTGACGAAGCGCAGCTTCACCCGCCGGTCATCGGCCTCCACCAGACTGAGGCGGAAGGCCTCGGCTACCGGCAGGAAGTCGCTGCTGTTGTTCAGCGGTGCGCTCAGCGGCGCGCTGCCCGGCACGGGGGCGGGGCGGGCGTCGAACAGGCCGGCGCTGGCGGGCAGGGTGAACAGCAGCAGGAGCAGGAGCAGCAGACGAGGCATCACGGTCTCTCGTTCGGGGACGCCGGCATGATAGCGGAAAGGGGCTGCGGCGGGACTGCGGCAGATGGCCGTGCTTTTCTGCCGACGTGCGGCGCGGCCATGCTTTATAGTGCAAGGCAATCTGCGGCCCCGCGAGCGGGTCGCCGGCGCAAATCGTTTCTCGGGGAGTAAGGACCAAGCCATGCTGGACTGGAAGAACAAGGTCGGCGCCATGCGCGACAGCGTCGACGATTCGGTGGAGGGCGCGCGCAGCTACTTCGGCGGCATCTGGGCCAGCCGCGCGGTCGGCGGCGTGCTCGGCGTCTACCTGCTCGGCGCCCTTGTGGTGGGCTGGTACTGGAGCCTCGAGCCCGACCTGCTGCCGGTGCAGCAGCAGGCACAGGCCGCGGCGGAGAAGGCCCAGGTACAGCTGGTGCCCGGCTTCACCACGGTGGAGACCCTGAAGAACGTGACCGGCGTGCTGCTCGACAAGCCGGGCGGCTACCTGTCCAACGACGTCGCGCCGCCCGGCCTGTGGCTGGACAACATGCCCAACTGGGAATACGGCGTGCTGGTGCAGGTGCGCGACCTGGCCCGCGCCCTGCGCAAGGACTTCGCCCGCTCGCAGTCGCAGTCCACCGAGGATGCCGACCTGGCCAAGGCCGAGCCGAAGCTGCACTTCGACAGCAACAGCTGGGCACTGCCGGCCAGCGAGCAGGAATACCGCGACGCCATCCGTTCGCTGACCCGCTTCCAGAAGCGCCTGTCCGATCCGGCGCAGACCCAGGCGCAGTTCTATGCCCGCGCCGACAACCTGCGCAACTGGCTGACCGACGTCGAGACCCGCCTCGGCTCGTTGTCGCAGCGGCTGTCCGCCAGCGTCGGCCAGATGCGCCTGAACACCGACGTCAGCGGCGCCATCCCCGCCGGCAGCGAGGAAATCGTCAAGACCCCCTGGCTGCAGATCGACAACGTGTTCTACGAGGCGCGCGGTCAGGCCTGGGCGCTGTCGCACTTCCTGCGCGCCATCGAGGTCGACTTCGCCGACGTGCTGGCCAAGAAGAACGCCACGGTCAGCGTGCGGCAGATCATCCGCGAGCTGGAGGCGGCGCAGGAGCCGCTGTGGAGCCCGATGGTGCTCAACGGCGACGGCTTCGGCGTGCTGGCCAACCACTCGCTGGTGATGGCCAACTACATCTCGCGCGCCAACGCGGCGATCATCGACCTGCGCCAGCTGCTCGAGCAGGGTTGAGGGGGCGGGCGTGAGCAAGAAGATGTCCTCCTTCGCCGCCCTCGGCGGCCTGGTCTACTCCACCGACGCCGGCCGCCACTGCCCGGACTGCGGCCAGCCGGTGGCCGGGTGCATCTGCGGCCAGCCGCAGGTCCCGGCCGGCGACGGCATCGCCCGGGTGCGCCGCGAGAGCAAGGGGCGCGGCGGCAAGACGGTGACCACCATCAGCGGCGTGCCGCTGGCCGGCGAGCCGCTCAAGGAGCTGGCCAGCGCACTGAAGAAGCGCTGCGGCACCGGCGGCGCCCTCAAGGACGGGGTGATCGAGATCCAGGGCGAGCACGTCGAGCTGTTGATCGCCGAGCTGGAGAAGCGCGGCTTCAAGGCGAAGAAATCCGGCGGCTGAGCGCCGCCCCGCGCCCGCTCGGCGGGCGCCATCTTTCCAGCGCGGCCGGTGTGCCGGTCGCCAGCACAGGGAGAACCGCGCATGGCCCGAGCCCCCCGCAAGGACAACGAGAGCCCCTGGAGCGTCGCCGACAGCCGCCGCGTCTACGGCATCCGCCACTGGGGCGCCGGCTACTACGCGATCAGCGACGCCGGCACCGTCGAGGTGCGCCCGCAGGGCCCCGACGGTGCGCCCATCGACCTGCACGCGCTGGTCGGCCAGCTGCGCGCCTCCGGCCTGTCGCTGCCGCTGCTGGTGCGCTTCCCCGGCATCCTCCAGGACCGCGTGCGCCAGCTCACCGGCGCCTTCGACGCCAGCATCGCCCGCCAGGGCTATCAGAACCGCTACACCGCGCTGTACCCGATCAAGGTCAACCAGCAGGAGGCGGTGGTGGAGAACATCATCGCCACCGACGATGTCGCCATCGGCCTGGAGGCCGGCTCCAAGCCGGAGCTGATGGCGGTGCTGGCGCTGGCGCCCAGGGGCGGCACCATCGTCTGCAACGGCTACAAGGACCGCGAGTTCATCCACCTGGCGCTGATCGGCCAGAAGCTCGGCCACAACCTGTTCGTGGTGATCGAGAAGGAGTCCGAGGTGGCGCTGCTGATCGAGGAGGCCGCCGCCCTCGGCGTGCAGCCGCAGATCGGCCTGCGCGTGCGGCTGTCCTCGCTGGCCTCGAGCAAGTGGGCCGACACCGGCGGCGAGAAGTCCAAGTTCGGCCTGTCCGCCGCGCAGATCCTGCGCGTGGTCGAGCGCCTGCGCGCGGCGGGGCTCGACCAGGGCATCCGCCTGCTGCACTTCCACATGGGCTCGCAGATCGCCAACCTGGCCGACTACCGCAAGGGCTTCCGCGAGGCGATCCGCTACTACGGCGAGCTGCGCGGCCTCGGCCTGCCGGTCGACCACGTCGACGTCGGCGGCGGCCTGGGCGTCGACTACGACGGCACCCACTCGCGCAACGCCAGCTCGATCAACTACGACATGGCCGACTACGCCGCCACCGTGGTCGACATGCTCCGCGAGTTCTGCGACCGCCAGGAGCTGCCGCACCCGCACATCTTCTCCGAAAGCGGCCGGGCGATGACCGCGCACCACGCGGTGCTGGTGGTGCAGGTCACCGACGTCGAGCGCCACGACGACAGCGCACCGCAGTTCGATCCGGCGGCCGAGCGCCCGGAGACCCTGCAGGCGCTGTTCGACCTGCTCGGCGACAGCGACCCGGAGATGGTCGCCGAGAGCTACTGGCGCGCCACCCACCTGATCGGCGAGGTGGCCGGGCAGTACTCGGCCGGCAAGCTCGGCCTGCGCGACAAGGCGCTGGCCGAGCAGTGCTACTTCGCCATCTGCCGGCGCCTGTACGACCAGCTGCAGGCGCGCCAGCGCTCGCACCGCCAGCTGATCGACGAGCTCAACGACAAGCTGGCCGACAAGTACATCTGCAACTTCTCGGTGTTCCAGAGCCTGCCCGACACCTGGGCCATCGAGCAGATCCTGCCGATCGCGCCGCTGCAGCGCCTCGACGAGCAGCCGACCCGCCGCGCGGTGCTGCAGGACCTGACCTGCGACTCCGACGGCAAGATCCGCCAGTACGTCGACGAGCAGAGCATCGAGACCAGCCTGCCGGTGCATGCGCTGCGCGAGGGCGAGGACTACCTGCTCGGCGTGTTCCTGGTCGGCGCCTACCAGGAGATCCTCGGCGACATGCACAACCTGTTCGGCGACACCGACTCGGTGAACGTCTACCAGCGCCCGGATGGCAGCGTGTTCCACGCCGGCATCGAGACCCACGACACCATCGAGGACCTGCTGCGCTACGTGCACCTGGAGCCGGCCGAGCTGATGTCGCTGTACCGCGAGAAGGTCGCCGTGGCCAGCCTGTCCGCCGCCGAGCGCGCACGCTTCCTCGACGCCCTGCGCCTGGGGCTGACCCGCTCGTCGTACCTGGCGCCCTGAGCGGGCACGCAAAGAAGAACGCCCCGCAGGGCGGGGCGTTCGTCGTGGCTCCGGGGCGGACTCAGTCCTCCAGCAGCGCCTTGTTGCGCACCGCGCCCTTGTCGGCGCTGGTGGCGAGCAGGGCGTAGGCCTTCAGCGCGGTGCTGACCTTGCGCGCGCGCGGCGCGGCCGGCTTCCAGCCCTTGTGGTCCTGGTGCAGGCGGCGGGCCTTCAGTTCGTCGTCGCCGACCAGCAGGCTGATGCTGCGGTTGGGGATGTCGATGAGGATCTTGTCGCCTTCCTCGACCAGGCCGATGGCGCCGCCGGCGGCGGCTTCCGGCGAGACGTGGCCGATCGACAGGCCTGAGGTGCCGCCGGAGAAGCGGCCGTCGGTGAGCAGGGCGCACTGCTTGCCCAGGCCCTTGGACTTCAGGTAGCTGGTCGGGTAGAGCATTTCCTGCATGCCCGGACCGCCCTTCGGACCTTCGTAGCGGATCACCACGATGTCGCCCGGCTTCACCTCGTCGGCGAGGATGCCCTTCACCGCGGCGTCCTGGCTCTCGTAGATGCGCGCGGTGCCCTCGAACACGTGGATCGACTCGTCGACGCCGGCGGTCTTCACCACGCAGCCGTCCAGGGCGATGTTGCCGTACAGCACGGCCAGGCCGCCTTCCTGGGAGTAGGCGTTCGCCACGCTGCGGATGCAGCCCTCGAAGCGGTCGGTGTCCAGGCTCGGCCAGCGGGTGCTCTGGCTGAACGCGGTCTGGCTGGGGATGCCGGCCGGGCCCGCCTTGAAGAAGGTGTGCACGGCCTCGTCGTCGGTCTGGGTGATGTCCCAGGCGGCGATGGCGTCGGCCATGGTCGGGCTGTGCACGGTCGGCACGTCGGTGTGCAGCAGGCCGCCGCGGGCCAGCTCGCCGAGGATGCTGATGATGCCGCCGGCGCGGTGCACGTCCTCCATGTGGTACTTCTGGATGTTCGGTGCGACCTTGCACAGCTGCGGCACGCGACGCGACAGCTGGTCGATGTGGCGCAGGTTGAAGTCGACCTCGGCCTCCTGGGCGGCGGCCAAGAGGTGCAGGATGGTGTTGGTCGAGCCGCCCATGGCGATGTCCAGGGTCATGGCGTTCTCGAACGCCTTGAAGCTGGCGATCGAGCGCGGCAGCACCGACTCGTCGCCCTCGCCGTAGTAGCGCTGGCACAGCTCGACGATCAGGCGGCCGGCGCGCAGGAACAGCTGCTCGCGATCGCTGTGGGTGGCCAGGGTGGTGCCGTTGCCCGGCAGCGACAGGCCGAGGGCCTCGGTCAGGCAGTTCATCGAGTTGGCGGTGAACATGCCCGAGCAGCTGCCGCAGGTCGGGCAGGCGCTGCGCTCGTACTCGGCGACGGTCTCGTCGGAGCAGGAGTCGTCGGCGGCGGCGACCATGGCGTCGACCAGGTCGAGGCCGTGGCTGGCCAGCTTGGTCTTGCCGGCTTCCATCGGCCCGCCGGAGACGAACACCACCGGGATGTTCAGGCGCAGGGCGGCCATCAGCATGCCGGGGGTGATCTTGTCGCAGTTGGAGATGCACACCAGGGCGTCGGCGCAGTGGGCGTTGACCATGTACTCGACGGAGTCGGCGATGATCTCGCGGCTCGGCAGCGAGTAGAGCATGCCGTCGTGGCCCATGGCGATGCCGTCGTCGACGGCGATGGTGTCGAATTCCTTGGCCACGCCGCCGGCCTTCTCGATCTCGCGGGCGACCAACTGACCGAGGTCCTTCAGGTGCACGTGGCCGGGCACGAACTGGGTGAAGGAGTTGGCGACGGCGATGATCGGCTTCTTGAAGTCCTCGTCCTTCATCCCGGTGGCGCGCCACAGCGCGCGGGCGCCGGCCATGTTGCGGCCGAAGGTGGAGGTTTTCGAGCGATAGTCAGGCATGGCGGGTTCCCGGAATGCAGGCGGATACTGAGCTTTCCAGAATACCAGCGATTGGCGGGCGGGTGCAGCGGGGCGGATGGGGTGCGCGCGGCGCACCCTACGCAGGCCCGGGCGTAGGGTGCGCCGTGCGCACCAGAAGGATGCCGCCTCAGTTCGGCAGGATGCGGCAGGTCAGGCTCTTGATGTAGCGGGTCTCGTTGATCGCCGGGTGCACCGGGTGGTCCGGGCCCTGGCCGCCGCGCTCGAGCAGCTGGATGTGGCGGTCGAGGTGACGGGCGCTGGAGAGCAGGATGTTCTGCAGGTCGTCCTCGGGCAGGTGCATCGAGCAGCTGGCGCTGACCAGGATGCCGTCCTTGCTCAGCAGGCGCATGGCCTGTTCGTTGAGGCGGCGGTAGGCGGCTTCGCCGTTCTTGAGGTCCTTCTTGCGCTTGATGAAGGCGGGCGGGTCGGCGACGATCACGTCGAAGCGCTCCTCGGCGGCCTTCAGCTCCTTGAGCGCCTCGAACACGTCGCCCTCGACGCAGGCCATCTTCTCGCCCACGCCGTTCAGCGCGGCGTTGCGCTCGACGCCGTCCAGCGCCAGCGCCGAGCCGTCCACGCACATCACCTCGGAGGCGCCGAACACCGCGGCCTGCACGCCCCAGCCGCCGACGTAGCTGAACAGGTCGAGCACGCGCTTGCCCTTGACGTAGGGCGCCAGGCGCGCGCGGTTGAGGCGGTGGTCATAGAACCAGCCGGTCTTCTGGCCGCCCTGCACCGGCGCCTCGAACTTCACGCCGTTCTCCTCCAGGGCCACCCACTCCGGCATCACGCCGAAGGCGGTTTCCACGTAGCGTTGCAGGCCCTCGGCGTCGCGGGCGCTGGAGTCGTTCTTGAACAGGATGCCGGCCGGCTTGAGCACCTGCACCAGCGCCTCGACCACGGCGTCCTTGTGGCGCTCCATGGTCGCCGAGGCCAGCTGCACCACCAGGTGGTCGCCGAAGCGGTCGACCACCAGGCCCGGCAGCAGGTCGGAGTCGCCGTACACCAGGCGGTAGCAGGGCGCGTCGAACAGGCGCTCGCGCAGGGACAGGGCGACGTTGATGCGGTGCACCAGCAGCGACTTGTCCAGCACGTGCTTGGTGTCGCGGGAGATCAGCCGGGCGCAGATCAGGTTCTGCGGGCTGATCGCGACTATGCCCAGCGGCTTGCCGCCCGCCATCTCGAGGATGGCCTGGTCGCCCGGCTGGAACAGGCTGAGCGGGGTGGCCGCCACGTCCACCTCGTTGCTGTAGACCCACAGGTGGCCGGCGCGCAGGCGGCGCTCGGCGTTGGCTTTCAGTCGCAGGCTGGGCAGGGACATGGGGCACTCTCGCAAAAAGCGCGGAGTATAGCGGAAGGCAGGGCTTCAGGCGCCTGCCGGCGGGCGCGCGAGGGTGAGCGGGGCCGGCAATCCTGCTATGTTGGCGCCCCCTGTTTTGCCCGTGTCAGCCGCCATGCCCGAACTGCCCGAAGTCGAAACCACCCGCCGCGGCATCGCCCCGCATCTGGAGGGCCACCGCGTGACCCGCGTGATCGTCCGCGAGCGCCGCCTGCGCTGGCCGATCCCCGAGGATCTCGACGTGCGCCTGTCCGGCCAGCGCATCGAGCGGGTCGGCCGGCGCGCCAAGTACCTGCTGATCGAGGCCGAGTGCGGCACCCTGATCGGCCACCTGGGCATGTCCGGCAGCCTGCGCCTGATCGAGGCCGGCCTGCCGGCGGCCAGGCACGAGCACGTCGACATCGAGCTGGATTCGGGGCTGGCGCTGCGCTACACCGACCCGCGGCGCTTCGGCGCGCTGCTGTGGAGCCTCGACCCGCTCAATCACGAGCTGCTGCGCAAGCTCGGCCCGGAGCCGCTGGGCGACGAGTTCGACGGCGAGCGCCTGTACCAGCTGTCGCGCGGCAAGCAGGTGGCGGTCAAGCCGTTCATCATGGACAACGCGGTGGTGGTCGGCGTCGGCAACATCTACGCGACCGAGGCGCTGTTCGCCGCCGGCATCGACCCGCGGCGCGCGGCCGGCTCGATCTCGCGGGCGCGCTACCTGAAGCTGGCCGAGGAGATCAAGCGCATCCTCGCCCAGGCCATCGACTGCGGCGGCACCACCCTGCGCGATTTCGTCGGCGGCGACGGCAAGCCCGGCTACTTCCAGCAGACGCTGCTGGCCTACGGCCGCGGCGGCGAATTCTGCAAGGTCTGCGGCGCCACCCTGCGCGAGGTCAAGCTCGGCCAGCGTGCCAGCGTGTACTGTCCGCGCTGCCAGAGCTGAGCGCCGCTTGCGGTCCTGGTACGGGCGATTGACGGCGTTCACGCTGGCGCCGGACGATTGGCTGGTATAGTTATCCCCACGTGCAACGCGGCAAAAGGACCCTGCGCATGAAACTGTTCCGTTCCACCGCCCTAGGCCTGATCCTGACCACCGGACTGGCCGCCCTCCCGCTGTCCGCGTCGGCTACCCAGGACAATGTCAGCGGCGACCCGCACTACACCGTGGAGGCGCCCAAGGCCTTCTCCATGGTCGGCGACCTGCTGATCGCCCGTCCGCTGCTGATCGCCGGCACGGTGATCGGTGCGGGAGTCTTCGTGGTGACCCTGCCGTTCTCGGCGCTGGGCGGCAACGTCGAGGAAGCCGGCCAGGCGCTGGTGATCGAGCCGGGCCGCGAGGCCTTCGTGCGCTGCCTGGGCTGCACCAGCTCCTGGGCCGCGGACGAGCAGTACGCCCGCTAAGCCGGTCGCGGGCGCCTGCCGGGCGCCCGTTCGCTCTCCCCCCCGCCCCCTTTCCCCGCGCATTTCGGGCAGAATGCCCGACGGCCGCCATTGGCCGGTCTCGGGGCGCCTGCCGCCCCCCGTTCGCCGAGCATGCCGCCTTCGGCAAGCCGATTCCCGGGAGAAGCCTTGTCCATCAACAAGAACAACAAGCTCAACGCAGCCGCGCTGTGGCTGCTGGTGGCGGCGCTGGCCGTGTCGTTCTGGTTCAGCCCGGGGTGGACTCGCCTGGCCGGCGGCCTGGCGCTGTTCCTGTTCGGCATGCAGTGCCTGGAGGAAGGGCTGCGCCAGCTGGCCGGCAGCGAGCTGGAGCGCATCCTCGGCAAGGCCACCGACCGCGCCTGGAAAAGCCTCGGCTTCGGCATCTTCGCCACCGTCATGGTGCAGTCGAGCACCCTGGTGTCGCTGCTGGCCATCGCCTTCCTCGGCACCGGGCTGATCGGCCTGGCGGCCGGCCTGTGCATCGTCTTCGGCGCCAACCTGGGCACCACCAGCGGCATCTGGCTGCTGGCGATGATCGGACAGAGCGCCAGCCTCGGCAGCCTGGCCCTGCCGCTGGCGGTGTTCGGCATCCTGCTCGGTTTCAACGGGCCGAGATCCAGGGGCGCCGGGCGGGTGCTGCTGGGCGTGTGCTTCCTGTTCCTCGGCATCGACCTGATGAAGGGCGGCTTCAGCGATGCCACCGCCATGTTCGATCCGGCCCGCTTCAAGGTGGAGGGCGTGCTCGGCATCCTGCTGTTCACCGGCATCGGCGCGCTGGTCACCGCGGTGGTGCAGTCCAGCCACGCCAGCCTGATGCTGGTGCTGACCGCGCTGGCCTCGGGGCAGATCGACTCCAGCCAGGGCTTCGCCCTGGCCATCGGCACCAATGTCGGCGGCGTGCTGACCGCAGTCATCGGTTCGCTGGGCGGCGCCCGCGCCGGCCAGCGGCTGGCGCTGGCCAACGTGATCTTCAACTGGTCGCTCGCGCTGCTCGCCCTGCTGTTCCTGCAGCCGCTGACGGCGCTGGTACTGCTGCTGGCGGAGCGCCTGGGCTTCGCCGGCAATGCGCTGCTCGAGCTGGCGCTGTTCCACAGCCTGTTCAACGGCCTGGGCCTGCTGCTGTTCATACCCTGGCACGGCCGCCTGGCGCTCTGGCTGGAGCGCCTGCTGCCCGAGCCGGCCGAGCCGCACGTGCTGATCGCCGAGGTGGGCAACGGCCAGGCCCCGCAGGCGCTGCCGCAGACCCGCGCCCGCTATCTGGACGAGAACGCCCTGGGCTCGGCGGGGGCCGCGGTGCAGGCGGTGGCCCGCGAGCTGCAGCACCTGGCGCGCCTGAGCCTGGAAGTGATCTGCCACGCCCTGTACCTGCCGGTCGACCAGCTGAACAGCCGGCAGATCGACGACACGGTGTTGCGCAGTTCGGCGCAGATGGCCGGGCATGCGCTGGATGCCGAGCAGCTCTACCAGCGCCACATCAAGGGCGTGTATGCCGACCTGCTGAGCTACATGGGCCGCCTGGAGGCCAGCCTGGACGAAGCGCACAACCGCGCCTGGATCGCCAGCCAGCTGGTGGCGCTGCAGCTGGTGGATGCGGTGAAGGACGCCAAGCACCTGCAGAAGAACCTCAGCCGCCTGCTGGTCAACGGCGAGCCGGCGGTCAGCGCGGCCTACGCCGACCTGCGCCGCCACCTGCTCTGGGTGCTGCGCGAGATGCGCGCGATCAGCCTGCTGGACCTGCCGGCCGAGGCCCTGCGCTCGCGCCTGGATCTGTTCGACAATCAGGCGGCGAGCTTCGACACGGCCTTCCGCGAGCGGCTGTTCGCCGCGGTGCGCGAGCAGCGCCTGGACGGCCTGCGCGCCAGTTCGCTGATGAACGACCTGGGCTACGCCAGCCGCATCGGCCAGAGCCTGCGCAACGTGCTGCTGCTCGGCCTCGGCGACGGCCGCGAGGTGATGCCGCAGCTGCCGTTCCGCAGCGAGAGCGACGAGCCGCTGATCCAGCTGGAGAGCAAATGAAAACGCCGGCCCACAGGGGCCGGCGTCGGTCGACAGCGGGGGGGGCGGGGGATCAGGCCTTGCCGCTGATGATCAGGTACTTCTGCATCAGCTCGTCGCGGGTTTCCGCGTGGTTGGGGTCGAGCGGGATGCAGTCCACCGGGCAGACCTGCTGGCACTGCGGTTCGTCGTAGTGGCCGACGCATTCGGTGCACAGGTTGGGGTCGATCTCGTAGATCTCCTCCCCTTGGGAAATGGCGCCGTTCGGGCACTCCGGTTCGCAGACGTCGCAGTTGATGCAGTCGTCGGTGATCATAAGGGACATGGGGCAACTCCAGGAGCAGGTACAGTCAACGATCTTTATTGTGCCGCAAGCGCAGGCGCGCCGCACCCGCCGCGTCAGCCGGCGAAGCGCTCGCGCAGGGCCTGGGCGACCACCGGGTGGACGAACTTGCCGATGTCGCCGCCGAGCGCGGCGATTTCCCGCACCAGGGTCGAAGAGATGTAGGAGTACTGTTCCGAGGGGGTGAGGAACAGGCTCTCCACCTGCGGCGCCAGCTGGCGGTTCATGTTGGCCAGCTGGAACTCGTACTCGAAGTCCGACACCGCGCGCAGGCCGCGGATCAGGATGTTGGCCTGTTGCTGCTGGGCGAACTGGGCGAGCAGGTTGGAGAAGCCGATCACCCGCACGTTGGGTAGATGGGCGCTGACTGCCTCGGCCAGCTCGACGCGCTTGTCCAGGCTGAACAGCGGGTTCTTCTTCGGGCTGGCCGCCACGGCGATGATCACCTCGTCGAACAGCCGCGCGGCGCGCTCGAGCAGGTCGCTGTGACCTTTGGTGATGGGGTCGAAAGTGCCCGGGTAAAGCGCTCGGTTCATCCTGTTGTCCTGTTGGCAGGGAGCGTCGGAGGCCCGGATGGTAGCGCAGCGCCCACCGGGCGGCCAAGCCGAACCTGAAGCCGGCTCAGGCGGGCACCGCCTCGGCCTCGCTGCACACCCGGTTGCGACCGCCGTTCTTGGCCGCATACAGCGCCTGGTCGGCGCGCTGCAGCAGGCTCTCGCGGCTGTCGCCGGGGCGCGCGCTGCTGACCCCGAAACTGGCGGTGACCCGGCCGACTTCGGCGAAGGGGCTGTCCTGCAGCAGCCGGCGCAGGCTCTCGGCCAGGTGGCTCGCCTGGTCGGCGTCGGTCTCCGGGCAGATGACGATGAACTCCTCGCCGCCCAGGCGGCAGAGGCTGTCGATGCGCCGCAGGCGCGCGCCGATGCGCCGGCACAGTTCCTGGAGCACGCGATCGCCGGCGTCGTGGCCGAAGCCGTCGTTGATCCACTTGAAATGGTCGATGTCCAGCATGATCAGGCTGAGCGGGCGCCGGGTGCGGCTGCGCCGTTCCAGCTCGCCGGCGAGCTGGTCGAGGAAGTAGCGACGGTTGTGGATGCCGGTCAGCGGGTCGGTGATGGTCAGGGTGCGCAGCTCTTCCTCCACCTGCTTGAGGCTGCTGATGTCGGTGATGAAACCGTGCCAGAGCACCGAACCGTCGGCCAGCGGCTCCGGCATCGCCTCGCCGTGCAGCCAGCGCTGGCCGCGCTGCGGCAGCTGCACGCGGTAGTCCTGCTGCCAGCGGGTGAGGGTCAGTGCCGACTGGCGGATCGAGTCGATGACCCGCTCGCGGTCCTCGGGGTGGATGCGCTGGATCGCCGGGCCGGCCTCGCTGCGTACCTCCTCCGGCGTGACCTCGTAGACCTCGCGGATGCCGGCGCTGGCGTAGGGGAAGCAGCCGCGCCCGTCGGGGTACAGACGGTACTGGTAGATGGTGCCGGGGATCTGCGCGCCGAGCTTCTCCAGCAGGCGGCTGCGCTCCTCCAGGGCCTGGCGGGTGCGCAGGCGCTCGCCGATGTCGAGGGCGATCAGCAGGTAGCCGCCGAGCCGTCCGTCGGCTTCGAGGATGGCCGACAGCATCAGGGTGACGTGCAGCGGCTCGCGGTTGCGGTGCAGCAGCACGGTGTCCAGCTCGCGGTGCTGGCGGGGCGCGAGCAGGGCGGCGAGCAGCGCCGGGGCGCTGTCGGGGACCTCCGCCAGGCCGGCGGCGGCGGCCAGTCGCGGGGCGTCGAGCAGCGGGTCGAGGAGCTGGCCATGCAGGCTGCCGCGCTCGTGGCCCAGCAGGCGCTCGGCGCCGGTGTTGAAGGTGCGGATGCGGCCGTCGGCGGTGACGCCGATGATCGCCACCTGGGTAGCGGCCTCGAGCAGCCCCTGCAGGCGCGCGTGGCTCTGGCGCAGCTCCAGCTCCAGCGCCTTGCGTACCGAGATGTCGACGTGGGTGCCGATGATCCGTGCAGGCTGGCCGTCGGGCAGGCGTTCGACCACCTTGCCGCGCGCCAGCAGCCACAGCCAGCTGCCGTCCTTGCGGCGCAGGCGCTTCTCGCAGCGGTACATGGGCGTGCGCCCGGCCAGGTGCTCGTGCAGGGCCTGCTGGCAGCGCGCGGCGTCTTCCGGGTGCAGGCGGCCGCGCCATTCCTCGGGCGTGTCGCCGATCTCGTCCTCGGCGTGGCCGAGCAGGGACTTCCACATCGGCGAGAAGTAGATGCGGTCGCGGATCAGGTCCCAGTCCCACACCCCGTCGCCGATGCCGTCGAGGGCCAGGGTCCAGCGTTCCTCGCTGATGCGCAGCGCCTCGCGGCTTTCCTGCAGCTCGGTGGTGCGCCGCTCGACCAGCGCCAGGGCGCGCTGGCGCTGGCTGAGCAGGACGAACAGCAGGGTGCCGAGCAGCAGGCTGAGCGCTACGCCCGGCATGGCGACGCTCCAGACGGGCAGGAGCGGGTGCTGGGCCAGGAAGCTGGCGGTGGGGCGGAGCAGCAGGCGGTAGTGGTGGCGCGCGGCGCGCAGGTCGCGGCTGGCCTGCAGCGTGCTGTCCGGCGCCGGGGTGCCCAGGCGGTACAGCGGTGCGCTGCCGGGCTGGCCGAGGTCGTGCAGCTCCAGGGCCAGGTTGCTCAGGGTCTGTACGGTCTGCCCTTGCTCCAGCAGCTGGTGCAGGCTGATCGAGCTGAACAGTGCGCCGCGCAGCGGCGCTTCGTTCCGTCCGGCGTGCTGGAGGATGGCGGCGTCGCGTACCGGGGCGACCAGCAGCAGGCCGAGGCGGTCGCTTTCGGCGCCGCTGGTGAAGCGCAGGATGGCGCTGCGGCTGATGCGGTCGTCGCGCAGGGCCTGCTCCAGGGCTTCGCCGCGGGGGCCGGGCGAGGCCATGTCCTGGCCCAGCGGCAGATCGCTGACGCTGCGCGACAGGCTGAACAGCAGCGGGAGGTAGCGCTCGCGGGGCTGCAGCGGATGCAGCTGGCCGGCGGCATCGGCCTCGCGCAGCTGGAAGCGGCTGCCGACCTGGGTTTCGGCGCGGCGGGCGAAGGCTTCCAGCTGCTCCTCGCGCCGCTCGGCGTCGATCGGCAGTAGCGGCGCCCAGGACAGCACCAGATGGTCGTCCAGCAGCGGACGGACGAACTGCTCGAACTCGCTGCGGGTCACTTCGCCCGAGCTTTCGAAGAAGCGGCGCACGCTGTCGAGGTCGCGCTGGCGCACCTGCAGGCGTTCCTCCAGGCGGTTGAAGTGCTCCTCGGCCTGGTGCTCGAACTGCTGGCGGTGCAGGGCCTGGCTGTCGTGCCACAGCTGGCGGGTGAGCAGCGCGGTCAGGGCCAGGCCGGTCAGGGTCAGCAGGCCGCACAGCAGCAGCTGGCAGCGGCGTTGGCAGCGGCCGGACGTGGCATCGCGGGGGGCGGGCATGGGGCTCCTTGTCCGCCGCGGGAGGGCAGGGAGGCGGGCGGACGACGGTGCCTAGGATACCGTTCGGCTTGTCGGTTTTGCAGCAATGTGATGGGGTCGACAGTTTGCTGTGTGACGAAATCGACGGTTTTTCGCCGCGGGAGTCAGTCCGGCGTCGCTGGCTGGCGCTGCCACAGGGCGTAGTGCACCTGGCCGGTGTGCTTCTCGCGGTGCAGGCGCCAGTTGCCCGGCAGGCCGAGGGTCGAGGGCGCGCTCTCGCTTTCCGTGTAGATCCAGGCGTCGGCCGCCAGCCAGCCGCGGCCCTCCAGCTGGGCGCAGGCGGGGGCGAGCAGGTCCCTGTGGAATGGCGGATCGAGGAACACCAGATCGAAGGGCTCGGTGCTCGCGCCCTGCAGGTGCTGCAGGGCATCGGCCTGGCGCACCTCGGCGTTGCCGGCGCGCAGCAGCTCGAGGTTGCCGCGCAGGGCGCTGGCGGCGGCCGGGCTGAGCTCCAGCGCCAGGCCGCGGCTGGCGCCGCGCGACAGGGCCTCCAGCAGCAGGGCGCCGCTGCCGGCGAAGGGGTCGAGCACGCGGGCGCCTTCCACGTAGGGCGCCAGCCAGTTGAACAGGGTCTCGCGCACGCGATCCGGCGTCGGCCGCAGGCCGGGAGCGTCGGGGAAGCTCAGGCGCCGCGAGCGCCACTCGCCGCCGATGATGCGCAGCTGGCCCTGCCCCTGGGGCTGGCTGGCGGAGGGCTTGCGGGCGGGCTTGGTGCTGGGACGGGCCATCAGTGCTCCGGTACGCCGGCATTCTGCGCGGCGGGACGTTCGACGGGAGGCGGCAGCGGCTGCTGCGCGACGGTGGGGCCGCTGGAGACCACCACGAAGGCATCGGCATCGAGGTGGCGGGCCATGGCCGCGCGCACCTGCTCCACGCTGAGCTGCTGCACCTGGTTCATGAAGTCTTCCAGCTGGGTGCTCGGCAGGTCGTAGAAGCCGATGGCGGCCAGTTGGCCGACGATGTCGGCGTTGCTGGCCGTGGACAGCGGGAAGCTGCCGGCCAGCTCGCGCTTGGCCTGCTTGAGTTCCTCCTCGGTCGGCCCCTGGGCGACGAAGTCGCGCACCAGCGAGCGCACCAGCTCGAGGGTGGCCTCGCTCAGTTCGGCACGGGTCTGCACGTTGATCATGAACGGCCCGGCCACCTGCATCGGGGTGAAGCCGGAGTAGATGCCGTAGGTCAGGCCGCGCTTCTCGCGCACCTCCTCCATCAGCCGGGTGCCGAAGCCGCCGCCGCCGAGGATCTGGTTGCCGACGTAGAGCGCGGCGTGGTCCGGGTTGCGGCGGTCGATGCCGAGCTGGGCGAGCATCAGGTGGGTCTGCTGCGAGGGGAACTCGATGTGCTGGCGCTTGGCCGCGGGCGCCGCGGGCGCGGGCGGCGGCGGCAGCGCCGGCCCCTTGGGCAGGGCGGCGGACAGCCGGGCGGCGATCGCTTCGGCCTCGGCGCGGGAGAGGTCGCCGACCAGGGCGATCACCGCGTTGCCGGCGGCGTAGGCGCGGGCGTGGAAGGTGGCCAGCTGCGCGCGGTCGAGGGCGGGGATGCTCTCCAGGGTGCCGTCGCTCGGCCGGGCGTAGGGGTGCGCACCGTACAGCTGCTGGAACAGGGCGATGCTGGCCAGCTTGCCGGGGTTCTGCTTCTGCTGCTCGAGGCCGGCGAGGATCTGGTTCTTCAGCCGCGCCAGGGCGCCTTCCGGGAAGGTCGGCGCGCCGACCACCCGGGCGAACAGCGCCAGCGCCGGCTCGCGCTGCTCGGCGGCGGACAGGCTGCGCAGCGAGGCCACCGCCATGTCGCGGTAGGCGCCGTTGCCGAACTCGGCGCCGAGGCCCTCGAAGCCGGCGGCGATGGCGGTGGTGTCCTGGCCCTCGATGCCCTCGTTGAGCATGGCGTTGGTCAGCATGGCCAGGCCGGGATGCTCGCCGTCCTGGCTGCTGCCGGCGGCGAAGGTCAGGCGCAGGTCGAACATCGGCAGTTCGCGGGCCTCGACGAACAGCACGCGGGCGCCCTCGGCGGTGTTCCAGCGCTGGATGTCCAGGGCGCGGCGCGCCGGCGCCTGGCCGTTGAGCTTGGCCAGCGAGGCGATCGCCGGTGCCGCGGCCGGCGCGCTGCCGGTGGCGGGCGTCGCCGGGGCCGGGCTGTCCGGTCCGGCCGCCGGGCGGCTGATCAGCAGGAGCAGGCCGAGCAGGCCGAGCAGTGCGACTATCAGCAGCAGGTGGCGCTTATTCATGGCGGGTCTCCTTGGCCTGCTCCAGCGGCAGCACCAGGGCCAGGGTCAGTCGTTCGCGCTGGAACAGGCGCCGCGCGGCGGCCTGGATATCGGCGGGGGTGACCGCCCTGAGGGCTTCGAGATCCTGGTCGAGCAGTTGCCAGGACAGGCCGACGGTCTGCAGCTGGCCGATGCTGGTGGCCTGGCTGGCGATGGAGTCGCGCTCGTAGACCAGGCCGGCGATCACCTGGGCCTGCACGCGTGCCAGCTCCTCGGCGCTCGGCGCCTGGGTCTTGAGGGTCTCCAGCTCCTGCCACAGACCGACCTCGACCTGTTCGAGGGTCTTGCCCTGCTGCACGTTGGGCCGCGCCGACAGCACGAACAGGCTGTCGCCGCGGGTGAAGGGGTTGTACCAGGCCGAGGCGCCGGTCACCAGTTCCTGCTCGCGCTCCAGGCGGCTGGACAGGCGCGCGCTGTAGCCGCCGTCGAGCAGCGCGGCGATCAGGCGCAGGGCATGCACTTCGCGCGGGTTGTCGCTGCTGGCCAGGCCCGGCACGTTGAAGCCCATCAGCAGGCTGGGCAGCTGGGTCTTGACCCGCAGGGTCAGACGCCGCTCGCCGAGGGCCGGCAGTTCCAGCGGCGCCTTGGCGGCCGGCAGCGGGCGCGCCGGGATGGCGGCGAAGTGGCGCTGGGCGAGGGTCTTCACCTCGTCGGCGGTGACGTCGCCGACCACCACCAGGGTGGCGTTGTTCGGGCTGTACCAGTCGTTGTGCCAGGCGCGCAGGTCGTCCACCGACATGCGCTCGAGATCGCTCATCCAGCCGATGGTCGGGTTGCGGTAGCCAGTGGCCGGGTAGGCGGCGGTCTTGAAGCGCTCGAAGGCCAGCGAGGCGGGGTTGTCCTCGGTGCGCAGGCGGCGCTCCTCCTTGATCACCTCGATCTCGCGGGCGAACTCGTCGGCCGGCAGGCGCAGGCCAGCCAGGCGGTCGGCTTCCATTTCCAGGGCGACTTCCAGGCGGTCGCGCGCCAGTACCTGGTAGTAGGCGGTGTAGTCGTCGCTGGTGAAGGCGTTCTCCTCGGCGCCCAGCTCGCGCAGGATGCGCGAGGATTCGCCGGGGCCGAGCTTGCTGCTGCCCTTGAACATCATGTGCTCGAGGGCGTGGGACAGGCCGGTGAAACCGGGGCGCTCGTAGCTGGAGCCGACCTGGTACCACAGCTGGGACACCACCACCGGGGCGCGGTGGTCCTCGCGCACGATCACGGTCAGGCCGTTGTCCAGGCGGAACTGGTGGGTCGGCTGCGGCACGGCGGCCTGGGCGGCCGGCGGCAGGCCCAGGGCAACCAGCAACAAGCCGGCTAGGCGGCGTGTGAATGCGTTCATCATCAGTGACCTGTCAGACTGCCGGCCGGTTTTGGCGCCGGCGGGCGAGGAGGTGCTAGGATACCCAACCGATTTCCTGGCGGCCACGTCAGTGCGCAGCCGCCCACTTGAGATGCAAGCCGTCCATGTTTGGTTCCAAAGACGACAAGAAGACTCCGGATGCCGGAGAAAAGAAAGGCCTGTTCGGCTGGTTCCGCAAGAAGGCGCAACCTGAGGCCGTCGAGCAGCCGGTGGCCGAACTCGAGCCGGCTGCAGCTGAGCCGTCGGGGGCGGTGCCGGCGTCTGAGCCCGCAGCGGCAGTGACCGCAGCCGAGCCGGCCGCCTCCCCCAGCGTGGCTCCGGTCCAGGCCGAAGCCCCGGTCGCCGCCCCGTCCGCCCCGGTTGCCGTGCCGCCGCCGGCACCCGCTGCCAGGCCCGAGCCGCTGGCGGAGCCCGTGGCCGCGGCCCCGGTGGCCGCGGAGAAGCCTGCCAAGCTCGGCTTCTTCGCCCGTCTCAAGCAGGGCCTGGCCAAGACCAGCGCCAGCATCGGCGAGGGCATGGCCAGCCTGTTCCTCGGCAAGAAGGCCATCGACGACGACCTGCTCGACGAGCTGGAGACCCGCCTGCTGACCGCCGACGTCGGCGTCGAGGCGACCAGCGCGATCATGCAGAGCCTGACCAGGCGCGTGTCGCGCAAGGAGCTGGCCGACAGCGACGCGCTGTACCAGGCGCTGCAGGAGGAGCTGGCCGCCATCCTGCGCCCGGTCGAGCAGCCGCTGGCGATCGAGGCCGGCCGCAAGCCCTACGTGATCCTGGTGGTCGGCGTGAACGGCGCCGGCAAGACCACCACCATCGGCAAGCTGGCCAAGAAGCTGCAGGACGAGGGCAAGAAGGTCATGCTCGCCGCCGGCGACACCTTCCGCGCCGCCGCCGTCGAGCAGCTGCAGGTGTGGGGCGAGCGCAACGGCATCCCGGTGATCGCCCAGCACACCGGCGCCGATTCCGCCTCGGTGATCTTCGACGCGGTGCAGGCCGCCCAGGCGCGCGGCATCGACGTGCTGATCGCCGACACCGCCGGCCGCCTGCACACCAAGGACAACCTGATGGAGGAGCTGAAGAAGGTCCGTCGGGTGATCGGCAAGCTCGACGAGAGCGCGCCGCACGAGACCCTGCTGGTGCTGGATGCCGGCACCGGACAGAACGCCCTCAGCCAGGCGCGCCTGTTCCACCAGGCGGTCAGCCTCAGTGGCCTGGCGCTGACCAAGCTGGACGGCACCGCCAAGGGCGGGGTGATCTTCGCCCTGGCCAAGCAGATGGCGCTGCCGATCCGCTACGTTGGCGTCGGCGAGGGCATCGACGACCTGCGTCCGTTCGAGGCCGAGGCCTTCGTCAAGGCGCTGTTCGCAGGACAGGAGAGCGCATGATCCGTTTCGAGCAGGTGGGCAAGCGGTATCCCAACGGCCACGTCGGCCTGCACGAACTGAGCTTCCGCGCCCGGCGCGGCGAGTTCCTCTTCGTTACCGGGCACTCGGGAGCCGGCAAGAGCACCCTGCTGCGCCTGCTGCTGGCGCTGGAGCGGCCGACCAGCGGCAAGCTGCTGCTGGCCGGCCAGGACATCGGCGCCATCGGCAATTCCGAGATTCCCTTCCTGCGCCGGCAGATCGGCGTGGTGTTCCAGAACCACCACCTGCTGTTCGACCGCAGCGTGTTCGACAACGTCGCCCTGCCGCTGCAGATCCTCGGCCTGCCGCGCGCCGAGATCGAGCAGCGGGTCGGCGAGGCGCTGGAGCGGGTATCGCTGAAGGACATGGGCGAGGCGCTGCCCGCCGACCTGTCCAGCGGCCAGCAGCAGCGCGTCGGCATCGCCCGTGCGGTGGTGCACCAGCCGGCCCTGCTGCTCGCCGACGAGCCCACCGGCAACCTCGACCCGCGCCTGGCGGCCGAGATCATGGGCGTGTTCGAGGACATCAACCGTATGGGGACCACCGTGCTGATCGCCAGCCATGACCTTGCCCTGATCGCGCGCATGCGCCATCGCCTGCTGACCCTGCAACGCGGTCGCCTGATCGGCGACGGGGAGCCGGGCTGATGGGGGCCAGCAAGCAACTGCCGCGCGGCGCCGAGGAAGGCGCCCCGGAGCAGCGCCAGCGCCGCCTGCAGGAGGCCGAGACCACCGACTGGGGTGGCCTGCTGCGTGCCTACCTGGACAGTCATCGCGCCAGCCTGGCCGACAGCCTGCGTCGCCTGGCCCGCCAGCCGTTCGGCAGCTTCCTCACCTGCCTGGTGATGGGCATCGCCCTGGCGCTGCCGATGGGCCTGTCCCTGCTGCTGGACAGCGTCGAGCGCCTCGGCGGCTCCTGGCAGCGCGCCGCGCAGATCTCGGTGTTCCTCGACCTGGAGGTGGCCGACGTCGAAGGCCAGGCGCTGCGCGAGCAGATCGCCGGGATGGACGGCGTGCTCGCCGCCGAGTGGATCAGCCGCGAGCAGGGGCTCGAGCAGCTGCAGCAGCACTCCGGCCTCGGCGATGCGCTCAGGGAACTGCCGGACAACCCGCTGCCGGCGGTGGTGCTGGTCACCCCGCAGGAGGTCGACAAGGCCGGCCTGGAGGCACTGCGCGCGCGCCTGGCGGAGCTGCCCGGCGTCGAGCAGGCGCAGCTCGACCTGCTGTGGGTCGAGCGCTTGGGCGCCATCCTCCACCTCGGCGAGCGCTTCATCTTCGGTCTGGCCGTGGTGCTGATCCTCGCCCTGCTGCTGGTGATCGGCAACACCATCCGCCTGCACATCGAGAACCGCCGCGCCGAGATCGAGGTGATCAAGCTGGTCGGCGGCACCGACGGCTACGTGCGCCGGCCGTTCCTGTACACCGGCGCCTTCTACGGCATCGGCGCCGGCCTGCTGGCCTGGGGCGTGCTGGAGTACGGGCTGAACTGGCTGAACCAGTCGGTGGTCGGCCTGGCCGGGCTGTACGACAGCGACTTCGCCCTCGGCGGCGTGCCGGCCGAGGACGGCCTGTCGTTGCTGGTCGGTGCATTGCTGCTCGGCTGGGTCGGTGCCTGGCTGGCGGTGGCGCGCCACCTGCGCCAGCTCGCCCCGCAGTGAGACGAAGCGTCGTTACTCCGTTGTAAGTTATTGTTTTGTAAGGGTTTTCCGGCTTGTAAGGGAACTTTTCGCGGGCATTCACAGTCTTATCGGCACAGTGCTATAGTCACCAGCCGATTCGGTAACCTGGAGGATGTCCATGTCCACCTCTCTGCAGCCTGTCTATGCCCTGGCTCCCGGCGCCAACCTGGAGGCCTACGTGCATTCGGTCAACAGCATCCCGTTGCTGTCGGCCGAGCAGGAGCGCGAGCTGGCCGGGCGTCTGTACTACGAGCAGGATCTCGAGGCTGCGCGGCAGATGGTGCTCGCGCACCTGCGCTTCGTCGTGCACATCGCCCGCAGCTACTCCGGCTACGGCCTGGCCCAGGCCGACCTGATCCAGGAAGGCAACGTCGGCCTGATGAAGGCGGTCAAGCGCTTCAACCCGGAAATGGGCGTGCGCCTGGTGTCCTTCGCCGTGCACTGGATTCGCGCCGAGATCCACGAGTTCATCCTGCGCAACTGGCGCATCGTCAAGGTCGCCACCACCAAGGCGCAGCGCAAGCTGTTCTTCAACCTGCGCAGCCAGAAGAAGCGCCTGGCCTGGCTGAGCAACGCCGAGGTCGAGGCAGTGGCCGAGAGCCTCGGCGTCGAGGCGCGCGAAGTGCGCGAGATGGAGAGCCGGCTGACCGGTCAGGACATGGCCTTCGATCCGGCCAGCGACGCCGACGACGACACCGCCTTCCAGGCTCCGGCCCACTACCTGGAAGACAACCGCTACGACCCGGCCCGCCAGCTGGAGGAGGCCGACTGGAGCGACAGCGCCAACGCCAGCCTGCACGACGCGCTGGACGGTCTCGACGAGCGCAGCCGCGACATCCTCCACCAGCGCTGGCTGGCCGAGGAGAAGGCCACGCTGCACGAGCTGGCGGCCAAGTACAACGTCTCCGCCGAGCGCATCCGCCAGCTGGAGAAGAACGCCATGACCAAGCTCAAGGGGCGCCTGCTGGCCTGACCGGCAAGCGCCGCGCAACGCGAAAGCCGCATCCCCGGGTGCGGCTTTCGCGTTTCTGCGCGCTACAGACGCTGGAGGTAGTGGCTGCCGCCCAGCTGCCACATCTGCTGGCGGATCCAGTTCGCCCGGCGGCTGACGTAGGCGCTCGGCCGGCCGGCGCTCCAGGTGCGCGGGCTGGGCAGCACGGCGGCGAGCAGGCTGGCCTGCTGGCGCGACAGGTAGGGGGCGCCCCGGCCGAAGTGGTGGCGCGCCGCCGCCTCGGCGCCGAACACGCCGTTGCCCCACTCGGCGCTGTTGAGGTAGACCTCGAGGATGCGCTGCTTGGGCCACAGGGTCTCGATCAGCAGGGTGAACCAGGCCTCCAGGCCCTTGCGCAGCCAGCTGCGCCCGGACCACAGGAACAGGTTCTTGGCCACCTGCTGGCTGAGCGTGCTGGCGCCGCGCAGGCTGCCGCCGCGCTCGTTGTGCGCCAGGGCGGCGCGGATCGCGGCCGTGTCGAAGCCCCAGTGCTCGGCGAACTTCTGGTCCTCGGCGGCGATCACCGCCACCTTGAGGTCGTCCGGCAGCTCGGTCCACGGCCGCCAGGTGCGCTGCAGGTCGATCGGCTCGCCCGTGAACCACGATTCCAGCTTGCGCTCGACCATCAGCGCCGTGCCCGGCGGCGGCAGCCAGCGCAGCAGCAGCACGACGAGGACGCTGGCGAGCAGGGCGCCGAGCAGTGTGCGGGCGGCGAGGGCGGACAGGCGGCGGAGCGGGAGGCGACGCATGGCGGACCGGGGCAGGGCGGACGAAGGCGCCAGTATAGCGGCCCGCCCGCAGCGCTGCCGGCAGTCCGTCGCGCCGGCGGGTTTGCCAGCGCCGGCGGGGGCGGCGATCATGTGCCGCTGTCGCCCCCGCCGGAAGCCTGCCATGTCCCGCCTGTTCGTCCTGTTCGCCGCCGTCTTCGGTCTCGCCGGGGTCGGCCTCGGCGCCTTCGCCGCCCATGGCCTGCGTGGCCGTCTCAGCCCCGAGTACCTGGCGGTATTCCAGACCGGGGTGCTCTACCAGCTGGTCCACGCCCTGGCCCTGCTCGGCGTCGGCGCGCTCGCCCTGCACTGGCGCTCGCGCCTGCTGGCGGCGTCCGGCGGCCTGTTTGCCGCCGGCATCCTGCTGTTCTCCGGCAGCCTGTACCTGCTGACCCTGAGCGGCCTCAGGGTCGGCATGGTCACCCCGCTGGGCGGCGTCTGCTTCCTCGCCGGCTGGCTGTGCCTGGCGCTGGCCGCCTGGCGGGCCCGGCCGCAGGCCGGCTGAGCCGCCTGGCCGGCGCCTTGGTCATCCCCTGCGATCGGCGCTAGAATGCCGGCTTTCCCTGAGTTTGCGAGCGGATACCCATGCGCATTCAGCTGAATGGCGAAGCTCTCGATCTGCCCGACGGCCTGTCCGTCGCCGACCTGCTGAGCCACCTCGACCTGGCCGGCAAGCGCGTGGCGGTCGAGCTCAACCTCGATATCGTGCCGCGCAGCCAGCACGCCGTCACCCGGCTCGGCGACGGCGACCGGGTCGAGGTGGTGCATGCCATCGGCGGTGGCTAGCGTCCGGAGCCCGTCCGTCCCCCGTTTCCGCCCGTTCGAATGGAGCCTCCCATGACCCAGTCCTCCCGCACCGACAAGCCGCTGGTTCTCGCCGGCCGCACCTACAACTCGCGCCTGCTGGTCGGTACCGGCAAGTACAAGGATCTCGACGAGACCCGCCGCGCCATCGAGGCTTCCGGCGCGGAGATCGTCACCGTCGCCGTGCGCCGCACCAACATCGGCCAGAATCCCGGCGAGCCGAATCTGCTCGACGTGATCAGCCCGGACAAGTACACCATCCTGCCCAACACCGCTGGCTGCTACGACGCGGTGGAGGCGGTGCGCACCTGCCGCCTGGCCCGCGAGCTGCTCGACGGTCACAATCTGGTCAAGCTGGAAGTGCTGGCCGACCAGAAGACCCTGTTCCCCAACGTCATCGAGACCCTCAAGGCCGCCGAAGTGCTGGTCAGGGACGGTTTCGACGTGATGGTCTACACCAGCGACGATCCGATCATCGCCCGCCAGCTGGCCGAGATCGGCTGCATCGCGGTGATGCCGCTGGCCGGCCTGATCGGCACGGGCCTGGGCATCTGCAACCCGTACAACCTGCGCATCATCCTCGAGGAGGCCAGCGTGCCGGTGCTGGTGGATGCCGGCGTGGGCACCGCCTCCGACGCCACCATCGCCATGGAGCTGGGCTGCGAGGCGGTGCTGATGAACAGCGCCATCGCCCACGCCCAGGATCCGGTGCTGATGGCCGAGGCGATGAAGCACGCCATCGTCGCCGGCCGCCTGGCCTACCTGGCCGGGCGCATGCCGAAGAAGCTGTACGCCAGCGCCTCGTCGCCGCTGGAAGGCTTGATCCGTTAATCGTCCGGACGGCGCCCGGCGCCGTCCTCCCCACACGCGAGCCCTGCCCTGCGGCAGGGCTCGTTCGTCTTTCAGGAAGGGTTCATGACCGACGAAATCCAACAAGCGCCGGACACCGCCGGCGAAGCGCGGCGGATGCGCACCATCAAGAGCTTCGTGATGCGCGCCGGGCGCATGACGGAAGGGCAGCAGCGCGGCCTCGAGCTGGGCTGGCCGAAGTTCGGCCTGCAGCTGGAGGACGGCCTGCGCGACTTCGACCAGCTGTTCGGACGCACCGCGCCGCGCACCTTCGAGATCGGCTTCGGCATGGGCCACGCGACCCTGGAGATGGCCGCCGCGGCGCCGGAGCAGGACTTCATCGGCGTCGAGGTGCACAGGCCGGGCGTCGGCGCCCTGCTCAGCGGCGCCCTGGCGCAGGACCTGACCAACATCCGCGTGTACAGCTGCGATGCGCTGGACGTGCTGCGCCAGTGCGTGGCCGACGCCAGCCTGGATCGCGTGCTGCTGTTCTTCCCCGATCCCTGGCA
Source organism: Pseudomonas sp. AN-1 (assembly GCF_034057115.1). Taxonomy (NCBI): domain Bacteria; kingdom Pseudomonadati; phylum Pseudomonadota; class Gammaproteobacteria; order Pseudomonadales; family Pseudomonadaceae; genus Pseudomonas; species Pseudomonas sp. AN-1. The sequence continues at coordinate 2,877,407 of NZ_CP139195.1, read as the reverse complement.
CAAGGCCAAGCACAACAAGCGCCGCATCGTGCAGCCGGCGTTCGCCGAGCTGGTGCGGCAGAAGCTCAGGGTCGGTGGCGTGCTGCACATGGCCACCGACTGGCAGCCCTATGCCGAGCACATGCTCGAGGTGATGAGCGCGGCGCCCGGCTACCGCAACCTGGCGGCGGACGGCGGCTACGTGCCGCGCCCGGAGGAGCGCCCGGTCACCAAGTTCGAGCGTCGCGGCGAGCGCCTCGGCCACGGCGTGTGGGACCTCAAGTTCCAGCGCGTCGACTGATCGAGATCGCGCAAGCCGGGCATCGCCCGGCTTGCGCGTTGCCGGCCACCCGGCAGGCGGGCCTCAGTTGCGCTCGGCCAGCATGCCGATGGCGACCAGGGTGGTGACCAGCACCGGCGCCAGGGTGTAGTTGTTCAGCTGCTCCAGCCCCCTGACCAGCCAGGGCGGCAGGTAGACGATGGCAGCGCCATACACTGCGGCGCAGAGGGCAACGAACATCAGGGTGCGCAGCACGAAGTTCATGCTGCCGACTCTCTGTTGCGTCCATGCCTTGAAGCTGGGGCCCAGTACGACCAGCAGGGCGGCCATCAGGCCCAGCGCGATCTCGTCGAGATGACCACGGCACCAGCGCGAAGCGGTGACGAAAAGCTCGAGCATGGCTTCCATGCAGACTCCTTGTCGGCGATCACAGAATTGACGCGCAGTCTATCAGGTTTTTGCGTGCTGCCAGCCGGGGGGCGGCAGCGGATGGTCGTAGCCCCGCGAACGGGGCTGGACGTCCTTTCAGGGCAGGAAGTGCTGCAGCAGGTCGTTGAGGAACAGCTGGCCGCGGGCGGTGGGCCTGAGCCACTGCGGATCGCTGTCCAGCAGCCCGGCCGCGCGCGCCGCGGCGCAGCCCTCGGCGAGGGTGGCCAGCGGCAGGCCGGTGCGCTGCTCGAACAGCGCGGCCGGCACGCCCGCGGTGAGGCGCAGGGCGTTCATCAGGAACTCGAAGGGCAGCTCGCTCGCCTCCAGTACCCGCTCGCCGGCCTGGAAGCGCTTGGCCGGGTCGAGATAGTCCCTGGGCAGGCGGGTCTTCCAGCTGCGGCGGATGCGCCCGTCCGGCTCGCTCAGCTTGGCGTGGGCGCCGGCGCCGATGCCGAGGAAGTCGCCGAAGGTCCAGTAGTTGAGGTTGTGCCGGGCGCGGCGACCATCGCGGGCGTAGGCCGAGGTCTCGTACTGGGCGAAGCCCTCGGCGGCGAGCAGCGCCTGGCCGGCCTCCTGGATGTCCCAGAGGATGTCGTCCTCGGGGATCTCCGGCGGCTGGCTCCAGAACAGCGTGTTCGGCTCCAGAGTCAGCTGGTACCAGGACAGGTGGGTCGGCCCCAGGTCGATGGCCTGGCGCAGGTCGGCCAGCGCGCCTTCGACGTCCTGGCCGGGCAGGCCGTGCATCAGGTCGAGGTTGAAGTTGTCGAAGCCGGCCGCGCGGGCCATCCCGGCGGCGCGCACCGCCTCGAGGCCGTCGTGGATGCGCCCCAGTGCCTTGAGCTGCTCGGTCTGGAAGCTCTGCACGCCGATCGACAGGCGGTTGATGCCGAGGCTGCGGTAGTCGCGGAACTTGGCCTGCTCGAAGGTGCCGGGATTGGCCTCGAGGGTGATCTCGATGTCGCGGGCGAAGCCCAGGCGCCGCTCGACACCCTGCAGCAGGCTGTCGAGGGCGCGCGCCGAGAACAGGCTGGGTGTGCCGCCGCCGAAGAAGATCGAGCCCAGCTCGCGGCCGTGGGCGGCGGGAAGGTCAAGGTCGAGGTCGGCGAGCAGGGCGTCGACGTAGGCCTCCTCCGGCAGCTCGGGGCCGGCGGCATGGGAGTTGAAGTCGCAGTACGGACACTTGCGCACGCACCACGGGATGTGCACGTACAGCGCCAGCGGCGGCAGCTGGAACAGGCTCAAGCGAGCCCCAGCCGCTGCTTGAGCTGGGCCATGGCACGGGCGCGGTGGCTCAGGCGGTTCTTCTCGGCGGCGGGCAGCTCGGCGCTGGCGCAGTCGCATTCGGGCACCCAGAACAGCGGGTCGTAGCCGAAGCCGTGCTCGCCGCGCGCCTCATGCAGGATGCGACCGTGCCAGAGGCCCTCGCAGAGGATCGGCAGCGGGTCGTCGGCATGGCGGACCAAGGCTAGGGCGCAGACGAACTGGGCGCCGCGCTCGGCGTCCGGCACGTCCGCCAGTTCGGCGAGCAGCTTGGCGTTGTTGGCCGCGTCGTCCTTGCCGCCGGCGTAGCGCGCCGAGTAGATGCCCGGCGCGCCGCCGAGGGCGTCCACGGCGAGGCCGGAGTCGTCGGCCAGCGCCGGCAGGCCTGACACCCGGGCGGCGTGGCGGGCCTTGAGAATGGCGTTCTCGACGAACGACAGGCCGGTCTCTTCCGGTTCGACGGTGCTGAACTCGGCGACCGAGCGCACGCGCACGGCGTCGCCCAGCATGGCCTGCAGTTCCTTGAGCTTGCCGGCGTTGTGGCTGGCCAGCACCAGTTCGGTCAGGGCTTTCATTCGTCGGGGAACACTTCCTGGTTGAAGGTGAGGTTGTGGGTGGCGCCGCCTTCCTGCACCTTGAGGTCGAAGGTCAGCACCTCGCGCTCGGTCACCGGGAACTGCGCCAGGTGGTAGACCGCCTGCTTGTCGCCTTCACCCTCGCTGACGCGCTGGAAGGCCAGCGGCTTGCTCTGGCCGAGCAGGTTCTTCACCGTGCCGCTGACCGCGGCGGCCGGCACCGCCTTGCCGGCGCGCATCACGGCGACGTTGACCACGCCCTGGGTCTTGCTGCGGGTCAGCCCGGAGGCGGCGGCGATGTCCGGCTGCAGGAAGCTGGAGTTGAACACGTTGTAGTGCACCTCGAGGTCGCCGAAGCGTTGCAGACGCTCGGCGGCGGCCGGCAGGGCCAGGCTCAGGGTGAGCAGCATGAGAGCTAGACGACGCATGGGCAGTTCTCCTTTCAGCGGGTAACGCGGTAGATGCCGATCTCACCCAACAGATTAGGCCACAGCCGGGCGAGCGCACGCAGGCGGTGGTCGCGGTCCACGGCCAGGCGGTCGAGCACGCGCAGCTGCTGCTCGCGGCACAGCGCCTCGAAGTCGCGGAAGGTGCAGAAGTGGATGTTCGGTGTGTTGTACCAGGTGTAGGGCAGGAAATCGGAGCGCGGCATCTCGCCGCGGCGCGCCAGGTACCAGCGGCAGCGCCAGTGGCCGAAGTTGGGGAAGGTGATGATGCAGGTCTTGCCCACGCGCAGCATGTCGCGCAGCAGGCGGTCGGGGTAGTGCACGGCCTGCAGGGTCTGGGTCATCACCACCACGTCGAAGCTGTCGTCGCCGAAGTGGTCGAGGCCCTGGTCCAGGTCCTGCTCGATGACGTTGACGCCGCGGTCCAGGCACTGGGCGATCTTGTCCGGATCGCGCTCCAGGCCGTAGCCGTGCACCTGCTTGTGGTCGCGGAGGAAGGCCAGCAGCTCGCCGCCGCCGCAGCCGAGGTCGAGGACCCGGCTGCCGGAGGGGATCCATTCCTGAATGATTTCCAGATCGGCACGCATGTCGGACAGACTTCCTTACACGGCAATACGGTTCATGTAGCGACCGAAGCCCTGGATGTAGCGCGGGCTCGGGATGAGGAAGGCGTCGTGGCCGTGGGCCGACTCGATCTCCAGGTAGCTGACGTTCTTCTTCGCCGCCACCAGGGCGTCGACGATCTCCCGCGAGCGCGCCGGCGAGAAGCGCCAGTCGGTGGAGAAGGAGACCACGCAGAAGTTGGCGCGGGCCGGTTCGAGGGTCTTCACCAGGTCGCCGTCGTGGGCGGCGGCCGGGTCGAAGTAGTCCAGCGCCTTGGTCATCAGCAGGTAGGTGTTGGCGTCGAAGCGCCCGGAGAACTCCTCGCCCTGGTAGCGCAGGTAGCTCTCCACCTGGAACTCGACGCTGTGGAAGTCGTAGTTGAGCTGGTCGGTCTTCAGCTCGCGGCCGAATTTCTCGCCCATGGCGTCATCGGACAGGTAGGTGATGTGGCCGACCATGCGCGCCAGCATCAGCCCGCGCTTGGGAATGGTGCCCTGTTCCTGGAAGTGGCCGCCGTGGAACTCCGGGTCGGTGAGGATCGCCTGGCGTGCCACCTCGTTGAAGGCGATGTTCTGCGCCGACAGCTTGGGCGCCGAGGCGATCACCACGCAGTGGCGCAGGCGCTCGGGGTAGCTGATGCTCCACTGCAGGGCCTGCATGCCGCCGAGGCTGCCGCCGACCACCGCAGCCCACTGATCGATGCCGAGGGCGTCGGCCAGGCGTGCCTGGCTGTGCACCCAGTCCTCCACGGTCAGCACCGGGAAGTCGGCGCCGTAGGCGCGGCCGGTCTCCGGATTGCGGCTGCCGGGGCCGGTGGAGCCGTTGCAGCCGCCGAGGTTGTTGAGGCTGACGACGAAGAACTTGCGGGTGTCGATCGGCTTGCCGGGGCCGATGCAGCTGTCCCACCAGCCCGGCTTGCGGTCCTCGGGGCTGTGGTAGCCGGCGGCGTGGTGATGGCCGGAGAGCGCATGGCAGATCAGCACGGCGTTGCTGCGCTCGGCGTTGAGCGTGCCGTAGGTTTCGTAGACCAGCTCGTAGTCGGCCAGCTGGCGGCCGCAGGCGAGCGGGAGGGGATCCTTGAAATGCAGGACCTGGGGACTGACCAGGCCGACGGAATCTTCCGCGAAGACGGTGGGCATCGACCCTGCTCTCGAAAAGTGAAGTCGGCAAGTCTAAAGAGCGCGTCCCCGGGGGGCAAGGGCGTGGCGGATGCGGGCGCAGGGTGCGCCGTGCGCACCACCACCACGGCGATGGTGCGCATGGCGCAGCCTACATCGGGCGGCCGCCTTCGAGTTCGCCGGCCAGCTCGGCCGGCAGCTTCTGCGGCGCGCGGATGCGCACGCGCTTCTGCCGGTTGAGCTCGCCGCTCTCCAGACTGACCTGGCTCTTGGCCACACCGAAGGCCTTGCCGAGGAAGGCCAGCAGGTGGGCGTTGGCCTTGCCCTCCACCGGCGGCGCGGTGAGGCGGATCTTCAGGCGCTCGCCGTGCAGCCCGGCGAACTCGTCCTTGCTCGCCTTGGGCTGCAGGTGGCAGTCGAGGACCAGGTCCGCGCCGTCCCAGCGGAACCAGGCCATCAGAGGAACGGGCTGAGCAGCTGCGGCATCTGGCTCATCGCCGCGAGGTTGCGGATCACCAGCATGTCGACCAGGTTCAGCGCGATGAAGGCGAAGATCGGCGAGATGTCCAGGCCGCCGAGATTGGGCAGCAGGCGGCGGATCGGCATCAGCAGCGGCTCGCAGATCTGGTTGATCAGTTGCGCCGCCGGGTTGTAGCTGCCCGGGGCGACCCAGGAGAGGATCACGCTGGCGATCAGGGCGAAGAAGAACACCTTGAGGAACAGCGCGGTGACGCCGATCACCGCCCAGATCAGCAGTTGCGGCAGCAGGGCGGCGATGCCTATGCCCATCAGCAGCAGGGTCAGCGCCATCAGCAGCAGCTGGATCAGGATCGCCAGCACCAGCGACGCCAGATCCAGCCCGCCGAAGCCGGGGATCACCTTGCGCAGCGGATTGAGCAGCGGCTTGGTGGCCTTGACCGCGAACTGGCTGAGCGGGTTGTAGAAGTCGGCGCGTACCAGCTGCAGGATGAAACGCAGCAGGACGATCAGCAGGTACAGGCTGCCGAGGGTCTGCAGCACGTAGATGGCCGCGGTATTGAGTCCGTTCATCGTGCCTCCTTACTGGCCGAGCTGCTCGGCGAGCTCCGCCGAGCGGTGGGCGGCGGCCTGCAGGGCCTGCTCGACCAGCGCCTCGAAGCCGCCGGCCTGGAAGGTCTTGATCGCCGCCTCGGTGGTGCCCTTGGGCGAGGTCACCCGGCGACGCAGCTCGGCCGGGTCGACGTCGCTGGCCAGGGCCATGCGCGCGGCACCCAGGGCGGTCTGCCGGGCCAGCAGGCTGGCGGTCTCGGCGGACAGGCCGAGGCGCTCGCCGGCGGCGGTCATCGCCTCCATCAGCAGGAAGAAGTAGGCCGGGCCGCTGCCGGATACCGCGGTGACCGCGTCGATCTGCGCCTCCTCGTCCAGCCACAGCGCCAGGCCGACCGCCTCCAGCAGCGCCTCGGCCTGCTCGCGTTGGGTGGCGCTGGTGTGCGCGTTGGCGTACAGACCGCTGGCGCCCTGGTGGAGCAGCGCCGGGGTGTTGGGCATGCAGCGCACGATGGCCTTGGCGCCCAGCCAGCGCTCCAGGCTGGCGCAGGGGATGCCGGCGGCGATGGAGACGATCAGCGCATGGGCCGGCAGCGCCGGGGCCAGCGCCAGGCAGACCTCCTTCATCACCTGCGGCTTGACCGCCAGCACCACGATGTCGGCGCCGGCCACCGCGGCGGCATTGTCTTCGAACACCGCAATGCCGTGTTCGCGGGCGACGCGCTCGCGCTGCTCGGCGAACGGTTCGCTGGCGCTGATGCGCGCGGCGGGCACGGCGCGGGCGATCAGGCCGCCGATCAGGCTGGTGGCCATGTTGCCGGCGCCGACGAAGGCGATACGCGGATGAGTCATGGTGGGATTCCTTGTCTGCTCGGGGGAGTCGCGCCTCAGGAGGCGGGGCTCGCGGATGATTTGTGAGGGTAGTCGCGGGCGCCGAACAGCGCGCTGCCGATGCGCACCCAGCTGGCGCCTTCGGCGATGGCCGCCTCGAGGTCGTCGCTCATGCCCATCGACAGGGTGTCGAGCGGCAGCGGCAGGCTGTCGCGCAGGGCGCGCAGGCGGGCGAAGGCGGCGCGCTGGGCGGCGACATCGGGGGTGGGTTCGGGGATGGCCATCAGGCCGCGCAGGCACAGGTTGGGCAGCGCCGCCACGGCGGCGGCCAGCGCCGGCAGTTCTTCGGGCGAGCAGCCGGACTTGCTGGTCTCGCCGCTGACGTTGACCTGCAGGCAGACGTTCAGCGGCGGCAGGTTGGCGGGGCGCTGGGCGGACAGGCGTTCGGCGATCTTCAGGCGGTCCACCGAGTGCACCCAGGCGAAGTGCTCGGCCAGCGGCCTGGTCTTGTTCGACTGGATCGGGCCGATGAAGTGCCAGGCGAGGTCGAGGTCGGCCAGCTCGGCCTGCTTGGCCAGGGCCTCCTGCAGGTAGTTCTCGCCGAAGTCGCGCTGGCCGCAGGCGAAGGCCTCGCGCAGCGCTGCGGGCGGCTTGGTCTTGCTCACCGCCAGCAGCTGCACGCTGCCGGCGGCACGGCCGCCGGCTTGCTCTGCCTCACGGATGCGTGTTCGGACCTTTGCAATATTGTCTGGGATCGTGGACATTTGGTTCCGCTTCCTGCCCGGCCGCTGGCTGTCGCGGCATTCTACCCGCTAGTTTGTGATTGGGGACCCCCATGGATATTACCGAGCTGCTGGCCTTCAGCGCCAAGCAGGGCGCATCCGACCTGCACCTCTCCGCCGGCCTGCCGCCGATGATCCGCGTCGACGGCGACGTGCGTCGCATCAACCTGCCGCCGATGGAGCACAAGCAGGTGCATGCGCTGATCTACGACATCATGAACGACAAGCAGCGCAAGGATTACGAGGAGTTCCTCGAGACCGACTTCTCCTTCGAGGTGCCCGGCGTGGCGCGCTTCCGGGTCAACGCCTTCAACCAGAACCGCGGCGCCGGCGCAGTGTTCCGGACCATTCCCTCGCGGGTGCTGAGCATGGAAGACCTCGGCATGGGCGAGGTGTTCAAGAAGGTCTCCGACGTACCGCGCGGCCTGGTGCTGGTCACCGGCCCGACCGGCTCGGGCAAGTCGACCACCCTGGCGGCGATGCTCGACTACATCAACAACACCAAGTACCACCACATCCTCACCATCGAGGATCCGATCGAATTCGTCCACGAGTCGAAGAAGTGCCTGGTCAACCAGCGCGAGGTGCACCGCGACACCCTCGGCTTCGCCGAGGCGCTGCGCTCGGCGCTGCGCGAGGACCCGGACATCATCCTGGTCGGCGAGATGCGCGACCTGGAAACCATCCGCCTGGCGCTGACCGCGGCGGAAACCGGCCACCTGGTGTTCGGCACCCTGCACACCACCTCGGCGGCCAAGACCATCGACCGTATCGTCGACGTGTTCCCCGCCGAGGAGAAGTCCATGGTCCGCTCCATGCTCTCCGAGTCGCTGCAGGCGGTGATCTCGCAGACCCTGCTGAAGAAGGTCGGCGGCGGCCGGGTGGCCGCCCACGAGATCATGATCGGCACCCCGGCGATCCGTAACCTGATCCGCGAGGACAAGGTGGCGCAGATGTACTCGGCGATCCAGACCGGCGGCGCGCTGGGCATGCAGACCCTCGACGCCTGTCTGAAGACGCTGGTGACCAAGGGGCTGGTCAGCCGCGAGGCCGCCCGCGAGAAGGCCAAGGCACCGGAAAGCATCTGATACAGTCTCCGGCGCGGCGGACGGCCGCGCCGGAACGTCGAGGAAATCCATGGAATTCGAGAAACTGCTGCGCCTGATGGTCGAGAAGGGCGGCTCCGACCTGTTCATCACCGCCGGCGTGCCGCCGTCGATGAAGGTCAACGGGCGCATCCTGCCGGTGACCAAGACCGCCATGTCGCCGGAGCAGACCCGCGAGACGGTGCTGGGCGTGATGAACGAGCACCAGCGCCGCGAGTTCGCCGGCAACCACGAGTGCAACTTCGCCATCAGCGCCCGCGGCATCGGCCGCTTCCGGGTCAGCGCCTTCTACCAGCGCAACCTGGTGGGCATGGTGCTGCGCCGCATCGAGACGCAGATCCCCACCTTCGACGAACTCCAGCTGCCCGAGGTGCTCAAGCAGCTGTCGATGACCAAGCGCGGCCTGGTGCTGTTCGTCGGCGCCACCGGCGCGGGCAAGTCCACCTCGCTGGCGGCGATGATCGGCTACCGCAACAAGAACTCGCAGGGGCACATCATCTCCATCGAGGACCCCATCGAGTTCATCCACCAGCACCAGGGCTGCATCGTCACCCAGCGCGAGGTGGGCATCGACACCGAGTCCTTCGAGGTGGCGCTGAAGAACACCCTGCGCCAGGCGCCGGACGTGATCATGATCGGCGAGGTGCGCACCCGCGAGACCATGGACTACGCGGTGGCCTTCGCCGAGACCGGTCACCTGTGCCTGGCCACCCTGCACGCCAACAACGCCAACCAGGCGCTCGACCGCATCATCCACTTCTTCCCGCCGGACCGTCACGAGCAGGTGTGGATGGACCTGTCGCTCAACCTCAAGGCCATCGTCGCCCAGCAGCTGGTGCCGACGCCCGATGGCAAGGGGCGCCGCGCGGTGATCGAGGTGCTGATCAACACGCCGCTGGCCGCCGACCTGATCCGCAAGGGCGAGGTGCACGAGCTGAAGAACCTGATGAAGCGCTCCACCGAGCAGGGCATGCAGACCTTCGACCAGGCGCTCTACCAGCTGTACAGCAATGCCGAGATCACCTACGAGGACGCCCTGGCCCACGCCGACTCGGCCAACGACCTGCGCCTGATGATCAAGCTCGGCTCGGAGACCGATGCCGAGCACCTGAGCAACCTGACCCGCAGTCTCAGCCTGGAAGGCAGCGACGAGCCGCAGAGCGGCCTGCGCCGGCGCTGAGGGGCCCGTCGGCGGAACGCCGCAGGCCGAGCGGGGTCAAACCGGGTGGCAGCCTCGGGCTGTCACCCCGTTTTCCGACTGGAGGGCAGCATGACGACACTGAACCGGGACACCCACAGCAAGACCATCGGCTACCTGCTGTGGATCTTCGGCTTTCTCGGCGCGCACCGCTTCTACTACGGGAGGCCGGTCACCGGCACCCTCTGGTTCTTCACCCTCGGCCTGCTCGGCATCGGCTGGCTGATCGACCTGTTGCTGATCCCCGGCATGGACCGCGAGGCCGACCTGCGCTATCACAGCGGGCGCACCAGCTACAACGTGGCCTGGGTCCTGCTGACCTTCCTCGGCGTGTTCGGCGTGCACCGCATGTACATGGGCAAGTGGATCACCGGCATCCTCTACCTGTGCACCGGCGGCTTCTTCCTCGTCGGCGTGCTCTACGACTTCTGGACGCTCAACGACCAGATCTCGATCCGCAACGCGCGCTGGTTCTGAGCGCGGCGCTGCAACGACAAGGCCCGCCGATCGGCGGGCCTTGTCGTTTGCGCTCGGTGCTCAGCCCTGGTGGCTGATGCGGCCGCCCTGCAGGGTGTGGCGCACCGCGCCGGGCAGGCAGTGGCCGAGGAACGGGCTGTTGCCGCCGCGCGACAGCCAGCGCTCGCCGGCCAGGGTCTGCGCCTTGGTGTCGAACAGCACCAGATCGGCATGCTCGCCGACGCCCAGCCGACCGACCGGCAGGCGCAGGGCAGCGGCGGGGCCGCAGGTCAGGCGGGCGAGCAGGGTCGGCAGGTCGAGCAGGCCGTCCTCGACCAGGGTCAGCGCCAGCGGCAGGAGAATCTCCACGCTGCTGATACCCGGCTCGGTGGCGCCGAACGGCGCCAGCTTGGCGTCCGGCTCGTGGGGCTGGTGGTGGCTGGCGATGGCCGACACCACGCCGGCCTTCACCGCCTCGCGCAGGGCGTCGCGGTCGGCGCGCGAGCGCAGCGGCGGCTGCACGTGATACAGGCTGGAGAAGCCGGTCAGCGCCTCGTCGGTGAGGATCAGCTGGTACAGCGCCACATCCGCGGTCACCGGCAGGCCGCGGGCCTGGGCCGCGGCGATCATCTCCACGCCGCGCGCGCTGGTCAGCTGGCTGAAGTGGGCGCGCACGCCGCTCTGCTCGACCAGCAGCAGGTCGCGGGCCAGGGCCACGGTCTCGGCGCTTTCCGGGATGCCCGGCAGGCCGAGGAAGCTGGCGGTGGGACCCTCGTGGGCCAGGCCACCCTCGGCCAGATCGGCATCCTGCGACTTGAACACCACGGTCAGATCGAAGGTGGCGGCGTATTCCAGGGCGCGGCGCAGCACGCGGTTGCCGGCCAGCGGCGCCAGGCCGTTGGTGAAGGCCACGCAGCCGGCGTCGCGCAGGGCGACCAGCTCGGCCAGCTGCTCGCCTTCCAGGCCCTTGGTCAGCGCGCCGATGGGGAACACGCGGGCGTGGCCGGCCGCTGCGGCGCGATCGAGGATCAGCTCGACCACCGCCGAGGTGTCCAGCACCGGCTTGGTGCGCGGCGGGCAGCACAGGCTGGTGACGCCGCCGGCGGCGGCGGCGCGGGTTTCGCTGGCGATGCTGCCCTTGCGGGTGTAGCCCGGCTCGCGCAGGCTCACCGCCAGGTCGACCAGCCCGGGTGCGGCGATCAGGCCGTGGGCGGAGATCTGCTGCTCGGCATCGAAGCCGGCCGGGGCCGCGCCGAGGGCGGCGATGCGGCCGCCTTCGATGTGGATGTCGCTGACCTGGTCGAGGCCGCTGGCCGGATCGATGACGCGGGCGCCGTGGATGCTGACTTTCACTGGCCGTCTCCCTGTGCGAGCTGGCGCTGGGCCTGCTGGCCGCTCATGGCCATGGACAGGACCGCCATGCGGATGGCAATGCCGTAGGTTACCTGGTTGAGAATCACCGACTGGGCGCCGTCGGCCACCGCCGACTCGATCTCCACGCCGCGGTTGATCGGCCCCGGGTGCATGACGATGGCGTCCGGCTTGGCCAGCGCCAGGCGCTGCTCGCTGAGGCCGTAGAGCTTGTAGAACTCGCCCTGGCTGGGCAGCAGGCCGCCCTGCATGCGCTCGCGCTGCAGGCGCAGCATGATCACCACGTCGACGTCCTTGAGGCCTTCGGCGAGGTCGGTGTAGGCGCGCACGCCGTACTGCTCGATGCCGACCGGCAGCAGGGTCTTCGGTGCGATCACGCGGATGTCCGGGCAGCCGAGGGTCTTCAGCGCCAGCATGTTGGAGCGCGCCACCCGCGAGTGCAGGATGTCGCCGACGATGGCCACCGAGAGGTTCTCGAAGCCGCCCTTGTGGCGGCGGATGGTCAGCATGTCGAGCATGCCCTGGGTCGGGTGGGCGTGGCGGCCGTCGCCGCCGTTGATGATGGCCACGTCGGGGCAGACGTGCTCGGCGATGAAGTGCGCGGCGCCCGAGTCGGCGTGGCGCACCACGAACATGTCGGCGGCCATCGCCTCGAGGTTGCGCAGGGTGTCGAACAGGGTCTCGCCTTTGCTGGTCGAGGAGGTCGACACGTTGAGGGTGATCACGTCGGCGGACAGGCGCTTGGCGGCCAGCTCGAAGGTGGTGCGGGTGCGCGTGGAGTTCTCGAAGAACACGTTGCACACGGTCTTGCCGCGCAGCAGCGGCACCTTCTTCACCGCGCGCGCACCGACCTCGAGGAAGGAGTCGGCGGTGTCGAGGATCTCGGTGAGCAGCTCGCGGGGCAGGCCGTCGAGCGAGAGGAAATGGCGCAGCTGGCCCTGGTCGTTGAGCTGCAACGGGCGCTTGGCGTCGGTTGGCGTCATCGCGGAAATTCTCAGTGGGAGGCGGCGAGGGTCTGCAGCTCGAGGGCGAGCGGTGCGGGACCGTGCAATTTTACCCGCTGGTCGGGGGCCAGCGACAGGGTGGCGCCGAGCACGTCGGCGCGGATCGGCAGCTCGCGGGCGTCCAGGTCGAGCAGGCAGGCCAGGGTCACGCTGGCCGGGCGGCCGTAGTCGAACAGGGCGTTGAGCGCCGCGCGCACGGTGCGCCCGCTCATCAGCACGTCGTCGATCAGTACCAGGTGGCGGTCCTCGACATCGAACGGCAGCGCCGAGGGCTGCACCTGCGGGTGCAGGCCGTGGCGGCTGAAGTCGTCGCGGTAGAAGGACACGTTGAGCACGCCCAGCGCGGTGTCGTCCTGGCCGAGCTCGGCGAGCAGGGCGCGGGCCACCCACACGCCGCCGGTGTGGATGCCGACGAACAGCGGGTCGCGGATGCCGCGGCGGTCGAGATGGGCGCGCAGGTCGGCAGCCATCTGCGACAGCAGGGCGGCGGGATCGGGCAGGGTCATGGGCACTCCTCGGGCAGTCAAAGCGGGTGGGCGGGCTGCTGTTCCAGCCAGCCCTCGAGCAGCAGGGCGGCGGCCAGGGCGTCCACCGGGCGTTCACGATAGCCGCCGCGCTGGCCCTCGGCCAGGCGCCGGCCCTTGGCCTCGAAGGTGGTCAGGCGCTCGTCGTGGGTGAACACCGGCAGGTTGAAGCGGCCGTGCAGGCGGCGGGCGAACTTCTCGGCGCGGGCGCTCATCTCGCTGGGCGTGCCGTCCATGTTCAGCGGCAGGCCGACGACGATGGCGTCCGGCTGCCACTCCTTGACCAGTCGTTCGATCTGGCTCCAGTCCGGCACGCCGTTCTGCGCCTTGAGCACGCACAGCTCGCGGGCCTGGCCGGTGATCGCCTGGCCGACGGCGACGCCGATCTGCCGGGTGCCGTAGTCGAAGCCGAGCAGCAGGCGCGGGGCGCTCATGCGTGGCCGGCCTGGCTGGTGAGCAGGCCGAGGTCGACGCCCAGCTCCGCGGCGGCGCGCTGCAGGCGCTGGTCGGCGGCGACGTCGAACAGCACCGTCGGCTCGGCCGGGCAGGTCAGCCAGGCGTTGTCGATCAGCTCGGCCTCCAGCTGGCCGGCTTCCCAGCCGGCGTAGCCGAGGGCGATCAGGTGGCGGTCCGGGCCGCTGCCGTCGGCGATGGCCAGCAGCACGTCCTGCGAGGTGGACAGTGCCAGCTCGCCCAGCTCGAGGGTGGCCTGGTAGTGCCAGCCGTGCGGATGGAGGACGAAGCCGCGGTCGGTATGCACCGGGCCGCCGGCGTAGATCGGTACCTGCCGGCAGTGTTCGGCCGGCTCGCTGCCGGGGCGCAGCTGTTCGAGCACGTCGGCCAGGTCGAGTTCGCCGGGGCGATTGACCACCAGACCCATGGCGCCGTGCTGGTTGTGCTCGACCAGGTAGATCAGCGTCTGGGCGAAGTTGGGATCGGTCATGTGCGGCATGGCGATCAGGAAGTGGTGCTTGAGGTAGCCGGAGTCTGTGTTCATGGGCCCTAGTTTCGGCGGTGGGGGCAGTCGCTGCAAGGGGCCGTACGCCTTGCTGGTGCGGTCTCAGTAGCTGCCGAGTCGGTCGCCGCGCTCGAAGCGCCAGGTGCGGATGATCTCCAGCACGTCGACGTCGCTGAGGTCGCCGCTGAACGGCGCGAACGGCGCGGACAGGCGCACGATGCGCAGGGCAGCCTGGTCGAGGATCGGCTGGCCGGAGGACTCCAGCACCTGCACCTCGCGCAGGGTGCCGTCGCGGTTGATCGCCACCAGCAGGCGCAGGTTGCCGTAGATGCGCTCGCGACGGGCGGCGTCGGGATAGTTGAGGTTGCCGACCCGCTCGACCTTGCGCCGCCATTCCTCCTTGTACCAGGCACCCTTGTCGCGCATGGTCGAGGCGGCGTTGAGGCGGTGGATGCGCGGGCGCTTGGCGTACAGCTGGCGCTCGTGGCTGAGCTGGGCTTCCAGGCTGGCGATCTCCGAGGACAGCTGGCTGCTGTCGAATTCCGGCGCCTTCTGTGCCGGCTGCGGCGGGCGCGGGGTTTCCGCCTTGGCCTGGGTCTTCTGCGGCTGCGGCGTGCGGGTGGCGACCGCGGCCTTGCTCGGCTGCGGCGGCTGGCTGGCCTTGGGCTGTGCCGGCGGCTCGATGCGGCGGATCTCGCTGTCCTGGAACGGCGCCAGCTCGGTGGTCTTCGGCGTGGCCTTGTGCTCCAGGCTGCCGCTGCCCTGCTGGTCGTGCTGGGCGAGGAAGTCGGCCTGCCTGGGCTTTTCCGCGCTCCTGAAGCTGGCCAGGGTGACGTCGAGAGTCTTGCTCACCAGGCTCGGTTCGGGCAGGGCGAAACTGACGCCGAGGATCAGCGCCAGGTGCACGGCGGCGGCGAGGAACAGGGTGAAGCCCAGACGGTCCGCCGGACGCACGCCGGCGGAGCTGGGGTAGGAGGTGTGGACGGCAGCGTTCATCGGTTGGCGCATGGCAGGGAGTCGGCGCAGTCTGCCGCCGGCTCCGGCAAAAGTCCATGAAGTGCTCCGCGCCTTGGCGCTTTGCCACGGCGTGCCGCCGTCTGCGGCTCAGCCCTGGCGAGCGGCCAGCTTGCCGGCGATCGCGTCCATCAGTTGGCCGGCGATGTCGGTGCCGAAGGCGGCGTCGATCTCGCGGATGCAGGTCGGGCTGGTCACGTTGATCTCGGTGAGGTGCTCGCCGATCACGTCGAGACCGACGAACAGCAGGCCCTTGTCGCGCAGGGTCGGGCCGACCTGGGCGGCGATCCAGCGGTCGCGCTCGGTCAGCGGGCGCGCCTCGCCGCGCCCGCCGGCGGCCAGGTTGCCGCGCGTCTCGCCCTGCGCCGGGATGCGCGCCAGGCAGTAGGGCACCGGCTCGCCGTCGATCATCAGGATGCGCTTGTCGCCGTCCTTGATCGCCGGCAGGTAGCGCTGCGCCATGATCTGCCGGCTGCCGTGGGCGGTCAGGGTCTCGAGGATCACCGACAGGTTGGGGTCGCCGTGGCGGTGGTGGAAGATCGACGAGCCGCCCATGCCGTCCAGGGGTTTGAGAATGATGTCACGCTGCTCGTCGGCGAACTCGCGCAGAATGTCGACGCGCCGGCTCACCAGGGTCGGCGGAGTGCACTGCGGGAAGCGGGTGGCGAACAGCTTCTCGTTGCAGTCGCGCAGGCTCTGCGGGCGGTTGACCACCAGCAGGCCCTCGCGCTCGGCCTGCTCGAGCAGGTGGGTGCAATAGAGGAACTCGTTGTCGAAGGGCGGATCCTTGCGCATCAGGACCACGTCCAGTTCGTGCAGGGCCAGATCCTGCTCGTCGTCGAGGTGGAACCAGTGCTTGGGGTCATGGATGACCTGCAGCGGCCGCGTGCGGGCGCGTACCTGGCCGTCGCGCAGATAGAGGTCGCTCTGCTCCATGTAGAACAGCGACCAGCCGCGGGCCTGGGCGGCGAACAGCATGGCCAGCGAGCTGTCCTTCTTGAAGGCGATGCGGGCGATGGGATCCATGACGATGCCCAGGCGAACGCTCATAAGGGAAGTCCTCCACAACGAAACCACGGCTTGGCAGCCGAACAAGGCGATTGACGGTAGCCCAAGGTGGCCGCGAGTTTGCCTTGAGTCAAGGAAAAACCTTGCACTTCCGGGGCTTATGGCTTTGCTTCGGAATAGTGTGCTAAAAAGCCCCGGCGATCAGGTTGCAGCCCGTGAGTGGCAGCGCTGCATGCGTATGGGCGATGGACAACAACGACTCACCGAGGCAATGGTAGGGCAGACATGGATCAACACTCCGAAGGCTTGAAAGTCATGGTGATCGACGATTCGAAGACGATTCGTCGGACCGCCGAAACGCTGCTGAAGAAAGTGGGTTGTGACGTCATCACTGCCGTCGACGGTTTCGATGCCCTGGCCAAGATCGCCGACTCGCATCCGAACATCATCTTCGTCGACATCATGATGCCGCGCCTGGATGGCTACCAAACCTGCGCCCTGATCAAGAATAATAGTGCGTTCAAATCCACGCCGGTGATCATGCTGTCCTCCAAGGACGGTCTGTTCGACAAGGCCAAGGGACGTATCGTCGGCTCCGACCAGTACCTGACCAAGCCCTTCAGCAAGGAGGAGCTGCTCGGTGCGATCAAGGCGCACGTTCCGGGCTTTGTGCCGGTGGAGCAAGCAACCACCTGACGTCCGGCCTTCCGGCTGCCGACGCGTGCCTTTTTTTGGGGGATTCCATGGCTCGTATTCTGATTGTTGATGACTCGCCGACCGAGATGTACAAGCTGACCGCCATGCTCGAAAAGCATGGCCATCAGGTACTCAAGGCGGAGAACGGCGCCGACGGTGTCGCCCTGGCGCGCCAGGAAAAGCCCGACGTGGTGCTGATGGACGTGGTCATGCCGGGTCTCAACGGTTTCCAGGCCACCCGTCAGCTGACCAAGGATCCGGAAACCGGTCACATTCCGGTCATCATCGTCACCACCAAGGATCAGGAAACCGATAAGGTCTGGGGCAAGCGCCAGGGCGCGCGCGACTACCTGACCAAGCCGGTCGAAGAAGACACCCTGCTCAAGACCATCGCCGCCGTCCAGGCTGGCTGAGGGGCGGAGCACGACAACCCCAGACAAGAAGAAGGCCAGGGCCGGCATGTCCGATGTCATCACACCTTTCCAGCGACTGCTCGGCATCGACCAGCTCTGCCGGCGCTATTCCGCGGGCCTGCCGGCCCAGCAGGAAGTGGCGCAGAGCTGGAGCGGCATCGGCTTTCGCATGGGCACGCGGCTGTTCGTCTCGCCGATGGGCGAGGTCACCGAAGTCCTGCACGAGCCGCGCTACACCCTGCTGCCCGGGGTCAAGAACTGGGTGAAGGGCGTCGCCAACGTGCGCGGACGCCTGCTGCCGATCATGGATCTGTGCGGCTTCCTGGGGGGCGAACTGTCGCCGCTGCGCAAGCAGCGCCGGGTGCTGGTGGTCGAGCACGACAAGGTGTTCGCCGGCCTGGTGGTCGACGAAGTGTTCGGCATGCAGCACTTCTCCGTGGAAGCCTTCACCGAGCAGCTGCCGCCGCTCGAGGCGGCTCTCCAGCCCCTGATTCATGGCGTGTTCCTGCGCGAGCGACCCTGGCTGGTATTCAGCCCGCATGCGCTGGCCAGGGAGCAGGCGTTTCTCGATGTTGCCGTATAGCTACAGCTAGATCTTTCGGGCGGGTCGGCGTTGCCGGCCCGCGGTGTTACTTGGGATCCGTTTCAGTGTGGAAGGTCCAGGCGGGGGCCAGACGATGAAAAAACTCAACGCAGGCAATCTGTTCACCGGCATGCGCAGCAGCACGCTGATCGGGGGGCTGTTCGCCATCCTGATCGTCTCCGTGGTGCTGCTGTTCGCCAACTTCGCGTACCTCAACCAGCAGGCCGAGCACGACAAACAGTACATCGGCCACGCCGGCGAGCTGCGACTGCTGTCGCAGGGGATCGCCAAGAACGCCATCGAGGCGGCGGCGGGCAAGGGCGAAGCCTTCGCCCTGCTGAAGAGCGAGCGCGACGACTTCCAGCAGCGCTGGGACTGGCTGGCCAAGGGTGACCCGGCCACCGGCCTGCCGGCCAGCCCGGAGGCGGTCGCCGCCGACATGGCCGCCCTGGAGGGCGAGTGGACGCGCCTGCGCGACAGCGCCGACGCCATCCTGGCCAGCCAGCAGACCGTGCTATCGCTGCACCAGGTGGCCGAGACCCTGGCCGAGACCATTCCGCAGCTGCAGGCCGAATACGAGGAAGTGGTGGACATCCTCCTCGAGAACGGCGCTTCGCCCGACCAGGTGGCTGTGGCCCAGCGCCAGACCCTGCTGGCCGAACGTATCCTCGCCTCGGTGAACAAGGTGCTCGCTGGCGCCGAGGACTCGGTGCAGGCCGCCGACAGCTTCGGCCGCGACGCCAGCCTGTTCGGCCGCGTACTGAAAGGCATGAACGAGGGCAACCCGGCGATGTCGATCACCAAGGTGACCGATGCCGAGGCGATCAGCCGCCTCAACGAGATTTCCGAACTGTTCGCCTTCGTTTCCGGTTCGGTGGACGAGATCCTCGAGACCTCGCCGCAGCTGTTCCAGGTGCGCGAGTCCGCCAACAACATCTTCGGCGTGTCGCAGAAGGTGCTGGAGCACACCACCCAACTGGCCGACGACTTCGAAGGCCTGGTCGAAGAGCGCGCCTTCAACACCCTGGCCGGCTACCTGCTGGGCCTGGTGGCGCTGGCCTCGATCATGCTGATGGCGTTGATCCTGGTACGCGATACCCGCGGCCGTCTGGCCGAGACCGCCGAGAAGAACGACCGCAACCAGACCGCGATCCTGCGTCTGCTCGACGAGATCGGCGACCTCGCCGACGGTGACCTGACCGTGCAGGCCACGGTGACCGAGGACTTCACCGGCGCCATCGCCGACTCGATCAACTACTCCATCGACCAGCTGCGCGACCTGGTGGAAACCATCAACCAGACCGCCGTGCAGGTGGCCGCCGCCGCCCAGGAAACCCAGGCCACCGCGATGCACCTGGCCGAGGCTTCCGAGCACCAGGCCCAGGAAATCGCCGGCGCCTCCGCGGCGATCAACGAGATGGCGGTCTCCATCGACCAGGTATCGGCCAACGCCGCCGAATCCTCCGCGGTGGCGGAGCGCTCTGTGGCCATCGCCAACAAGGGCAACGAGGTGGTGCAGAACACCATCGCCGGCATGGACAACATCCGCGAGCAGATCCAGGACACCTCCAAGCGGATCAAGCGTCTCGGTGAATCGTCCCAGGAGATCGGTGACATCGTCAGCCTGATCAACGACATTGCCGACCAGACCAACATCCTGGCACTCAACGCGGCGATCCAGGCATCCATGGCCGGTGACGCCGGTCGCGGCTTCGCCGTGGTTGCGGACGAAGTTCAGCGCCTCGCGGAACGCTCCTCGGCGGCGACCAAGCAGATCGAGGCACTGGTGAAGACCATCCAGACCGACACCAACGAGGCGGTCATCTCGATGGAGCAGACCACCACCGAGGTGGTGCGCGGTGCCCGTCTGGCACAGGACGCCGGTGTGGCCCTGGAAGAGATCGAGAAGGTATCGCGCAGCCTCGCGGCGCTGATCCAGAACATCTCCAACGCCGCCCGCCAGCAGTCCTCCTCGGCCGGCCACATCTCCAACACCATGTACGTGATTCAGGAAATCACCACGCAGACCTCGTCGGGTACCACCGCGACGGCGCGCAGCATCGGTACCCTGGCCAAGATGGCCAGCGACATGCGCAAGTCGGTATCCGGTTTCACCCTGCCGGAACGCCGGGAACAGGCCTGAAACCATGGAGCGCGGCAGCCTGAACGGGCTGCCGCCGGACGAGCATGAGCGAGGGGCGCGGCATGCAGCCAAGCGCGGTCTGGGCGATGAAGCCGCTGCCCGATATCACGGCAGCGGAATTCCGTGCCTGGCAGGAATTGCTGGAAACCCGCAGCGGCATGGTGCTCAACGAGCAGCGCCGCGCCTTCCTGCAGACCACCCTGGGCAAGCGTCTGCGCGAGCTGGGGCTGGACAGCTACGCCAGCTACTACCAGCAGGTGACCGACGGCCCGCGCGGTGCTGTGGAGTGGTCGCACCTGATGGACCGCCTGACCGTGCAGGAAACCCGTTTCTTCCGTCATCCCGCGTCCTACGAGCATCTCGCCGGTTACCTGCGTGAGCGGCTGGAGCAACTTGAGCGCGGACGTGCCTGGCAGCTGTGGAGCGTGGGCTGCTCCAGCGGTGAGGAGGCCTACTCGCTGGCCGTGGTGGCGGCGGAGGTGCAGCGCGAGGCCGGTCTGGAAGGGCGCCGCTTCGGCGTCACCGGCACCGACCTCAGCCTCAGCGCCCTGGCCCGGGCCCGCGAGGGGCGCTACGGCGCCCGGCGGGTCGGCGAGCTGCCTGCCGAGCTGCTGGAGCGCTACTTCCTGGACCAGTCCGACGGCAGCTACCAGGTCTGCGAGTCCCTGCGCGAACGTGTCTGCTTTGCCCGACTGAACGTGCTCGAACTCGAGCGTGCGCCGCAGCGCGGCATGGATGTCATCTTCTGTCAGAACCTGCTGATCTACTTTCGGCGCTGGCGCCGGCGCGAGATCCTGTCGCGCCTGGTCGAGCGTCTGGTACCGGGCGGGCTGCTTGTGATCGGCGTCGGCGAAGTGGCCGACTGGCGTCACCCGCAGCTGCAGCCGGTCGCCGATGAGCGGGTTCTGGCCTTTACCCGAAAGGGGTAACCATGATCAATGTGTGGAGTCGCTATGGGTGATCGGCACGACTATGTCGCCCTGGAGTGGGTCAAAGGCGAAATCGCGGAAACCCTCAAGCAGGCCCGCCAGGCGCTGGAGGCGTTCGTCGAGAGCCCGCAGGACCTGACGCGCCTGCGTTTCTGCCTGAACCACGTCCATCAGGTGCAAGGCACCCTGCAGATGGTCGAGTTCTATGGCGCCGCTCTGCTGGCCGAGGAAATGGAGCGGCTGCTGCAGGCCCTGATCGAGGGGCGCGGCAGCCGTGGCGAGGCGCTGGAAGTGCTGATGCAGGCGATCCTGCAGCTGCCGGTCTACCTCGAGCGAATCCAGAGCGCCCGCCGCGACCTGCCGCTGGTGGTTCTGCCGCTGCTCAACGACCTGCGCGCCGCCCGTGGCGAGAGCCTGCTGTCGGAAACCAGCCTGTTTTCCCCCGACCTGTCGGCCGCACGGCCCGCAGCGCTGGCTCCGGCTGCCCTCGAGCGACTGGAGCGTGCCGGCCTGCCGACCCTGCTGCGCAAGCTGCGGCAGATGCTGCAGGTGGCGCTGGCAGGCTACATCCGCAACCAGGAACCGGCGACCCAGCTGGGTTATCTGGTCAAGGTGTTCGCCAAGCTGGAAAGCCTGACCGCCACTGCCCCCGTCGGCCCGCTGTGGTCGGTGGCTGCCGGCGTGGTCGAGGGACTGCTCGACGGCAGCATCGCCGCCAGCAACACCCTGCGCACCCTGCTGCGCGAGGTCGATCACGAACTCAAGCGCCTGATCGACGACGGCATGCCGGCGCTCAACCAGCCGGCGCCCGACCAACTGCTGAAGAACCTGCTGTTCTACGTGGCCAAGAGCCCCAGCGAGGCGGGGCGTACCGCCGAGCTGAAGGCGCGCTTCCAGCTGGCCGAGGCGATGCCCGACAGCCGTCTGGTGGACGAGGAGCGCGCCCGCATGGCCGGCCCCGACCGCGACGCCATGCGCTCGGTGGTCGGGGCCCTGTGCGAGGAGCTGGTGCGGGTCAAGGACAGCCTCGACCTGTTCGTGCGCAGCGATCGGCGCCAGCTGAGCGATCTGGTCGGCCTGCAGGTGCCGCTCAAGCAGATCGGCGATACCCTGGCGGTGCTCGGCTTCGGCCAGCAGCGCAAGGTGATCGCCGACCAGCTGCTGACCATCGGCCAGCTGATCAGCGGTCAGTGCCAGCCCAACGACGCGGTGCTGATGGACATCGCCGGCGCGCTGCTGTTCGTCGAGGCCACCCTGTCCGGCATGGTCGGTCCGGCCGAAGGCGAGCGTGGCGAGGACAACCTGCTGCCGACCACCGATGTGGGGCAGATCCACCAGCTGGTGATCAAGGAAGCACGCAACGGCCTCGAGCAGTCCAAGGATGCCATCATCGAGTTCATCGGTTCCCAGTGGAATCACGAGCATCTGGCCCGCGTGCCCGAGCTGCTGACCCAGGTGCGCGGCGGTCTCGGCATGATCCCGCTGCCGCGTGCCGCGGCTCTGCTGGATGCCTGCTGCCGCTACATCCGCGAGCAGCTGCTGGTGCGCCAGGCGGTGCCGAGCTGGCAGAGCCTGGACACCCTGGCCGACGCCATCACCAGCGTCGAGTACTACCTCGAGCGGATCGCCGAGGATCATGTGACCCAGGGCGACCTGATCCTCGACGTCGCCGAGGAAAGCCTGACGACGCTGGGCTATGGCCTGCAGCCGACCCGCTCGATCCTCGACGAGCCGATGCCCGAGCTGGTGGAGCTGCGCGCCGAACCGGCCGTTGCGGTCATCGCCGAGCCCGAGCCGGACATTTCCGCGCCGCGGCTGGAGCCCCTGGCCGAGACACCGCCCGTGGCAACCCCGCTGGCGGTCGAAACTCCGGCGCCGGTCGAGGCCGCCGAAGCGGCGGTCGGGGTGGATCCCCAGGCCGCGGCTGTCGAAGCCGAGGCCCTGGTGGCCACGGAGCCGGTCGTAGTGCCCGCCGAGGTGCCGCAGCCGTCAGTACCGGTGTCCGAACCGGCGTCTGAACCGGCGTCCGAGCTGAGCCTGGCCGCCGTGCTGGCGACGCCGGTAGCGGCGATCAATCCGCCGGCCCAGGACGCCCCGCCGCAGCTGCTGCCGCCGCCCGCCGACGAGGAGCCGGTGGACGAGGACCTGCAGGAGGTGTTCATCGAGGAAGCCGGCGAGGTCCTCGACACCATCAACGAATTCCTGCCGCAGTGGGCCGCCGACACCGGCAACCGCGAAGCGCTCACCGAGGTGCGCCGCGCGTTCCACACCCTCAAGGGCAGTGGCCGGATGGTGCGCGCCCTGGTCATCGGCGAGCTGGCCTGGTCGATCGAGAACATGCTCAACCGGGTCATCGACCGCAGCATCCAGGTCGATGACCCGCTGCTGCAGGTGATCCGCGACGTGGTCGACCTGCTGCCGGCGCTGGTCGATGAATACGCCGCCAAGGCCCAGCGCCAGCGCGACGACGTCGACCGCCTGGCCGCCAGCGCCCATGCCCTGTCGCGCGGCGAGCCCCTGCCTGGCGCCGTACCGGCGATCGAGGCGGTCGCCGCCGGCCTGCCGGCAGAGTCCACCGTCGCATCCGCCGAGGCTGCGTCCGACGAGGAGTTGCTCGACCCGCAACTGCTGGAGGTGTTCCTCGCCGAGGCCGAAGCCCATCTGGAAGCCATCGTCCGCTTCCTCGGCGCCTGCGACCGCGAACTGCCGCAGGCGGTCACCGACGAACTGCAGCGTGCCCTGCACACCCTCAAGGGCAGCGCCTACATGGCCGGTATCCAGCCGATCGCCGAAGTGGCGGCGCCGCTGGAAAGACTGGCGAAAGAGTTCAAGACCAACCTGATACCCTTCGGCCTGGCCGCCGCCGAGCTGCTGCGCGATGCGGAAAAGCTCCTGCGCCGCGGCCTGGAGCGCCTCGGCAGCGAGCCGCTGGCACGCCTGCCGGGCAGCGAGGAGCTGCTGACCCGGGTGCAGCAGCTGCACCAGGAGCAGCTGGATGCCGCCGAGGCCGGCTGGCGCAGCCAGGACCGGCGCGATCCCAAGCTGATCAGCCAGTTCCTCGCCGAGGGCATGGACATCCTGCTGGATGCCGACGATCTGCTGGCGCGCTGGCGTCAGCATCCGGCCGAACGCGAGGAACTCGAGGCCCTGCGCAGCGAGCTGGCGACCCTGTCGCGCGGTGCGCAGCACGCCGAGCTGCCTCAGGTCGATCAGCTGTGCATCGCCCTGCTGGCGATCTATGCGGCCGTCGGCGAGTCGCGGCTGGTGGTGGACGGCCCGTTCTTCCGCGAGGTGGAGGCGGCCCACGAAGCCCTGATCGGCATGATGGATCAGGTTGCCGCCGGCCTCGAGGTCGCTCCGCAGCCGGCGCGCGTGCAGGCTCTGCAGCAACTGCTGGTTCAGGCCTGCAGCGTGGTCGAGGCCCCGGAGTTCGATCTGTTGGTGGAAGCCGAGCCGGTGGTCGATGCCGATATCGTCCCGCCAGTCGAGTTCGAGTCGCTGGCGGATGCCGAGCCGGTGGCCGAGGCCGATGCTGTCCCGCTGGCCGGATTCGAGCCGTCCCCGGCCGACGAACCGGAAGCGGAGTCCGAAGCCGCCGCGGTCCTGGAGTTCGAGTCGCTGGCGGATGCCGAGCCGGTGGCCGAGGCCGATGCCGTCCCGCTGGCCGGATTCGAGTTGTCCCTGGCCGAGGAGCCGGAAGCGGAGTCCGCAGCCGCCGCGGTCCTGGAGTTCGAGTCGCTGGCGGATGCCGAGCCGGTGGCCGAGGCCGAGGCCGTCCCGCCGCTCGGACTCGAGCCGTCCCCGGCCGAGGAGCCGGAAGCGGAGCTCGCAGCCGCCGCTGTCCTGGAGTTCGAGTCGCTGACGGATGCCGAGCCGGTGGCCGATGCCGAGGCCGCCCCGCTGGCCGGACTCGAGCCGTCGCCGGCCGATGAGCCGGCGGCGGAGTCCGATGCCGCCGCGGTCCTGGAGTTCGAGTCGCTGGCGGATGCCGAACCGGTGGTCGAGGCCGATGCGGATGTCGTCCCGCCGCTCGGGTTCGAGTTGTCCCTGGCCGACGAGCCGGTGGCGGAGCCCGCAGCCGCCGCGGGTCTGGAGTTCGACCTGCTCGCACAGACCGAGGTCGATGTTGTTCCGCTGCCCGGGATCGAGCTGGCGGCAGAAGCCGAGCCGATGGCCGAGCTCGATCCGCCGCTGGCCCATGGCGTTGCCGAACCGGCACCCCTGCCGGTGGTGCCCGAGGACGAGGCTCCCGATGCGGAGATGGTCGAGATCTTCCTCGAGGAGGCGGGCGATATCCTGGAGAGTGCCGGCGAGGCACTCGAGCGCTGGCTCGCCCAGCCCCAGGCCCGCTCCGCCCTGGCTTCGCTGCAGCGTGACCTGCACACCCTCAAGGGTGGTGCGCGCATGGCCGGGGTCCGTGCCATCGGCGATCTGGCCCACGAGCTGGAGTTCGTCTACGAAGGTCTCACCGATGGTCGTTTCGACCTCGCCGAGGGCGCTGTCGGCCTGCTGCACGAGGGCCACGACCTGCTGGCCCGGCAGGTGGAGGAGCTGCAGTCGGGCCTGCCGCTGACCGCAGCGGGCGCACTGCTCGAACAGATGCGCGCCCTGCGTCAGGGGGGGATGCCGGACTTGCCGGCAGGCGCCCTGCCTGCACATCCTGAAGCCGAAGCCGAAGCCGAAGCCGAAGCCGAAGCCGAAGCCGAAGCCGAAGCCGAAGCCGAAGCCGAAGCCGAAGCCGAAGCCGAAGCCGAAGCCGAAGCCGAAGCCGAAGCCGAAGCCGAAGCCGAAGCCGAAGCCGAAGCCGAAGCCGAAGCCGAAGCCGAAGCCGAAGCCGAAGCCGAAGCCGAAGCCGAAGCCGAAGCCGAAGTCGAAGCCGAAGTCGAAGCCGAAGTCGAAGCCGAAGCCACGGACCTGGACTTCCTGGCACTGTCGCTGGCCGAGGAGCGCGGATTCGCCGAGCCGATGGCCGCCGAGGCTCCGGCGCTGCCCGCTGCATCGCAGCATGCGGCGGCCCTGCAGGCCGACCTGCAGAGCAGCCTGGTGGTCGAGCGCGACCCGGAGCTGGTGGAGATCTTCCTCGAGGAAGGCTTCGACATCCTCGACTCCGCCGGCGAGGCCCTGCAGCGCTGGATCGAGGCAGGCGCCCGCGGTCCGGGCCTGGAAGCCCTGCAGCGCGATCTGCACACCCTCAAGGGCGGTGCGCGCATGGCCGAGGTCAGCGAGGTCGGCGACCTGGCTCACGAGCTGGAATACCTCTACGAAGGCCTCGGCGATGGCCGCCTGCAGGCGGAGTCGTCGCTGTTCGGTCTGCTGCACGACAGCCACGACCGCCTGGCCCTGATGCTCGAGGCCTTGCGCAGCGGCAAAGCGCTGCCCGATGGCGCACAACTGATCGAGGCGATCCGTCGCTTCCGCCGGCAAGGGCAGCAGGGCGGCGATACCCGCCAGCCTGCCGCTCCGGTCCTGCCCGAGGCTGCCGCGTCTTGCGCGGCGCCGCTCGATGCGCTGGCGCAGGCCGGGCAACCGCTCGACGACAGCGCGGCGGACGATGACGAGTCGGGCTTCCTCACTCCGGAGCTGAGCG
This sequence comes from Pseudomonas sp. AN-1, assembly GCF_034057115.1. NCBI lineage: Bacteria > Pseudomonadati > Pseudomonadota > Gammaproteobacteria > Pseudomonadales > Pseudomonadaceae > Pseudomonas > Pseudomonas sp. AN-1. The sequence goes on along the minus strand of NZ_CP139195.1, from coordinate 2,851,088 downwards.
ACAACGATGTGCTGTCGCTGTTCCTCGAGGAGGCCGGCGACCTGCTGGAGGCGCTGGAGTCCGCACTCGGCAGCTGGGAAGGCCGTGGCGCCGCGCCGCTGGACGACCTGCTGCGCGTGCTGCACACCCTCAAGGGCGGTGCGCGCCTGGCCGGCCTGCGGCATCTGGGCGAGCTGGCCCTCGAACTCGAGCAGCACCTGAACGCGGCCGCGACCGACAGCAGCGCGCTGGCCTCGCTGTTCCCGGCCCTGCAGAGCGGTTACGAGCGCCTGCTGGCCGATGTCGAGCAGCTGCGCACGCGGCTGCCCAGCGAGGCGGCCGAAGGGCCGGAGCCGTCCGCTGCGCCGGTCGCGCCGCGTCTGGAGCCGCTGGTGCAGCGGCTCACCCCGGTGCGCGACGACGTTCCGCGCAAGGTGCTGCCCTTCGTCCAGCGCGCCCAGCAGGCGGCTGCCGAGGCCGCTGCGCGTCGCGCGCCGCAGGAGCTGGTCAAGGTGCCGGCGGAGCTGCTCGAGGCGCTGGTCAACCTGGCCGGCGAGACCTCGATCTTCCGGGGGCGCGTCGAGCAGCAGGTCAACGACACCGCCTTCACCCTCGGCGAGATGGAAGCAACCATCGAGCGGGTGCGCGACCAGTTGCGCCGCCTGGATACCGAAACCCAGGCGCAGATCCTCTCGCGCTACCAGGCCGAGAGCGAGCGGGCCGGCTACGAGGACTTCGACCCGCTGGAAATGGACCGCTACTCGCAGCTGCAGCAGCTCTCGCGCGCACTGTTCGAGTCGGCGTCCGACCTGCTCGACCTCAAGGAAACCCTGACCGCGCGCAACCGCGATGCGGAGACCCTGCTGCTGCAGCAGGCGCGGGTCAACACCGAGCTGCAGGAAGGCCTGATGCGCACCCGCATGGTGCCGTTCGACCGCCTGGTGCCGCGCCTGCGCCGTATCGTGCGCCAGGTCGCCGGCGAGCTGGGCAAGCAGGTCGAACTGGTGGTGCACAACGCCGAAGGCGAGATGGACCGCAGTGTGCTGGAAGGCATGGTGGCGCCGCTGGAGCACATGCTGCGCAATGCCGTCGACCACGGCATCGAGGCGCAGGAAGTGCGCCGCGCCGCCGGCAAGCCGGAGGCGGGCACCATCCGCCTGAGCCTGAGCCGCGAGGGCGGCGACATCCTGCTGACCCTGGCCGACGACGGCGCCGGGGTGAACATCGCTGCAGTGCGCCGCAAGGCCGTCGAGCGCGGCCTGATGGCCGCCGAGTCCGAACTGTCCGACTACGAGGTGCTGCAGTTCATCCTCGAGGCCGGCTTCTCCACCGCCGCCAAGGTCACCCAGATCTCCGGGCGTGGCGTGGGCATGGACGTGGTGGCCTCCGGGGTCAAGCAGCTCGGCGGCTCGGTCAGCATCGACTCGGTCGCCGGCCAGGGCACCCGCTTCCTGGTGCGCCTGCCGTTCACCGTGTCGGTCAACCGCGCGCTGATGGTGCACTCCGGCGAAGACCTGTACGCCATCCCGCTGAACACCGTGGAGGGCATCGTGCGCATCTCGCCCTACGAGCTGGAGGCCTACTACCAGCCGGGCGCACCGCGCTTCGAGTACGCCGGGCAGCAGTACCAGGTGAAGTATCTCGGCGAGCTGCTGAACAACGGCCAGCAGCCCAAGCTGGCGGCGCAGAGCCTGCCGCTGCCGGTGATCCTGGTGCGCTCGGCGGAATACGCCACCGCGGTGCAGGTGGACAGCCTGGCCGGCTCGCGCGAGATCGTGGTGAAGAGTCTCGGCGCGCAGTTCTCCGGCGTGCCGGGGATCTCCGGCGCAACCATCCTCGGCGACGGCCGGGTGGTGGTGATTCTCGACCTGCTGGCCACCCTGCGTGCCCGCCAGGCCCAGCAGCTGCCAAGGCAGGCCGGTGTGGCGCGCCTCGGCACGGAGAGCGCCGACAAGCAGCGCCCGCCGCTGGTCATGGTGGTCGACGACTCGGTGACCGTGCGCAAGGTGACCACGCGCCTGCTCGAGCGCAATGGCATGGAGGTGCTGACCGCCAAGGACGGCGTCGACGCCATCGCCCAGCTGCAGGACGTGGTGCCGGACGTGATGCTGCTCGACATCGAGATGCCGCGCATGGACGGCTTCGAGGTGGCCACCCTGGTGCGCCACGACGAGCGTCTCAAGGACCTGCCGATCATCATGATCACCTCGCGGACCGGCGAGAAGCACCGCGAGCGCGCGCTGGCCATCGGAGTCAACCAGTATCTCGGCAAGCCGTATCAGGAAGCGGCGCTGCTCGAGCAGATCCAGCAGTTGGTAGGTCGTCATGAGTGAACGTAGCAGCGGCCGCGTCGCGGTCATCGCCGACACCTCGCTGCAGCGCCACGTGCTGCAGCAGACCCTGCAGGCCAATGGCTACCAGGTGCTGCTCAACAGCGACCCGCTGCGTCTCGACGACGAGCAACTGAGCGCCTGCATGCCGGACCTGTGGCTGGTCGACCTGGCCCAGCTGGAGGATTCGCCGCTGATCGACCGGCTCCTCGAGCAGGCCAGCGCCCCGGTGCTGTTCGGCGAGGGACAGGCTCCGGAGCGCAGCTCCGAGCACTACCCCCGCTGGGAGCGGCGCCTGCTCGGCAAGCTCAAGCGCCTGGTCGGCGATCCGGCCCGCGCGGTCGGCCCGAGCCTGGAGGCGCTGCTCGCCAACGGCCAGCGCCCGCCGCGGCTCAACCTGCCGGAAGCGCTGGCCGAGACGGCGCTGGCCATCGGCGAGCCGGCCGAGCAGGTGTGGCTGCTGGCGGCCTCGCTGGGCGGCCCGGAGGCGGTCAAGGAGTTCCTCGACGCCCTGCCCGGCGGCCTGCCGCTGGGCTTCATCTACGCCCAGCACATCGATCCGTCGTTCGAGCAGCGCCTGCCCCAGGCGGTCGGCCGCCACAGCCAGTGGCCGGTCAACCTGGCCCGCGAGGGCGACCGGGTGCGCTGCGGCGAGGTGGTGGTGGCGCCGATCAGCCACGAGCTGGCCTTCGACGAGGATGGCTGCATGCGCATCCTCGACCGCTCCTGGCCGGAGCCCTACAGCCCGTCGATCGACCAGATGATGCTCAACCTGGCCCAGCAGTTCCCGTCCTGCTGCGGCGTGATCGCCTTCAGCGGCATGGGCAGCGACGGCAGCGCCGCCGCCGCCTATCTGCGCCGTCAGGGCGGCCTGATCTGGACCCAGAAGGCCGACAGCTGCGCCTGCCCGAGCATGCCGGACAGCCTGCGCGACGGCGGCCACAGCAGTTTCAGCGCGACCCCGCGCGAGCTGGCCGAGGCGCTGGTGGTGCGCCTGGCCGAGCAGTACGACCAGTGAGCAGGAGTCAGCCATGAGCCAAGCAGCCCCCGTCACCGCCGGCGCGGCACAACAAACCCTCAACACCCTGCTGTTGCCGCTCAGCGACCGCGTCCTGCTGCTGCCCAGCGTGGCGCTGGCCGAGCTGATCAACCAGCGTCCGGTCGAGGCGCATCCGGGGACTCCGGACTGGTATCTGGGCGACCTCATCTGGCGCGACCTGCGCCTGCCGCTGCTGTCCTTCGAGGCGGCGTCCAGCGGCAAGCCGCCGGCGCCGGTGGGCAGCGGGGCGCGCATCGCGGTGATCAACGCCATCGGCGGCCGGCCGCAACTGAAGTTCTACGCCCTGCTGGTGCAGGGCATCCCGCGGCCGCAGCGGCTCGATACCCAGCTGGCCAGCGCCGGCGCCCCGCTGGCCGCGCTGGAGCTGGATTCGGCGCTGGTCGAGGGCGAGCTGGCGCGCATCCCCGATCTGATCGCCCTGGAGCAGAAGCTGGCCGATATCGGCCTGATCTGAGCTGAACCGCCGCAACGCCACAGGCCCGCATCTGCGGGCCTGTGGCGTTTCAGGGCCAGGCGTTCAGAAGTCGCCCCACAGCTGCTGGGCCACGCTGAGCGCCACCACCGGCGCGGTCTCGGTGCGCAGCACCCGCGGGCCGAGGCGGGCGGCCTGGTAGCCGGCGCGCTGCGCCTGCGCCACCTCGGCGTCGCTCAGGCCGCCTTCCGGGCCGATCAGGAAGGCCAGCGAGGCCGGGCGGGCATGGCCGGTCAGCGGCTCGGCGACCGGATGCAGCACCAGCTTCAGCTCGGCGGCGGTCTGCTCCAGCCACTCGGCCAGGGACAGCGGCGCATGGATGATCGGCAGCACCGAGCGGCCGCACTGCTCGCAGGCGCTGATCGCCACCTGGCGCCAGTGGGCCAGGCGCTTGTCGGCGCGCTCGTCCTTCAGGCGTACCTCGCAGCGCTCGCTGACGATCGGGGTGATCTCGGCGACCCCCAGCTCGGTGGCCTTCTGGATCGCCCAGTCCATGCGCTCGCCGCGCGACAGGCCCTGGCCGAGGTGGATGTGCAGCGGCGACTCGGCGAGCCCGGCGAACTGCTCGCGCAGCTCCACCTGCACGTTCTTCTTGCCCACCTCGACCAGTTCGCCGACGAACTCGCGGCCGCTGCCGTCGAACAGCTGCACGGCGTCGCCGGCAGCGAGCCGCAGCACGCGGCCGATGTAGTGGGCCTGGGCCTCCGGCAGATCGAAACGGCCGAGGGACAGGGGGAGATCGATGAAGAAACGGGATAGACGCATGGTGGGCAGCGGCGGACGGCGACGGAAAGACGGCTAGCTTACCGGTTTCCGTGCGCCGCTTGCAGGTCAGCCCGGATCGTGGAAGGTCGCCGGGCCGCCGGCCGGCACGCTCATGCGGACCGCCTCGCGGGTGGCGATGTCGATGCCCTCGCTGGCCACCTCGGCGAGGAAGTCGATCTGCTCGGGGGTGATCACGTAGGGCGGCAGGAAGTACACCACGCTGCCCAGCGGGCGCAGCAGCGCGCCGCGCGCCAGCGCGTGCTGGTAGACGGCGAGGCCGCGGCGCTCCTGCCACGGATAGGGCGTCCTGGCGGCCTTGTCGGCGACCATCTCGATGGCCAGCGCCATGCCGGTCTGGCGCACCTCGGCGACGTGCGGGTGGTCCCCGAGGTGCGCGGTGGCGCTGGCCATGCGCGCGGCCAGGGCCTTGTTGCGCTCGATCACGTCGTCCTGCGCGAAGATGTCCAGGGTCGCCAGGGCGGCGGCGCAGGCCAGCGGGTTGCCGGTGTAGGTGTGCGAGTGGAGGAAGGCGCGCAGGGTGGCGTAGTCGGCGTAGAACGCCTGGTAGACGTCGTCGGTGGTCAGCACCGCGGCCATCGGCAGGTAGCCGCCGGTCAGCGCCTTGGACAGCACCAGGAAGTCGGGGGTGATGCCGGCCTGCTCGCAGGCGAACATGGTGCCGGTGCGGCCGAAGCCGACGGCGATCTCGTCGGCGATCAGGTGCACGCCGTAACGGTCGCAGGCCTCGCGCAGCAGCCGCAGGTACACCGGGTGGTACATGCGCATGCCGCCGGCGCCCTGGATCAGCGGCTCGACGATCACCGCGGCGATCTCGCCGTGATGTTCGGCCAGGGTCTGCTCCATGTGGGCGAACATCGCCTGCGAATGCTCCTCCCAGCTCACCCCCTCCGGGCGCAGGTAGCAGTCCGGGCTGGGCACCTTGAAGGTGTCCAGCAGCAGCGGCTTGTAGGTGTCGGTGAACAGCGCCACGTCGCCCACCGACATGGCCGCCACGGTTTCGCCGTGGTAGCTGTTGGTCAGGGTGACGAAGCGCTTCTTGCCGTCGCGGCCGGCGTTGCGCCAGTAGTGGAAGCTCATCTTCAGCGCCACCTCGATGCCCGAGGAGCCGTTGTCGGCGTAGAACACCCGGGAAAGGCCCGGCGGGGTGATCGCCACCAGGCGTTCGGACAGCTCGATTACCGGCTGGTGGCTGAAGCCGGCGAGCATCACGTGCTCGAGGCTCTCCAGCTGCTCCTTGATGCGCGCGTTGATTCGCGGGTTGGCGTGGCCGAACACGTTGACCCACCAGGAGCTGACCGCATCCAGGTAGCGCCGGCCGTCGAAGTCCTCCAGCCACACGCCCTCGCCCCGACGGATCGGGATCAGTGGCAGCTGCTCGTGGTCCTTCATCTGTGTGCAGGGGTGCCAGAGCACGGCCAGATCGCGCTCCATCCACTGTTGATTGCGGCTCATCGACGGCGCTCCTCGAACGGACAGGGCGCACAGTGTAGCCCCGGGGCCGCAGGGATGGGCAGAGGCGCGGATCCATCGGACATTCGAATTGTTTTGAACCAGAAATTCCGCTTTATATCGATGGGTTTGTTGCTAGTCTTGGCTTCTCGCTTTTAACGGGAATCCTTCTCATGCAATGGCGCAATTCCGCCCGCCGCTACGGGCTGGTCAGCATCCTCCTGCACTGGGGCATCGCCCTGGCGGTGTTCGGCCTGTTCGGCCTCGGCCTGTGGATGGTCGGCCTCGACTACTACAGCAGCTGGTACCGCCGCGCCCCCGACCTGCACAAGGGCATCGGCATCCTGCTGCTGCTGGCCATGCTGCTGCGCGTGGTCTGGCGGCTGGTCAGCCCGCCGCCGCCGGCGCTGGCCAGCTACAGCGCGCAGACCCGCGCCGGCGCCGCGCTGGCCCACGGCCTGCTGTATCTCGGGCTGTTCGCCCTGATGGTTTCCGGTTACCTGATCTCCACCGCCGACGGCCGCGCCATCGAGGTGTTCGGCTGGTTCAGCGTGCCGGCCACCCTCAGCGGCATCGACGGCCAGGAAGACATCGCCGGCCTCGTGCACCGCTGGCTGGCCTGGGGCCTGATCGGCCTGGCCGTGCTGCACGCCCTGGCCGCCCTCAAGCACCACTTCATCGACCGCGACGCGACCCTCAAGCGCATGCTGGGCCGCGCCGAATGACCCCTAGACTGCAACGGAGTCCCACCATGCTGAAGAAATCCCTGCTCGCCCTGAGCCTCGGTTCCCTGCTGTTCGGCGCCCAGGCCATGGCCGCCGACTACAAGATCGACAAGGAAGGCCAGCACGCCTTCGTCAACTTCAAGATCAGCCACCTCGGCTACAGCTGGCTGTACGGCACCTTCAAGGACTTCGACGGCAGCTTCAGCTTCGATGCCGCCAAGCCGGAGGAGAGCAAGGTCAAGGTCGAGCTGAAGACCGCCAGCGTCGACTCCAACCACGCCGAGCGCGACAAGCACCTGCGCAGCGCCGACTTCCTCAACGTGGCCAAGCACCCGACCGCCACCTTCGAGTCGACCGGCGTGAAGTCCACCGGCGAGGGCACCGCCGACATCGCCGGCAACCTGACCCTCAACGGCGTGACCAAGCCGGTGGTGATCGCCGCCAAGTTCATCGGCGAAGGCCAGGATCCGTGGGGCGGCTACCGCGCCGGCTTCGAGGGCAGTACCAGGCTCAAGCTCAAGGACTTCGACATCCAGAAGGATCTCGGCCCGGCTTCCCAGGAAGTCGAGCTGATCATCTCCGTCGAGGGCGTGCGCCAGTAACGCGCCGTTCCTGAACGACAACGCCGCCCGAATGGGCGGCGTTGTCGTTTCCGGCAGCGACTGCGCCGCAGGAGCGGCGCGGGCGCTTACTTGTTGCGGGTCAGCAGCGCCGGCTTCTCGCTGCGCGGGCGGTTTTCCTGCTCCAGCTGTTCCAGCTGCTCGGCGGTGGGCAGGCGGTCGCTGCGCGACGGCTTGCGCACGATCACCGGCTGGGTGTCGCGCGGGCTGCGCACGGCCGCCGGCTCGCGCAGCGGCGGCTCACGCAGCAGGCTGTCGCGGGCGCGCTGACCGAGGTCGCCGCGGCGCTGGCCGCCGCCGGCGTTCTGCCGGGCACCGCCCTGGCCACGCGGGGCATTGCCGCCGCCCTGCGGACGACCGCCGCGGCCCTGCTTCTTGCCCTGGTAGGGGCTGACGTACTCGACGCTGTTGCCGAAGTTGTCGTACTCGTCGTCGAGGAAGGCCTCCGGATCGCGGTCGGGGCGGGTCGGCAACGGCAGTTCGCCCGGCGCCAGCTGGACCGCCGCCGGCTGGCCGCCGCGGCGCTCGTTGCGGCCCTGTCCCTGCGCCTGGCCCTGACCGCCACGGCGGTTGCGCGACTTGTCGCCGCCCTGGGCGGCCTGGCCCTGCGGGCGATCGCCGCGAGCCGGCTTGGCCGACGGCTTGTCCGCCTTCTCGCCGCGGGCCGGTCTGGCGGCCTTGTCGGTCTTGTCGCCCCTCGGCTTGTCGCCCTTCTCGCTCTTCTCGCCCTTGGCGGCGCGCGGGGCGCGCTCCTTGCGCTCCTGCTGCGGCAGGTCCTTGCGACCGTGGCCACGGCCCTGGCGCGGCGGGCGCTCGTCGCTCTCGGCCGGCGCGGCGTCCACCACCTGGCTGGGGTCGAAGCCCTGCATGTCGCCTTCGGGGATGCGCTGCTTGGTCAGGCGCTCGATGGCCTTGAGCAGCTTGTCCTCGTCCGGGGACACCAGCGAGATCGCCTCGCCGCTGCGTCCGGCGCGGCCGGTGCGGCCGATGCGGTGGACGTAGTCCTCCTCGACGTTGGGCAGCTCGTAGTTGACCACGTGCGGCAGCTGGTCGATGTCCAGGCCGCGGGCGGCGATGTCGGTGGCCACCAGGATGCGCACGCTGTTGGCCTTGAAGTCGGCCAGCGCCTTGGTGCGCGCGTTCTGGCTCTTGTTGCCGTGGATCGCCGCGGCCGGCAGGCCCTGCTTGCACAGGTACTCGGCCAGGCGGTTGGCGCCATGCTTGGTGCGGGTGAACACCAGCACCTGCTCCCAGGCGCCGACGGTCACCAGGTGGGCGAGCAGGGCGCGCTTCTGGGTGGCGGCGATGCGGAACATGCGCTGCTCGATGCGCTCCACCGTGGTGTTCGGCGGGGTCACCTCGATGCGCTCGGGGTTGTGCAGCAGCTTGCCGGCCAGATCGGTGATGTCCTTGGAGAAGGTCGCCGAGAACAGCAGGTTCTGGCGCTTGGCCGGCAGCTTGGCGAGCACCTTCTTGACGTCGTGGATGAAGCCCATGTCGAGCATGCGGTCGGCCTCGTCGAGGACGAGGATCTCCACGTGGCCGAGGTCGATGGCCTTCTGGTTGGCCAGGTCGAGCAGGCGGCCGGGGCAGGCGACCAGCACGTCGAGGCCCCTGGCGACGGCCTGGACCTGCGGGTTCATGCCGACGCCGCCGAAGATGCACGCGCTTTTCAGCGGCAGGTCGCGGGCGTACAGCTTGAAGCTGTCGTGGACCTGGGCGGCCAGCTCGCGGGTCGGGGTCAGCACCAGCACGCGCGGCTGCTTGGCGGCATGGCGGTGTTCGCGGTCCGGGTGACCGCCCGGGAACAGCAGTTCGAGCACCGGCAGGGCGAAGCCGCCGGTCTTGCCGGTGCCGGTCTGCGCGGCGACCATCAGGTCGCGGCCCTGCAGGACGGCGGGAATGGCGCGCTGCTGCACCGGGGTGGGCTGGGTGTAGCCGGCGGCCTCGACGGCGCGGGCCAGGGCCTCGGAGAGACCGAGGGAAGTAAAGGACATGCGGGGTTCCTGTTTCACGTCGGCAACCCGCCGACTCGGGGGGGATCGACCCGGCCTCTGGCCGGTAGATCCCGCGCGCATCATCATCGACTGCGAACAGGGCATGGATTCGGACCATGCCCCCGCCCGACGGCCATCGCCCTGCGCCGGGCGGTGGTCTGGACGGAGGTCCGTAGCGTTGCGAGCCGCCGTCCGCGCCGATGGCGCGGACGGGCGCTCTGAGCCCGGGGGCTCGACCTCAGCGGGGCAGCTTGAGGTTGTTCCAGATCGCCAGGCTCGGTTCGGCCTGGTTCAGGGTGTAGAAGTGCAGGCCCGGGGCACCGCCGGCGAGGAGTTTCTCGCACATCTCGGTGATCACCTGTTCGCCGAACGCCTGGATGCTGGCGAGGTCGTCGCCGTAGGCTTCCAACTGCTTGCGGATCCAGCGCGGGATCTCGGCGCCGCAGGCGTCGGAGAAACGCGCCAGCTTGCTGTAGTTGGTGATCGGCATGATACCCGGAACGATCGGGATTTCGACACCCAGCTTGCGCACGCGTTCCACGAAATAGAAGTAGCAGTCGGCGTTGAAGAAGTACTGGGTGATCGCGCTGTCGGCGCCGGCCTGGGCCTTGCGCACGAAGTTACGCAGATCATCCTCGAAACTGCGCGCCTGCGGGTGGACTTCCGGATAGGCGGCAACCTCGATGTGGAAATGCTCGCCGGTTTCCGCGCGGATGAACTCGACCAGCTCGTTGGCGTAGCGCAGCTCGCCGCTGGCCATGCCCATGCCCGAGGGCAGGTCACCGCGCAGGGCGACGATGCGCTGGATGCCGGCGTCCTTGTAGGTGGCCAGCAGCTCGCGCAGCTCGGCCTTGCTGTCGCCGACGCAGGACAGGTGCGGCGCGGTCGGCACCTTCACCTCGCCGTCGAGCTGCAGCACGGTGTTCAGCGTGCGGTCGCGCGTCGAGCCGCCGGCGCCATAGGTGCAGGAGAAGAAATCGGGGTTGTAGCCGGCCAACTGGCGGGCCACGGTCAGCAGTTTTTCGTGCCCGGCTTCGGTCTTGGTCGGGAAGAACTCGAAGCTGTAGCGGCGTTCCTGGGACATGGAAGGGATTCCTTGGGCGTAGGGTGGAAGACGGCCGCAGGCCTCTTCCACCGTGTGCTGCCGGTGGTGGAAAACCGCTGTCGCGGGTTTTCCACCCTGCGGGATCAGTAGCGGTAGCTGTCCGGCTTGAACGGGCCTTCGACGGTCACGCCGATGTACTCGGCCTGCTTGCCGGTCAGGCGGGTGACCACGCCACCGAAGCCCTTGACCATCTCCAGCGCCACTTCCTCGTCGAGCTTCTTCGGCAGCACCTCGACGGTCAGGCGCTGGGCCTTCTCGGCGGCCGGCAGGTCGGCGAAGCGCGCGCCGTACAGGTGGATCTGCGCCAGCACCTGGTTGGCGAAGGAGCCGTCCATGATCCGGCTCGGGTGGCCGGTGGCGTTGCCCAGGTTCACCAGGCGGCCTTCGGCCAGCAGGATCAGGTAGTCGTCGTTGGTCGGGTCGATGTCCTTGCCGGTGCGGTGGATCTTGTGCACCTGCGGCTTGACCTCTTCCCAGCCCCAGTTGGCGCGCATGAAGGCGGTGTCGATCTCGTTGTCGAAGTGGCCGATGTTGCACACCACGGCGCGCTTCTTCAGCGTCTTGAGCATGTTGGCGTCGCAGACGTTGACGTTGCCGGTGGTGGTGACGATCAGGTCGATCTTGCCGAGCAGCGCCTTGTCGATGCTGGCCTCGCTGCCGTCGTTCTCGCCGTTCAGGTACGGGGAAACCACCTCGAAGCCGTCCATGCAGGCCTGCATGGCGCAGATCGGGTCGATCTCGGACACCTTGACGATCATGCCTTCCTGGCGCAGCGACTGCGCCGAGCCCTTGCCCACGTCGCCGTAGCCGATCACCAGCGCCTGCTTGCCGGACAGCAGGTGGTCGGTGCCGCGCTTGATGGCGTCGTTGAGGCTGTGGCGGCAGCCGTACTTGTTGTCGTTCTTGCTCTTGGTCACCGAGTCGTTGACGTTGATCGCCGGGACCTTGAGGGTGCCGGCCTTGAGCATGTCGAGCAGGCGGTGCACGCCGGTGGTGGTTTCCTCGGTGATGCCGTGGATCCGCTCCAGCATCGCCGGGTAGCGCTCGTGGAGGATCTGGGTCAGGTCACCGCCGTCGTCCAGCACCATGTTGGCGTCCCACGGCTGGCCGTCCTTGAGGATGGTCTGCTCGATGCACCACTCGTACTCCTCCTCGGTCTCGCCCTTCCAGGCGAACACCGGGATGCCGGCGGCGGCGATGGCGGCGGCGGCCTGGTCCTGGGTGGAGAAGATGTTGCAGGACGACCAGCGCACCTCGGCGCCGAGGGCCACCAGGGTCTCGATCAGCACCGCGGTCTGGATGGTCATGTGGATGCAGCCGAGGATCTTCGCGCCGGCCAGCGGCTTCTCCGCGGCGTACTTGCGGCGCAGGCCCATCAGCGCCGGCATCTCGGACTCGGCGATGATGATCTCGCGACGGCCCCAGTCGGCCAGGGCAATGTCGGCAACCTTGTAATCGGCAAAAGCAGCGCTCATGCGTATCTCCATTCGTGATTGGCGAATGGGCGCCGTTGAAGTCAGGAACGGACGCAGGCTGCGTGCCGTGGCGACAGCCCGTCCGAGCCTGACAGGTGCCGGTGCATCGACCGGCGGAAACCCTGCTGCAGCGCCCCTCGGACGGGAGGCGGGTGCGGCCGGAGGCCGCGGGGAGCCCGGATTATAGCGGCGCACGCGGCCGTGCCCAAGTTTTCCGTACGTGCGGCGCCCCGACGCGCCCGCAGGCCTTGGCCCGCAGGAGCGATGCGCGGATACTGTCGCGCGTTTTCGACCCGACCCCCGCGAGTAGCCATGATTGCCCGAACCCTGCTGTTGCTGGCCCTGAGCGGCCTGACCCTGACCGCCTGCGACCGTGTCGACCCCAATTCGCCGCTGGGCCAGCGCCAGGCGCTGTTCAAGCAGATGCTCAACACCAGCGAGGACCTCGGCGGCATGCTGCGCGGCCGCATCGGCTTCGATGAGCAGCGCTTCGCCGAGGGCGCCGCCAAGCTCGATGCGCTGTCGCGCCAGCCCTGGCAGCACTTCCCGCAGGTGCGCGAGGAGGACAGCAGCGCCCGCGACGAGGTGTGGCAGCGTCAGGAGCGCTTCCAGCAGCTGGCCCGCGACCTCGAGGCGAGCACCGCGGCGCTGGTCGCCGCCACCACCGCCCGGCCGCTCGAGGCCAAGGCGCTGGCCGCGCCGGTCGATCGCGTGGAGAAGGCCTGCAAGGCCTGCCACGAGGAATTCCGCATCTACTGAAAACCGCGCACGCCGGCGCCCTGCAGCCGGCGGCGCAGCTCGCCCACCTCGGGATGGGCGAAGAACGCCTGCAGCTGCGTGGCCTGACGGGTGCTGGCGCCGGCGGCCTGCCAGTCCGCGGCGCTGCGCGCCGCCAGCGTCGCCCAGTCCTCCGTCAGCCGGGCACGCCCGGCCGGCGGCAGGCCCAGCGCCTGCAGCCAGGTGGCGAACGGCCGTTGGCGGGCGGTCTGCAGACTGCGCCACACCGTTGCCGCGCGCCGCGGGCCGAACCCCGGCAGGGCCGCCAGTTGCGCCTCGTCCAGTAGCAGCCAGTCGAGCAGGCCGTCCAGCCGGCCGCTGTCCTGCAGCGCCTGCCAGGTGCCCGGGCCGAGGCCGCCCAGCGCCAGGCCCTGGCGTCCGCCGAGCCACACCAGCCGTGCATGGAACTGCCCGGCGCAGCCCGGCTCGCTGGCCCGCCAGCAGCTCAGTGGATGATGGCGCGCCGGGTCGGGCACGGCGAGCGGCGCCCGCTCGGCCGCCTGCCAGGCCACGCCGTCGAGGCGCGGAATGCTCAGCCCGGCCAGGCGCAGCGCCACCTGGTCGCCGGGGCGGATGTCCAGCTGCCGCCAGCGCCCGAGCGAGCCGGCGCTGACCCGGGCGATGCGCCGGTCGTCCAGCTGCAGCGGTTCGAGGTGCAGCAGCGGGGTGATGCGCCCGCGGCGGCCGATGCGGAACTCCACTGCGCGCACCTCGGCCAGCGCCTGCGCCGCCGGGTATTTCCAGGCCACCGCCCAGTGCGGCGGCTCGGCCTGCCAGCGCGTGGCCGGCGGGCGGCTGCCGTGGCGGATGACGATGCCGTCGCTGGCGAACGGTAGCGCCTGGCGATACCACTGCTCGCGCCAGCGGGCGATCTCGTCGGCACCGCGCACCGGCCGGGTGTAGTCCGGGCTGTCGAAGCCCAGGCGGCGCAGGCCGGCCAGGCGTTCGCCCATCTCCTGCGGCCCCTCCGGCCAGTCCCAGACGAACAGGCCGATGCCGCGGCCCTCGGCCTCGCTCAGCGCCGCGCGGGCGAGCAGGCCGGCGACCCGGGCGCGCGCCCCGGCGCCGCCGTGTTCGGCCTGCACGTGGCCGTCGAGCCGCCAGTACAGCTCGCCCTGCAGCAGCAGGTGCGCGGGCGCGCCGGGCAGCTCGGCGGGGATGGCGGGGATCCGCCGCGCGCTGGCGGTCCAGTCCTGGCCGTGGCGGCCGTCGCCGCGGCTGATCGCCCGCGCCAGCCGGCCGCCCTCGTAGATCAGGCTGACCGCCACGCCGTCGACCTTGGGCTGCACCCACAGGTCGTCCTGCCCGCCGACCCAGGCCGCCACCGCCGCGGCATCGGCGAGCTTGGCCAGGCCGGTGTGCGCCACCGGATGGGCGAGCGGCCCGGCGGCCGTGGCCAGCGCCGGCGGCGTGCGGGCCGCTGCGGGAAAACACTGGTTCCACTGGGCGAGGCGCGCGCGGGCCTGGTCGTAGAGGGCGTCGTCGACCGGCGACTGGCCGTCGCGGTGATAGGCGGTGTCCCAGGCGGCGATGCGCTCGGCGAGCGCCCGGACTTCGCGGGCGGCGCGTGCGGCCGGCCAGTCCGGACAGGCGGCGTGGACGAGGGGAGGCAGCAGCAGGGCCAGCGCCAGGGCGGCGCCCGGCAGCGTGCGCGGCAGGCGGCGGGGCATGGAGGTGAGCGTCCTTGCTCGAGGGAGATCGCAGCTTAGGGGTGGCGCTCCGTTCCGGCTGTGCGCCGCTGCGCACTCCGCGCCGCCTTTCGTCGGACAAAAAAAGACCCGGCAGAGCCGGGTCGAACGCCTTTCAAGCCAGAACGCGCAATGGGATCAGCTCATGCCCAGCCACTCGGGCAGGGCCAGGGAGATCGCCGGGATGTAGGTGATGAGGAGCAGGAAGCCGATCAGCATCATCAGCCAGGGCATGGCGGCGCGGATCACCGCGGACACCGGCATGCCGGTGACCGCCGAGGTGACGAACAGGTTGAGGCCCACCGGCGGGGTGATCAGGCCGATCTCCATGTTCACCACCATGATGATGCCGAGGTGGATCGGGTCGATGCCCAGCTGCACGGCGATCGGGAACAGGATGGGGGCGAGGATCAGGATGATCGCCGAGGGCTCCATGAAGGCGCCGGCGACCAGCAGCACGATGTTCACCACCAGCAGGAACATCCACGGCGACAGGCCCATCTCGACCACCCAGGCGGTGATCTGCTGGGGGATCTGCTCGGTGGTCAGCACGTGGGCGAACAGCATGGCGTTGGCGATGATGAACATCAGCATGATGCTCAGCTTGGCCGACTCGAGGATCACCGCCGGCGCCTCGGACAGCTTCATGTCCTTGTAGACGAACAGGGCGACGAAGGCCGAGTAGACCGCGGCCACCGCAGCCGCCTCGGTCGGCGTGAACATGCCCGAGTAGATGCCGCCGAGGATGATCACCATCAGCAGCAGGCCCCAGATCGCCTTGCGCGCGGCGCCCAGCCACTCGCGCACGCTGGCGCGCGGCAGGGCCGGCAGGTTCTTCTTCACCGCGATGATGTAGATCGCCACCATCAGCACCGCGCCGAGCAGGATGCCCGGCACCACGCCGGCCATGAACAGCTTGCCGACCGAGGTCTCGGTGGCCGCGGCGTACACCACCATCACCACCGACGGCGGGATGAGGATGCCCAGGGTGCCGGCGTTGCAGACGATGCCGGCGCCGAACGCCTGCGGGTAGCCCGAGCGCACCATGCCGGCGATGGCGATGGAGCCGACCGCGGCCACGGTGGCCGGGCTGGAGCCCGACAGCGCGGCGAACAGCATGCACGCCAGTACCGCGCCGATCGCCAGGCCGCCGCGGATGTGGCCGACGCAGGCGTTGGCGAAGTCGATCAGCCGGCGGGCCACGCCGCCGGTGGTCATGAAGGCGCCGGCGAGCAGGAAGAACGGGATGGCCAGCAGGGTGTAGTGCTCGGAGGTCTCGAACAGCTTGATCGCCAGCGAGCGTACCGAGTCCTCGCTGAAGATCATGATGGTCAGCGAGCCGGCCAGGCCGAGCGACACGGCGATCGGCACGCCCATGAACATCAGCACGAACAGGGCGAGGAACAGGAACAGGATGGTCATTTGGTGTGCTCCTCGTGCTCGGTCAGCTTGATCGCCTCGGCGGCCTCGTCGGCCAGGCCCAGGCCGGTCTGCCGGTTGGTGAGGATGCGCACGAAGATCTCGGCGAAGCGGATGAACACCATGGCGAAGCCCAGCGGCACGATCAGACCGATGTGCCACTGCATGACGCCGAAGTGGCCGAGGTCCTCGGCGCCGATGGCGGCGGTGAACAGGGTCTGCACCCACTCGAAGCTGGCCACGCTGAGCAGCCCGGCGTAGCCCAGGCAGGCGGCGCAGCCGACCAGGCCGATCAGGCGCTGCACCGGCTTGCTGGCCAGCTTGACCAGCGCGTCGACGCCGATGTGGCCGGCGGTGCGCACGCCGTAGGCCAGGCCGAAGAAGATCAGCCAGGCGAACAGCGCCTTGGTCAGCGCGTTGCTCCAGGTCATCGCCTGGGCCAGGTCGAGGATGAAGTCGCCGATGGCGAAGAAGAAGTCGCCGGCCGCCGCGAAGCGATCGCCGAGGTTGTAGAACAGCGTGTACAGGTTGTTGAGGATGACGTAGACGAACGTCACCAGGGTCATGGCCGCCAGCAGGAAGACGATGAAGCCTTCCTCGAAGCGATCCCAGACCAGGCGCAAGGCGTTCATGGCAGGTATCTCCGGTGGAAAGAACGGCGGGGCGGGCGGCGTGCAGCTCTGCGGCTGCCGGCGGCGCCCGCCCCGCGGGCGAACCAATCGCTCAGGTAGAACTCAGTTGGCGGTATTGGCGGCTTCGGCGGCCTTGATCAGGTCGGCGCCGATCTCGCCCTCGAACTTCTTCCACACCGGCTTCATCGCCTCGCGCCACTTGGCGCGCTGCTCGTCGTTGAGGGTGATGATCTCGGTGGTCTTGGCATCGAGGATGCGCTGCTTGTCGCCCTGGTTGAGGGCCTCGGCCTGCTTGTTCACCTCGACGGACACCTCGTCCATGATCTTGCGCAGCTCGCTGCGCACGTCATCCGGCAGGCCGTTCCAGAACTTGGTGTTGGTGATCACCATGTAGTCCAGCACGCCATGGTTGGACTCGGTGATGTACTTCTGCACCTCGTGCATCTTCTGCGAGTAGATGTTCGAGTAGGGGTTCTCGGCGCCGTTGACCACGCCGGTCTGCAGGCCCTGGTAGACCTCGGCGAAGCTCATCTTGCGCGGGTTGGCGCGCACCGCCTTGAACTGCTCCTCGAGCACCTGCGAGGCCTGCACGCGGAACTTCAGGCCGCGGGCGTCCTTGGGCTCGTACAGCGCCTTGTTGGCCGACAGCTGCTTCATGCCGTTGTGCCAGTAGCCCAGGCCGGTGATGCCCTTGCTCTCCATGGAGGTCAGCAGGCCCTGGCCGGCGGGGCTGGCCTGGAAGCGGTCGACCGCCGCCATGTCGTCGAACAGGAACGGCAGGTCGAAGACCTGGACGCCCTTGGAGTAGTGCTCGAACTTGGCCAGCGACGGGGCGATGAGCTGCACGTCGCCGAGCAGCAGCGCCTCCATCTCCTTGCCGTCGCCGAACAGCGAGGAGTTCGGGTAGACCTCGACCTTGACCTTGCCTGCCAGGCGCTCCTCGGCCAGCTTCTTGAACAGCACCGCGCCCTGGCCCTTGGGCGTGTTCTCCGCCACCACGTGGGAGAACTTGATGACGATGGGGGCGGTCGCAGACTCGGCGGCCTGGGCCAGACCGGCGACGGCGAGCGAGAGGGCGCAGGCGAGCGCCTTGGCAGTCAGCTTGAACATGCGGGTACTTCCTCGTTGTTGTGATGACGCAGCTTGAACGGCGTTACCCCGGCGGCCGGCCTGCCGCCGGCCCGAGCGGTGGAGAGAGGGGGAACCGCTCGGGCGCGGCGGACAGGCCGGCGCGGGATACCCTGAGCTTAGCAACCGCTATGCCAGCGGCCGGAAACGTGCGCCAGCGCCCGCCCGCATGGAGGCGCAAAGGCCTCTGGTGCGCGGCTTGCAGGGGTGGGTTCGACTTTGGTCGAGGGGTGGAATGCCGCGCCCGGCGCGGCCCGGAGTGGCCGGCGCGGGCGGGTGGGGTGGCGGGATTCCGCCAGATCAGTCGAGGTCGTCGTGCGGGTTTCCGCCACCCTCGCCGAGGCTCAGGCCGTGCTTGCGCAGCTTGTCGTGCAGGGTCTTGCGCGGTACGCCGAGCGCCTCGGCCAAGCTGCGCAGCGAGCCATGGCCGCGGGCCAGTTCGGCGGTGATCAGGCCGCGCTCGAAGGCCTCGACGCGGGCGGCCAGGTTGCCTTCGGTCGGCTGCCCGACGGGCGCCTCGCCGAGGCCCAGATCAAGACCGAGGGCGAAGCGCTCGGCGGCGTTCTGCAGCTCGCGCACGTTGCCCGGCCAGGCGTGGCCGAGCAGGGCTGCGCGCTCGCCGGCGTCCGGTTCGCGCAGCGGCAGGCCGTGGCGCTCGGCGGCCAGGGCGCCGAAGTGGCGGAACAGCAGCAGCACGTCGTCGCCGCGCTCGCGCAGCGGCGGGATGCGCAGCGGCGCGACGTTGAGGCGGTAGTACAGGTCGGCGCGGAAGCGGCCCTGGTCGGCGGCCACGCGCAGGTCCTCCTTGGTCGCCGCGATCACTCGGATGTCCAGCGGGATCAGCTGGTTGGAGCCGAGGCGCTCGACCGTGCGCTCCTGCAGCAGGCGCAGCAGCTTGACCTGCACGTCGAGGCTCATGCTCTCGATCTCGTCGAGGAACAGGGTGCCGCCGTTGGCGAACTCGAACTTGCCGATGCGCCGCTTGCTGGC
Organism: Pseudomonas sp. AN-1; assembly: GCF_034057115.1. NCBI lineage: Bacteria > Pseudomonadati > Pseudomonadota > Gammaproteobacteria > Pseudomonadales > Pseudomonadaceae > Pseudomonas > Pseudomonas sp. AN-1. The sequence continues at coordinate 2,832,456 of NZ_CP139195.1, read as the reverse complement.
GCCGGTGAAGGCGCCGACCTCGTGGCCGAACAGCTCGCTCTCCACCACCGACTCGGCCAGGGCGCCGGCGTTGATCGCCACGAACGGACCGTCGCGGCGCGCCGAGAGGTCGTGCAGGGCGCGCGCCACCACCTCCTTGCCGCTGCCGGTCTCGCCGAGGATCAGCACGTCGGCGCGGGTGCCGGCCAGCGCGGCGACCTGCTGGCGCAGGCGCACGATCTCCGCCGACAGGCCGATCAGGCGGCCCTCCAGCGCATCGCGGCCGGACAGGGTCTGGCGCAGCTGGCGGTTCTCCAGGGCCAGGCGGCGCATCGCCTGGGCGCGGCGCACGCTGTCGAGCAGCGCGTCGCTGGAGAACGGCTTCTCGAGGAAGTCCCAGGCGCCGGCGCGCATCGCCTGCACCGCCAGCGGCACGTCGCCGTGGCCGGTGATCAGGATCACCGGCAGCTCGGGATCGCGGCCGTGCAGTTGCCCGAGCAACTGCAGGCCGTCGATCCCCGGCATGCGGATGTCGCTGACCACCACCCCCGGCCAGTCCGCCGGCAGCGCTTCGGCCAGGCCGCGGGCGTCGCCGCGCGCCTCGACCCGCAGGCCGGCCAGGTCGAGGGTCTGCGCCAGCGCCTGGCGCAGGTGCGGGTCGTCGTCGACCAGCAGCACCTCGGTGGCGGCGGCGACGGTGGGCGCGGAACTCATGGGCGATCCTCCGGGGACTGGGTGCCGGGCCCGGCGCTGGCCGGCAGCAGGTTGAGGGTGACCAGCGCGCCGCCATCGTCGTGGTTGGCCAGCAGCAGCTCGCCGCCGAGGGCGCGGATCAGGCTGTCGCAGATGGCGAGGCCCAGGCCGAGGCCGCGGGCGGTGGTCTTGGTGGTGAAGAACGGCTCGCGGGCGCGCGCCAGCGCCTCGGCGGTGAAGCCCGGGCCGTTGTCGCGCAGGGTCAGGCTGATGCGGCCGTCGGCCAGGGTCTGCGCGCTGAGCCACAGGCGCCGCGGCGGCGCGCGCTCGGCGAGGGAGTCGAGGGCGTTGGCCAGCAGATTGCCGAGCACCTGGCGCAGGCGCGTCTCGCCGGCCTGCACCCACAGGGTGGCGTCGGGCAGGTCGCGCAGCAGCTCCACCTCCAGCGCCCGGCGTCGGCTGGCCAGCAGGGCCAGGGCGTCGTCGAGGGCCGGCTGCAGGGCCACGGTCTCCGGCGCCTTGCGGTCGCGGCGGGCGAAGGCCTTGAGGTGGCTGATGATCGAGGCCATGCGCGCGGTCAGCTCGCTGATCAGCCTGAGGTTGCCGCGGGCGTCGTCGATCCGGCCGTGGTCGAGCAGCACGCCGGCGTTGTCGGCGTAGCTGCGGATCGCCGCCAGCGGCTGGTTGAGCTCGTGGCTGATGCTGGCGCTCATGGTGCCCAGCGCGGAGAGCTTGCCGGCCTGCACCAGCTCGTCCTGGGCGCGCACCAGCTCCTGCTGGGCCTGCTCGCGCTCGAGCACCTCCTGCTTGAGGCGCTCGGTCAGTGCCACCAGGTCTTCGGTGCGCTCGGCCACCCGCTGCTCCAGTTCGCGGCGGGTGCGGGCGTCGAGGGCCAGGCGTTCGAGCAGGTGGCGGCGGCGCTGCAGCCACACGGCGAGCAGCAGCAGGATCGCCAGCAGGGTCGCCGTGGCGATGGCCATCACGCTCTGCACCGGGCGCTCGACCAGGCTGCGCGGGGCGAGGATGTTCACCGTCCAGCCGGTTTCGGCGAGCAGGTGGCTCTGGCGCAGCCAGTCGTGCTCGGCGAGCGCCAGCGGCTGCGGCTGCTGGGTCGGATAGGGCAGGTTGGCGGCGATGTCGGCGCGCTCGGCGGCGCTCAGCGCGCGGGTGGCGCGGAAGCGCCAGTCCGGGCGCGAGGTGAGGATCACCACGCCGTTGGCGTCGGTGACCAGCAGCTGCTCGGGGGTCGAGCCGAGCAGGGTCTCGGTGTGGTCGAGGTCGATCTTGACCACCAGCGCGCCGAGCACCTCGTGGCCGTCGCGCACCGCGGTGGCGAAGTAGTAGCCGCGCTTGCCGGAGGTGGTGCCGAGGCCGAAGAACTGGCCGAGGCGCCCGGCCAGCGCCTCGCGGAAGTACGGGCGGAAGGCGAAGTTGCGGCCGACGAAGGCGTCGTAGTCGCTCCAGTTGGACGCCGCCAGGGTCAGCCCGGCCGGGTTCATCAGGTAGATCACCTCGGCGCCGCTCTGCCGGCGCACCCGGTCCAGCAGCTGGTTGGCGGCGTTGATGCTGTCGGCGTCCTCCTGGGCGCGCAGGGCGGCGCGCAGTGCCGGCAGGTCGCCCATGATGTGCGGCAGCGCCTCGTAGCGGCGCAGGGTGCCGCGCAGGTTGGCCACGTACAGCTCGAGGGTCTGGCTGCTCTGCCCGGCCACCCGCTCGCGGTAGTAGCGGGTCGCCAGGTGCTCGATCGGCCACAGCAGCGGGGCGAGCAGGGCGGCGAGGACGAACAGGGTGCGCCAGCGCGGACGCTGCAGCAGGTCGAGGGGGCGGAGCATGGCGGCCTTCGGCGGTGGATCGGCCGGCATTATGCGGGGCCGGCCAGACAGGCCGCCAGCGCCGTGCGCCAGTCGGGCAGCGCCACGCCCCAGTCGCGCTGCAGGGCGCTGCAGTCCAGGCGAGAGTCGGCCGGGCGCGCCACCGAGCTGGGATAGTCGGCGGCGGCGATCGGCAGCAGGCGCGCACAGGGCTCGCCGCGGGCGCGCAGGTCGGCGGCGATCGCCTCGGCCAGCTCGTACCAGCTGGCGCCGCCGGTGCAGCTGGCGTGGTACAGGCCGCCGGGGCCGGGATTGCCGGCGGCGATGCGCGCCACCAGCGCGAGGCTGGCGGCGGCCAGCGCGGCGCAACTGGTCGGGTTGCCGAACTGGTCGGCGACCACCCGTACCTCGGCGCGCTCGCGCAGCAGGCGCTGCATGGTCAGCAGGAAGTTGCGGCCGTGGCGGCTGTACAGCCAACTGGTGCGCAGGATCAGGTGCCGCCCACCCGCCGCGGCGATGGCCTGCTCGCCGGCCCGCTTGCTCTGGCCGTAGACGTTGAGCGGCGCACAGGCGTCGGTTTCCCGGTAGGGCCGGCCTAGGCGGCCGTCGAACACGTAGTCGGTGGAGTAGTGCAGCAGCCAGGCGCCGAGCGCCGCCGCCTCCTCGGCCAGCGCGGCCGGCGCCGCGGCGTTGAGGGCGAAGGCCGCCTGCGGCTCGCCTTCGGCCTGTTCCACCGCGGTCCAGGCCGCGGCGTTGACCACCAGCTGCGGCCGTTCGCGGCGCAGGCACTGGCGCAGCGCGGGCAGGTCGTGCAGGTCCAGTTCGGCGCGGGTCAGCGCCTGCAGTTCACCGAAGCTGGCCAGCAGCGGGGCGAGGCTGCGGCCGAGCTGGCCGTGCGCGCCGAGCAGGAGGATCTTCACGGGAACACCTCGGCATCCGCCAGCGCCAGGCCCTCGGCATCGCGCGGCGACAGCAGCGGCGCGGCGGCCAGCGGCCAGGCGATCGCCAGGGCCGGGTCGTCCCAGCGGATGCAGCGCTCGTGCCGCGGACTGTAGCCGGCGGTGGTCTTGTACAGGGTGACGGTGTCGTCGGCCAGGCTGAGGAAGCCGTGCGCGCAGCCCGGCGGAATCCACAGCTCGCGGCGGTTGGCCGCGCTCAGCTCGATCCCCAGCCAGCGGCCGAAGGTGCTCGAACCGCGGCGCAGGTCGACCACCACGTCGAACACCGCGCCCTGTACCACGCGCACCAGCTTGCCCTGCGCGGCCGGCGGCAGCTGGTAGTGCAGGCCGCGCAGCACGCCGCGGTGCGACAGCGAATGGTTGTCCTGGACGAACTCGGCCGCGATGCCGGTCAGCTCGGCGAAGGTGTGCGCGTTCCAGCTCTCGAAGAAACAGCCGCGCGCGTCCTCGAACACCCTGGGTTCGAGGATCAGCACGCCGTCCAGGGCGGTGGCGATGGCCTTCACGGCAGTTCCTCCAGCAGGTGTTCCAAGCGCTGCGCCGGATCGCATTCGGCAAGCACCTCGGCATGTTGGCCGCGATTGCTCAGATACATCTCCGCTTCTCCGCACTGACGGATCAGCTGGGGCACCAGCGCCGAGCCGATGAAGCCGGCACCGCCGGTGAGCAGGATGCGCATGCGCGGTCTCCGCAGGTCATTTCCGGTAACGGCGCCGGGCTGGCTCCGCTGCGTGGTGCGGGCGAAGATGGCCGCCCGCCGCCCAGCCACAAGGATACCCGATGCCACCGCCTGCCGCCCCGGAGCACCGATGCTGACCCTCGACCTCGGCCCGCTGGCCCTGCCGGTGCGCTACCTGCTCCTGCTGCTGGCCTTCGCCGCCGCCTGGGCCGTCGGCTGGTGGGCCGGCCGACGGCAGCGCCTCGATCCCGAGCCGACCCTGTTCGCCATGCTGCTCGGCGGCCTCGTGCTGGCGCGGCTGGCCTTCGTGCTGCAGTACGCGGGCGACTACGCCGCCGCCCCCTGGCAGGCGCTGGACATCCGTGACGGCGGCTTCCTGCTCTGGCCCGGGGTGCTCGGCGCGCTGCTGATCGGCGCGATCCGGGCCTGGCGCCGCGCCGCGCTGCGCCGCCCGCTGGCGCTCGGAGTGCTGGCCGGCGCGCTGGTCTGGGGCGGGGCCAGCCTGGCCCTGCACCAGCTCGAACGCGCCGGCCGCCTGCCCGAACTGACCCTGCGCGATCTCGCCGGCCGGCCGGTGCTGCTCGACGAACTGCGCGGCCAGCCGCTGGTGATCAACCTGTGGGCCAGCTGGTGCCCGCCGTGCCGGCGCGAGATGCCGGTGCTGCTGGCCGCGCGGCAGAGCGAGCCCGGCGTGCGCTTCCTGCTGGTCAACCAGGGCGAGGGCGCCGCCGAGGTTGCCGCCTTCCTCGCCCGCCAGGGCATCGACGGTCAGGACGTGCTGCTGGATGGCGGCAACCAGCTCGGCCAACTGGCCGGCTCGCGCGCCCTGCCGACCACCCTGTTCTACGACGCCGCAGGCCGTCTGCGCCACAGCCACCTGGGCGAGCTGTCCCCCGCCAGCCTGCGCCACGCCCTGCAGTTCATCCGCCAGCCTCCGGGGGATGGCGCAAGACCCTGAAGATTCAGGCATTTTCCGGTTTACTCCGGCGCCTCAGTCGCTATAATCCGGACCCATTCTTGCCGGTATAGCTCAGCTGGTAGAGCAACTGACTTGTAATCAGTAGGTCCCGGGTTCGATTCCTGGTGCCGGCACCATATAAATCAAGGCCTGCAGCGATGCAGGCCTTTTTCGTTTTTGGCTCGGGGTTACGCCGGGGTTACGTTTCCAGTCTGTCTCATAGTGCCCAAGCACCGGGATCACGGGCACTGGCGATAACGCTCCAGTTGTTTCAATCCTCCAAAATGTCAGCCTCGGGCCAGCGCCAGCGAGCTGTCGCCAGTGCCTCCGAACGAGTCATGGGTTGGCCGACCATACGACAGATCAGCTTGCCGTGGAGAGTTACTGTCCAGGCGTTGTGCCGCGATTCGCTTGTGGGTTGTGTGGCTGGCAATGCAGCCTGAACTGCTCTTTGCGAGTCATTTGCTGCGGTGAGTGCTCGCAGCTCTTCAGGAGGAGGGAGAGGGGGCGGCTGCTGGGCGGGGATCTGGCGTACGGCCGCTTCGATCAGCTCGAACAGCTTGCTCATTCGCTGTGTCCTTGGGGGTTTTAGCGTGCCACAGGTGCCACAGCCAATAATGGCGCGGCCTGTAGCTGTGGCACGGGGTTTCTTGGTAGGTGCCACAAGTGCCACAGGTGTTGGTGTTGTGGCACTTGTGGCAGGTTTTCGCTTGCCGGGTGCCACAGCTGAAAGCCGCGTGGCTCTTGGCTGTGGCACCTGTGGCACGCTCGAAACGGTCAATCTCGCTCAGTCGTCAGGTGCCAGCCGGGCAGGGTCGATGAAGTACAACCAAGGCGTTGAGCCATCCGGCAGCCGGCGCTTCGCTTGGTACTTGCCGGGTGCTTGCTTCTTGGTGATGGCGCCCACATTGTCTAGGGCGCGCACTACGCGGGCCAGTTCAAAGCTCTTGGTGGCTTCCTCCAGGCCGCTGCGGTTGAACAGGTACAGACGCCCAGTGTTGGTGCTCTCCCAGTATCCGGCACGGTCGCGCACCTCGATGGCGTCAGCTTTGACAGACTGGAAGCGGCTCCCGCCGTGGCGATCGATGAAGTCGGCCACCGCCTTGAGAATCTGCCGGTCTTCACTCGGGCCTTCACCGCGCCCCGTCTGCCACTCATCGAACAGCCCCACCATGTTTTCGGTTCCCTGACCCTGTGCCAACGGCAGCAGGCCGAAGCCCGTAGCTAGCTCTAGGGCTAGAGCGGTGATGGCGAAGCGTTCGGCCACGCGGGCCGTTTGGCCGGTGCGGGCGGAGAAACGCTTACGGATGGTTTCCAGCAGGGCCGGCAGCCGCTCGAACTCGCCGTGCGCGATCAGTTGGCGGACAAACTCGGGACCTGCGTGACCGTAGTAGGTGGAGCTGGCGCGTGTGAGCGCGTCGGACAGGCTGGCGCCGCTTGGGTGGCCGTGGAGATCGTCCCAAGCGCCGAATTTTCGGCCAGCCGATACAGTGACCAAGCGCACATCCTGTCCAGCGCGGGTGCGCTTTCCGGCCTCAGCCATCTTGGTTTCCAAGGTGATCTCCCCACTCGACAGCAGCATGACGCGCCAGCGTTTGGTGGTGCGGGCTGCTCCGGTGCGCCCGGCACGTTGCTTGCCGATACCATCCGCCACGCTGTACACCACATCACCCACATAACGCGGGTCAGCCAGCCCCAGTTCGTCCAGGGCCAAAAGGGTGTCATTGCGAAGCGATGCGATCCCCTCCAAGCCGTTGGCGGTGGCTTTCCACTTCAGAGTGAAGCGCGCGCCATGCCCCCAGACAGAAGCTGCACACAGCACGGCGGTCGTTTTGCCGTTGGAGCTATCCGACAGCAGGTGGAAGCCTCCGCCCGTGTGGATGTCCAGTGGCGCCAGTAGCGGGCCAGCCAGCGCTGTGCCGATGGCCAGTTGCAGAATGGGATTGCCCGGCATCATGGCTGCGATATCCTCGCGCCAGCCGTCCAGGGTGCCGGCCTTACTGTAGTTGCCGTCGCCGTTGCTGTCGGCCTGGTAGAAGGCATCGCCCTGGCCGATTTTCTCCGAGGGGGTGATGAACAGCTCCGGACCCTGCCAGCCAGTAGTGGTGACGGCGGTGACGCGCCGCTTCGGTTTCTGGCTAGCAATGTAGCCCTGCACTTTCGCGCGGGACCGGTGATCGATTTCCAGCCCCATGTCGAGCAGCGCTGCCACAAGAGGGTCGGGCCTTCCGGCCAGCATTTCGCTAGGCATCACCCACTGCAACCATTTGCCGTCGATGTTTCGAAAATGGAGCAGGTAACCATAGCCCGAGGCTTGCGACACGTTACGGCTGATGGCCTCAACATGCAGCGGGCCGCACAGCCATGTATTCGCTGACATTTCTTCGTCTTCATCATCATCGCCCCTTTGCGCGATGTCATGAAACCAGACGCCAGGCCGCAGCTTCACACCATCGATGGTCACCTCGTGGTTATAGACGCACCAACAGGGCCGAACGGGGCTAGGGATGATGCTGCCGGGAATCAGATCAGCGTTGTTGCTCATTTTTTGGCCTTCCGCCACAGGTAGAGGTCATTGAAGTCGGACAGGCTCAACGGCTCGTCACCACGCCAGGGCGGGAAGATCAGCTCGCAGCCTAGGGCGCGGGCGGCGCGCTCTGCGGCGGTACGTCCGGGATTACCCTTGGTCTGACGGTCGTCGTCACCGGCGATGATCAACGGGTTGTCTGGGTATGCCAGGCGCAGGCGGTCGCCCACAGGCAGCAGGTTGCCGGCGTTCATAGCACAGGCGACGGCAGCGCCGGTGTACTCATGGATGGTCGCCCCGGTTGCCCAGCCCTCGCAGATGTAGATGTGCTGTCCGGGCTCCAGACGCACCCCAAGCGGGCTGTACGCACCCGTCACACGGCCGCCGCCCATGAACCGTTTGGTGCCGTCAGGGTGGATGCGTTGCAGGTTCACTAGCTGGCGTTCCAAGTACAGCGGTACCAGCAGAACGCCTCCCTGCTGGCGCAGGTTGTGCGGCTGGCAGTCCTTGCTGAGCAGGTAGGGGTGGGTGGTGGCAGCAGGGGCAGCCGTAGTCCACATTGCAGAGGCTTCGTCGGCGGTGGCCTGCTGGCGCTTATGCTGCTCGGCTTCGCGTTGGCGACGAGCCTGCTCAATGCGCTGAGAGACCAACTGCTCCTCTAGGTGATCAACGGGGCGCCGGCTGTTCCAGATCTGCCAGCTGCCCATCTTCCAGCTCCCGAACCAGCCCGACGCAATGCCATCCAGATACAAGGCATAGGCGCCATTGCGCGAGCCGGCGCGGTCGCCAGGGACGTGGAAGCGGTGAATCTCGCCATCAGGGATCGGCAGGAAGTCCAGCGGGCCGAAGGTGGCGGCCATTGCTTCGCGGAACAGAATCACGGGGTCAGTCATGACGGGTCACCTGGCCGGTGTGCAGCGCAGTGCGATGCGTCATGAAGTCCGTCAAGTCGCTGAGGCGGTAACGTACGCAGCGGCCGACCTTGATAAACGGCAGGTTGTAGCGCCCGGTCGAGCGCCAAACGGCCAAGGTGTTAGTACAGATGCCAAGCATTTGTGCGGCGTCAGCGCTAGTCAGGAGCAGTGTCGTGGTGTCAGCAGTGTTTGCCGCCGCCGTGGCCGCCTGATGATTCTTCGTTTGCATGGAGCAACTCCCTGTTAAATTGCATGGAGAGCATCCAAAAACGCTGCGCTGCCGTGTTCCGGCTAATTGCCGATTTTCTGTAGTTACTCGAGAAAATACTAAAAACTACGGTGATACACGGCTCATTACGGGTTAGCTGCTAGGTGTCCAGGGCTGTGCCTTAGTTGCTCGCGTCCCCAGCTTGACGGGGTGCTCATCTAGGTGTGTGAGAGCGATACCTTGGTGGTGCGCAGCATGGACCGCTTGGCCCGCAACCTGGACGATCTGCACCGCCTAGTGCAGTAGCTCACCAGTCGCGGCGTGCGCATGGCCCTGCTGGAGCAGCTCAAGTTGAAAGGTTTTTCCTAGGCGGTCGACCCGTTGCGGATTTCACGCCATTCGGACACTCAGCCCACACTGATCCGGACACATGTTCCACGCTCATTTGGACAGGTAGTCGGAGCGCTGCGACGCAGGGATGGCATTTTTAGAGCCGATAACAAAACCTCGTATGCGGTCGCTACAGACCGCACCGCCTCTGGCTCCCGTCGCGAGAGTCAGGTTTTTTTTAGCTGCTCTTAATCCGAGGTGTTCGGCTCGGGGCGGTTCAGGTATTTCGCTGCTACGCCGGTGAAGTGCTGCTGAAGACTTTCCATGTGCGCCACTTCCGTCGCTCGTAGACTAAGAGGATGGCTAGGCCGCAATCCGCTCTACAACGGGGCGTAGCCGTTCTTCCGGGCTGCCCTTGGCTCGCGCTCCCAGACTTCCAGAAGCCTCCAGCCAGGCGCACGAAGTGCTTTCCTTGCCTCCACATCGTGCTCGCGATTGCGCTCGATCTTGCCGAGCCAGAACTCTGTTCGGGTGCCGGGAACTTTGAACAGATGGCAATCGTGCCCGTTCCAGAAGCAGCCATGGACCATAGCCACGCTTCTGTAGCGAGGGAAAACGAGGTCAGGCTTTCCCGGCAGGTCTTTGACGTGAAGGCGGTAGCGGAAACCGCGGGCGTGCAGTGCACGCCGCACGATCATTTCTGGCCGGGTGTCCTTCGAGCGGATGCCGGGCATCATCTGACTCCGCTTTTCGGAGCCGACGACATCCGTCATGCAGTGGCCTTTTCAGCCTCGGACACCGGTTGTGCCTGTCCCCGCTGCTGGCCCGCCAGGATGGCCTCGACATGCGGGCGCATCAGCTGTGCGATGGCCTTCACCTTGGGCACCACCACCGCATTGCCGAACTGCTTGTACGCCTGTGTATCCGAAACCGGGATCTCGAAAAGCGGCTGGCCGGGCATGTCGAAACCCATCAGGCGCGCGCACTCGCGCGGCGTCAGCCGGCGCGGGCGGTTGCCCTGCTGGTGCACCAGGATTTCGGAGCCGTCCTTGTAGTACCGGGCTGACAGGGGCTGGGTCACGTCGTCCCTGCCGTTAATGACGAAGCCAAAGCCGTTGCCCGCTGCCTTGTGCTTGTCGGCGTAGGCCTGCAGGTAGTCCCAGAGCTTTGCGGTCAGGGTGTACTTCTCCGCGACCGTGGCCGCGTCACCCACGGTGAAGGGGGCTTCGGCCTCCTCGTCGCCGTTTTCCGGGTGCAGGATGTCGCCCAGTACCGGCGGTTTTTCCGGGAAAACCAGCTGGTCGAAGTCGAACGGCACGTCCTCGCGGAAGCCGACGATGAAGATGCGTTCGCGGTGCTGGGGCACCCAGTGCTGTGCGTCGATGATCCGGTGGTGGACGTGATAACCCAGCTCGTCCCGCAGGGTTTCCATGATGGTCTGGAAGGTGCGGCCCTTGTCGTGCCCCTTCAGGTTCTTCACGTTTTCCAGCAGGAAGGCTGCCGGGCGGTGGTAGGCCAGGATACGGGCTACGTCGAAGAACAGCGAGCCCTGCGTCTTGCCCTCGAAACCGTGGGTGCGGCCAAGCGAGTTCTTCTTGGATACGCCGGCAATCGAGAATGGCTGGCAGGGGAAGCCGGCCACCAGCACGTCGTGGGCCGGAATCTCGCTGGCCTCGATCTTGGTGATGTCGCCGGCCACCTCATGGTCGCACTCGTAGTTCGCCTGGTAGGTCATGCGTGCGTGGTTGTTCCACTCGCTGGTGAACACGCACTGCCCGCCCGCTGCGTCGAAGGCCTTGCGCATTCCGCCAATGCCGGCAAACAGGTCGATAAAGCGGAAAGCCGCGCGGTGCTTGTTCTCGTGGACCCTTGCTGTATGGGCAGTCCGCTCATTGATGGTATTGAGTATCCACTGGGACTGGGAAAGATCAAGTTTATCTGTGTGCTCATATAGGTTGCAGACGTTTTTCCACGCAACTCGGAATTGGTTTCTTTTCTTGGCGCGCCACTGCTCACCGTGAAGCTTTTGGTTTACACCCGGGTCATAGTAAATTGTCCCGTCATGTAAAGCTGAAAGGAATCGTTTGACTTCGGATCCTCGGCACAAAAGCACCTCTGGCCCATATTGGAAATACGGATATTCCTTGATTGAGGTCTTCGTGTAAGTAATATAGGCCGTCTGAGCATGTTTCCTTGACCAATGCGATATCAGTTTGCTGAAGCTCCATCCGGCGGCCAAGTTGCCGTCCTCGTCACGAAGCGTAAGGCCTCCATCCGGGTCGATTACCTCCCCACTGTTCGGGTCGTATCCCTCCATTCGAAGCGTAAGGGAGGATCTTTCGCAGGGGATATTGTTAAGATGCCTTCCTGTGAAGTCACGGCGAGAGCTGTCCGATCTCCCATAGTTTTCAAGGAAGATTCCTAGGTCATCTAGGTAGCTTCCGGAGTCTGGCTCTGGGGTCATTAGCGTCAGAGCACCGCTGCTGTGTGCCTTCAGTTCCCAGCCCATAAAGTCTGGTTCAGACGCCCCATTTGGAGTGATGTTAAAGAGGCTTTCTAACGTGTATCCGGCAGCGTTCTTGGCAGAATACTGGATTTTCTGCCCTGTCGCGTCCAAACGGCAGGAAGCAATGGGGCCACTGGCACTGATAGAGCAAAGCCTCCGCAGGAGCTCTTTGCGGCCGTCAGATTTCGGTGGTCGCAACTCATAGAAGACCGAGGCGACGCTGTTTGCGCGGTTACTCTGGATCCTCAAGATTGCATCTTGAGCAAGGACGCTCCCCCAAGCGCCTACATAAGCAAGGACCTCACCATTGGGGCAAATGCCGAGGACGAGGCATCTAGGTGTGTGCTCCCGCAGAATCCGCTCCTCTGGAGTCGGAGGTTGCATTAGGTGACTTGGCGCATGAGCGCACCCCCGTAGGAATCCTGACATACGAACTTCAGGATAACGGGGGTAGTAAATCAGCTGGGCACCAGGAGCAGGTGATGGCAGCCCGGTAAGGTCAGCTGGAAGCCAGCTAAGCGTGAGTGGCGCTTTAAAAATTACGCCGTCCCTTTCGCTGAACGTCCCTGTCAGCTCACCGTGCGGGATCATTCTGAGGACGTCAAAATCGCCACCGAAATAGATCTGTTGCTTGGAGTTGTCATTGTTCGCTAGCAGCTTGAACACGACATGGTGGGCCCCATGCCGATGCATGGCATCAGCAACATTTTCAAGTGGAGTTTTGAGACTGGCAGACATGGTTTCCCTTCCAAAGGCTGTCCTTGCTTGAGAGGTGCAGGGACATGGAGGGCGAGACTATTCCTCTGAATGGCTCAATTGGCAAGCGATAGCCAGGCCGCAATCCGCTCTACAACGGGCTGGTAGCCCGCTTTACGGGCGCCCCGCAACTCGCATTCCCAGACTTCAAGCACCCGCCACCCCAGTCCGGCCAGCGCCTGTCGCACTTCCGCATCCCGCTCCCGGTTGCGTCCGATCTTGGCCAGCCAGAACTCTGTCCGGGTGCCGGGCACTTTGAACAGGTGGCAGTTGTGCCCGTGCCAGAAACAGCCGTGGATCATGACCACGCTTCTGTAACGGGGGAAAACGAGGTCCGGCTTTCCCGGCAGGTCTTTGACGTGCAGTCGGTAACGGAAACCGCGGGCGTGCAGCGCACGCCTCACGATCATTTCTGGCCGGGTGTCCTTCGAACGGATCCCGGACATCATCTGGCTCCGCTTTTCGGAGCTGACGACATCCGTCATGCAGTGGCCTTTTCAGCCTCGAACAGGTCAGCAATGGCCAGTTGCGGGTCATGCCGCCGACTGCTTTCGAGAATGGCCTCGACATGCGGGCGCATCAGCTGTGCGATGGCCTTCACCTTGGGAACCACCACTGCATTGCCGAACTGCTTGTACGCCTGGGTATCCGAAACCGGAATCTCGAACAGCGGCTGGCCGGGCATGTCGAAGCCCATCAGGCGCGCGCACTCGCGCGGCGTCAGCCGGCGCGGGCGATTGCCCTGCTGGTGCACCAGGATTTCGGAGCCGTCCTTGTAGTACCGGGCCGACAGGGTACGTGTCACGTCGTCCTTGCCGTTGATGCCGAAGCCGAAACCGTTGCCGGCGGCCTTGTGCTTGTCGGCGTAGGCCTGCAGGTAGTTCCAGAGCTTTTCGGTCAGGGTGTACTTCTCCGCGACCGTGGCCGCGTCACCCTCGGTGAAGGGGGCTTCGGCCTCCTCGTCGCCGTTTTCAGGGTGCAGGATGTCGCCAAGTACCGGCGGTTTTCCCGGGAAAACCAGCTGGTCGAAGTCGAACGGCACGTCCTCGCGGAAACCAACGATGAATATGCGTTCGCGGTGCTGGGGCACCCAGTGCTGGGCGTCGACGATCCGGTGGTGGACGTGATAACCCAGCTCGTCCTGCAGGGTTTCCATGATGGTCTGGAAGGTACGGCCCTTGTCGTGCCCCTTCAGGTTCTTCACGTTTTCCAGCAGGAAGGCCGCCGGGCGGTGGTGCGCGATGATGCGGGCCACGTCGAAGAACAGCGTTCCCTGTGTCTTGTCCTCGAAACCGTGGGCGCGGCCCAGCGAGTTCTTCTTGGAGACGCCGGCAATCGAGAACGGCTGGCACGGGAATCCGGCCACCAGCACGTCATGGGCCGGAATATCGCTGGCCTCGATCTTGGTGATGTCGCCGGTCACCTCGTGGTCGCACTCGTAGTTCGCCTGGTAGGTCATGCGGGCGTACTTGTTCCACTCGCTGGTGAACACGCACTGCCCGCCCGCCGCGTCGAAGGCCTTGCGCATGCCGCCAATGCCGGCAAACAGGTCGATGAAGCGGAAAGCCGCGCCGGGCTTGCTCTCGTGGCCCCTGGCCGCGTGGGCAATCCGCTCGTTGATGACCTTGAGGGCCAGCTTGTCGGCCTGAATCTGCCCATTCTCCCAGCGGTAGACCGTGCTTTTCGATTTACCGGTCAGCTCCATCACGTCCTCGATGGTCATGCCTGCCTTTTCGCGCAGCAGGGCGAAGCTGGTCTGATGGTCATTGGGTGCCATTTTGTTTCCTCTGGGAACGTTTTTCGCATTTTGCGTATTCTGGGGATTGGAAAGACCTGTGGCAACAGGGCATCATGCGAAAAGTCGCAAAAACACTGGAAATTCATACATGGAAAATGATCTGGAGAGGGCGCGCATGGCGCGACTGCAGCAGCAGATGCAGGCGGCCGGCTGGAAAACGGACGCGGACGCCCTGTCCTGCAACCCGGTGAAGCTGTGGCTCTACAGCGTGAATCTCCACGGCGGGCCGCGTATGGTCACCCAGGCGGGCGCGCAGCTTTACCGGGACATGCAGTCAGGTGGCGGACTGATGGGCGACCTTGCCGCGCAGGTTCCCGTGCCTGGCGATGCGCTGTCGGACGCGCTGCGCTTCTACGACACGCTGCAGGCGCCGGACGCGGACGCCCGCCAGATGCTGACGATGTACCTTGCGCTCTATGCTCGCAGCACGCGCACATGGGGCATGGTGAAGCCGCTCAACCAGGTCGAGGGAGCGCACTTCTTCGTGTTCGACTGGCTCGCGCGGGACGGCAAGACCCGCGTGCTGCGCCCGGCCCATCACCACCAGCCGGGGCCGATGAGCGATGACGAGGTGGCCAGCCTGTTCCGCTTCGTGCTGGATGCCCACCTGCGAAATCACCCGGGCGACATGCCTGCGTAGTGGCCTCTACGGCTAGGTAGACCGGCGCTTGAGCCGTCAGTAGTATCCGCTTATGAAAAAAATCAAACGCTCGAATGGCCCTGTAATCGATACCTTCGCCGAGGCTGAAGCCTCGTGCTTTCTGACCTCCCTGCTGGACGAGAGCGATTCGCTCTACGTCAAGAAGCTGTCTGTGAACGATAGGGACTGGGCTCGTCGGCCAAACAAGCATCAGGGCGGAATCTACGTGCCTCCGGCCGAGAGGGATGGAGGCTTTTTCCCCCCGCTGGTGACGAAGGTGCGCAAGAAAGCCGACGCCGCCGTGATTCGCGAAGCTTATTTCGAGATCGAATGGCCAGCAGTCGGAGAGCCGAAGCGAGCTAGGCTTGTCAACTACACGAGTAAGGGGGTCGAAACCCATCTCACCGGCCTGCCGAAGCCGCCATTTCGCGATGCTTCTCCTGCCTCTCTGCTCGTCCTAGGGAGGAGTGGTAAACGATACAAGGCCTTGATCGTCGACTCCGAGAGCGACGAATACGACGTTGTCCATGACATCCTTTCTCTGCCTCCCGACTTCCGCTCGGGAATATTCATTACGACCGAGGTCCGACGGGAGCGGGAGGAGAAGACCGTCTCATTCATCGAGGAGGTCGTCAGGGCGTTTCGCGACGGAAGCTTCCCGGAACTCGCCTCGCGCTACGGTACGATGCCGACGACTTCGGAGCTCGCCGCCGCTGCGCGAAACCGCTATTTGGATGAGAACGGGCTGAGGAGCCTGGATCCATACGCTATGGGTAATCCCGGCGACGCTCTGTGGGCGATCAGTCGTGGTCTCGAATACGAGATTTTCAAGGACTATCAGATCAAAGCCAGGTCCATCGATCTGGCTCGGATGATTCTGGGGGATGACCCTGCTAAGGCGAGTCTCGAGAGGGTACTGCGGGCTGTCGTGCTCGACTTTCCCAAGATCGACGCTCTGTTGCTCTCTGCCGCTCAGCAGAGGAAGTCCCGCGCGGGCTACTCCTTCGAGCACCACATCGAGGCAATGCTGGCAGATGGCGGGATCCCGTTCGAGAAGCAGGTCGTGCTCGAAGCCAAGAAGCGTCCTGACTTCATTCTGCCGAGCAGAACTATATACGAGAGCTCTACCCGCCAGCACTGCGAGGCCCTCGTTCTAAGCGCGAAGACGACCCTTCGTGAGCGGTGGAAGCAGGTCAAAGGGGAGATGAGAGACTGCGATCTCTATCTTGCCACTCTGGACGAGAGTATCGCCGTAAACGCGATCAAAGATATGGCCTCTCAGGGCATCCACCTCGTTGTCCCCGAGAGCCTGAAGAACTCGGATACCACCGAATACAAAACTCAGGGCAGCGTGCTCTCGTTCAAGGATTTTTTCGAGAGGGACATTGTGGAGAGAAGAAAACTCTGGATTTCCAGCGGCATCGTCGCGGTCGGGCTGCAATCAAAGGTCAATCTCTGATCATGAGCCAGTTTGGACATGACTCACTCCTTTGGTTTCGTAAAAAACCAATAAAGCTCGGCTGGCTACTCATCTCTGGCGCACAGGTATTCGTGAATGGTGGTCCGACTGATCGCGGGCCAAGGTAGCCTTTGGCTCACGCCGCTCGGCACGACGTCGTGGTTCTGTTACTTGGGTGCTGCCCTGCTACGCCGCACTGCACAGCCAAGGGGGCTCCATCGCGCTGCCGCTTGGGAGTCAGCTTGCGTTGAAGCTCGGCGAAGGCCCCATCACCTGCAACAGCCCCCAGACCCTGTATGAAAAGTCGGCACCCCTCCCTCCGAGGGTAGAAGTTAAAGCTCTTACTTCGTGGCTTTATTTTTCGTATGATCAAGATTGATTAAAACGTAAGGTCAGTGGATGGTACCCTGTAAATGGACATTGTTTGTAAGGGAATTAATGCAAAATCCACCTCAAGACGAGCCGATGCTACGCCCCATGCAGCTTCTCTTATCGAGGGGCTGAGGGATATTGGGTATTCGCTAGAAACCGCCATATCCGACATCATCGACAACTCCATCACGGCGGGTGCGAAGCGGATTCGAATCATCACTGAAGCATTCGACGAAGCACCCCTGATCGCAGTCGTGGATGACGGCAAAGGGATGACCGAGGATGAGCTCATTGCTGCCATGCGCCCGGGGAGCCGGAATCCTCTAGCAGAGCGTGATGAGCCTGACTTGGGAAGGTTCGGACTTGGCTTGAAGAGTGCCAGCTTCTCGCAATGCCGACGGCTGACAGTTGTGTCTCGGAAAGATAGCAAGACTTCCGCAGCAGTCTGGGATCTCGATGACGTTGCGGAACGGAACGAGTGGGCAGTGCAGCTGCCTGATGACGTTTCTGGAATTCCGGGTGTGGACCAGCTTGGTGATACAGGTACTTTGGTTCTTTGGCAAAAGCTAGATCGACTGACGGGGGGGATTTCGCAAAATACTGCCAAGCGTGCAGAAATCATCAACCGAAGAATTGCCGAAGCCGAGCGACACCTGCGTCTGGTCTTTCACCGCTTCATGCAGGGTACTAAATCAATCCGCATTTTTCTGAACGGTCGTCAGCTTAAGCCACTGGATCCATTTGCAAGAAATAATCCAGCGACTATTTGCGATCCAGAAGAAAGGATTACTCTGGCTCACGGTGAAGTTGAAGTTCAGAGCTTTACACTTCCTCACCACAAGCAGATGAGCAATTCCGAATGGGATGATATTGCCGGCCCTGAGGGTCACCTGAAATCGCAAGGTTTCTACTTGTATAGGGGCGGGCGCCTTATTCTCTACGGAACCTGGTTTGGGCTCTGCCGACAGTCCGAGCTGACCAAGCTTTGCCGGGTCAGGATCGACATCCCTAACAGCATGGATGCTGACTGGAAGATCGACGTCAAGAAGTCCTCTGCCCAGCTGCCTCCAGTCGTCCGTGATCGCCTCCAGAAAGTTATCGAGCGTATTCAGAGCGGCTCGAAGCGGACCTATCTCAAGCGCGGGCAGAAGCTTGTTGACCACGAGCGGCTGCCTATGTGGAGTCGCATTCAGTCTGACGGGCAGATCCGGTATAGGCCGAACATCGAGCATCCCGCATTCTCAGATTTTGCCGATAATCTGCCACCTGACTTGCAACGTGGATTCTTCAACTGTATTGCCCTCGTAGGTGCTTCGTTACCCATCGAAGCCTTGCATGCCGACATGGCCGGTACAGCCGAGCAGATTGTTCCTGACCGCATCGATGAAGACACGCTCGCCCAAGCAGTGAAGGCGACACTGTCGGTTCTTACGGGGGCTAAAAAGGACATTAAGGAAATCATATCGCTGATGAAGGATGTCGATCCCTTCCGTTCGGCCTGGACGGATACTCAGCGTATTATCGCAGCGACGATAGAGATTAAGGAAGAAAAATGACTCCCCTCCTGAGCAGCCTCGAAGGCATGACAACAATGTATATGGCCTCGCAAAAAGGGCCTCACACTGCCCAGTCGATTCGGGACATCATCCGACAGTTGCGTGAAATGCCGATGTTCGCGGGAATGATTGAGGACGACGACGCGGAGGAACTCGCTCGGCTGATCGAGGAAAAGCACGGTATCAGCATGGGCCTTGGCGCCGTCGTTGATGCCGAGGACTTCCGTCCGTGGCTGCATGATGCGCGGATCAAGAATGAAGTCGGGGATTTTTACTGGAGTCGCTATCGGAAGCTCCTGAGCCTCAAGGGACTGCCGAAATCGGTGATTGACGCAACTGACGAGGTGACTGATCGTGTGCTGGATCGCCTCGGTGATCCGAAGAACATGACTCCGTGGAGTCGCCGCGGCATGGTCGTCGGGCACGTCCAGAGTGGCAAGACAGCTAACTATACCGGCTTGATATGCAAGGCAGCCGACGCTGGTTATCGCCTGATCGTAGTGATCGCCGGCATCCACAACAATCTGCGTAACCAGACTCAGGCCCGGATTGACGAAGGGTTCATTGGCCGTGATACAGGTCGGTTGGCTCATGCCAACAAGGCGCAACGTCAGAAGATCATTGGCGTTGGCCAGTTCGACCAGCGCGAATTCCCAGTTTCGCTGACCAATACCCTGCGCGATTTCAACAAGGCCACAGCCACCACTAACACCAGCCAGATCGGGCAATACAACGTTCCCGTTGTGCTGGTGATCAAGAAGAACTCCAGCACGCTGAAGAACCTGCTGGAGTGGTTGAAGGAGCACTCCGTTCATCAGGGAACCCAGATGGTCAGCCAGCCAATGCTGCTGATCGATGACGAGGCCGACAATGCCTCGATCAATACCGCCTATTCCCGCGAAGAGGTCACTCGTATCAATGGCCAGATCCGCGAACTGCTCTCTCTGTTCCACCGCAGCTGTTACGTCGGTTACACCGCCACCCCCTTTGCCAATATTTTCATCGACCCAGACACCGACGACGAGGCACTGAAGCAGGACCTCTTCCCGCGTCACTTCATCATCGGTCTTGACGCGCCATCTAACTATTTCGGCGCACAGAAGGTGTTCCTCGACGCCCGCGACCGGCACGTTCGCCTGATCGATGACAACAAAGACATCCTGCCGATGAAGCACAAGATTGATCATCCAGCCGATGTGCTGCCTGACAGCCTTGTTCGGGCCGTGCGCGCCTTCATCGTCGCCCGGGCAATCCGCAATGCACGGGGGCAGCAGGCGGCGCACGCCTCAATGCTGATCAATGCCTCGCGCTTCACGGATGTCCAGGGACGCCTGCGGTCAAGGGTTTCCGATATCGTCAGCCAGATCAGGGACGCGGTTGCGGTTGACGGCGGCAAGGGCCACGCCGCACTGCAGAGCCCGGAGATCGCGGCGCTCTATGCCGTCTGGGAAGCAGAGTACGCAGACGCTGAAGGCGCCGGCTGGCCTGAGGTCCAGGCTCGACTGCACGAGGTTCTGGTTGCAGCAAGGGTCGTCGAGGTCAACGCCTCGAAGCGGTCTCAGCCACTCGACTACGATCAAGGTGGCGAACATGGCGTGACCGTCATTGCCATCGGCGGCTTCTCCCTGTCGCGCGGGCTGACGCTGGAAGGGCTGACGGTCAGCTACTTCCTGCGGAACTCGATGATGTACGACACGCTCATGCAGATGGGGCGCTGGTTCGGCTATCGGCCGGGGTATGAAGACCTGTGCCGCGTGTGGATCCCCGCGGATGGCGTGGGCTGGTATACCCATATCCACGAGGCGATGGACGATCTGCAGGCCCAGTTGAAGCGCATGGAGCTGGCGAAGGCTACGCCGGAACAATTCGGACTGGCAGTTCGCAGTCACCCGGAATCCCTGATCGTGACTGCACGAAACAAGATGGGGACCGGTCGAGAGTTTCCCATGAAGGTCGGTCTGGCTGGCAAGCTGATCGAGACCACGCGGATTCGAGTGGATCGTGTCCAGCTGGATAGGAACCGGAAGGCCGGGCAGGACTTGGCGGCGGCCATCATGGCTACCGGAGAACTCACAGCAGATCATCTTTCAAAAGGCACACTTTACCGATCGGTTCCCGTCCATCTGGTGCAAGATTTCCTGCGGGTGTTCCGTGCCGATGCGGCCGATCCATTGACTGATCCCAGGCTGATGAACGACTACATCGACGCCCGTGCTGATAGCGAGTTGGAGAAATGGGACGTCCTGTTTGCCAGTGCCCAGAACGCAGATGCGCCAGAGGAGGAGCTGACAGCCGGTCTCACGATGAGAGCTTTCGCCAGATCGGTTGGCGAGCCCGATTTGCGCCAGGGTGTGCTTTCAATCAGTGGCACCAGCAGGAGGGTCGGCTCACCCGGTGACGAGCGCATCGGCCTGACGGCGGAACAGATCGAGGCTGCAACCCAGTCCTTTCGCGAGGAGTGCGACCGCCTAGGCAAGAAAACGCCGACGACTCTTCCGCCTCGCATTTTCTGCGAGGTGCCGGGGCGCCGCCCACTGATCATCCTTCGATTTGTGGCCCCCACCGTCTCAGCCGAATTGCTGAGCGAAAAGCCGCCACGTATCGTCCTTGCTTGGAGCATCTGTTTCCCGCCATCAGACGTTCAGGGCGGTACCGTCGAGTACGTCGTAAACACCATCCGCATGCGCGAGATCTTTGGCGAGGAGGAAGTAGAGGAGGAGGCGCGCGGTGATGCTGAATGACACACCATGGTCCGGTCTCGAGGCAGGCAAGGTCGACACACGACGGGCTTCTGCCTCTGCACGGTGGAACTGGTTCTGGGCGGTGATGTCACGAACCGATGTCGCGCTTGTTCTGCAACTGGGAAGTTTGCCGAAACTAACTCCAGACCTCCCAAAGCTCAGGAGCCTCGAGGTTCAGTTCCAGACGCTGCCGGGTGGTCCGATACTCTACATACGCCTCAAGGACCGTGCCCAACTCGAACTCTTCGAGACACTCTGCCGCGATGTTATAGCCGCGGGCGAGCTTGCGGACACCGAGGCCGAGGCGCTTGAACGAGCCATTGGGCGAACCTTCCGTTGGCACTACTTGCTGCGAGGCGGGAAGTTTGACGTGCTGTCGGAAGAGGCACAGAAAGGCCTGATCGGTGAAATTGAGGTTCTAAAGCTCCTGATAGCCAGCTTTGGTGCGAAGGCGGCTCTTGCAGCATGGACGGGGCCATCCGGTGCGCCTAAGGACTTCGAGCTCAAGGCAGGCTGCATCGAGGTCAAGGCAAGGCGCGGCGCCTCACAGCCGTTCGTGAAGATCGCCAATGAGCACCAGCTTGCCGACGTACCGGGTCGTCATCTCTGGCTAGGAGTACTAGCTGTGGACAAGGTCCAGCCACCCCATGGCCGGACACTGGCGGAGCATGTAACCGAGGTGACAGAGCTTCTCGAACGGACGGAACCTTCAACGATAATGAGCTGGGATCTGCTCCTTGCCGATGCTGGCTACGATGTACAGCACGACTACGCGCCCTGGCGCTGGATCGTCTCGCCTCCGGAGTTCCATTCCGTCGCAGAAGGCTTCCCCCGGATTACCGCTCCCGTCCCGCTTGGAGTTTCGGGGGTGACCTACGTGCTCGCCCTGTCAGCCTGCACTCCCTTCAAAACAGACTGGAACACCGTGCGTTCGACTCTCGTCAGGGAGGATCTGCTATGAGCGAGATTCATGAGTATCACCGGAGTCTTATGGCGGACATCCGCCGCGAAGCGGACGCAAGCGGCGTGCTGATGATCGAGGCGTTCTTCGACCAGATGACCGCCAGGCTGGCAGAGGCCGGCGAACTCGATACAGCAGACCGTGCTTTCTACGAGAACGGTGAGGGCGCCCAGAGGGTCAGGATCGACGGGTACGCGGGTGACCCTCGCGACAGCGAAGGGGTTCTTGGACTGATCGTCTGTGACTTCGCCGACAGCGACGCCCCCCTTACATTTGGTAAGGCCGACATCCTGCCTATTCTCAACCCGCTTATACGCTTCCTGAAGAAGGCCCGGACCGAGGCGTTTCGCGATGCTCTGAACGAGGTGAGCCCTGCATTCCAGGTCTCCGACCTGATCATCGCGACGTGGTCGCAGATCACCAAGGTAAAGCTAATTCTTGTCTCAAATCGCCGGTACATCAGCCGTGACGACTCCGTAAAGTTGCAGGATATAGATGACATTCCGGTCACCTGGTCCGTCTGGGATCTGGCTAGGTTTGAGCGATTCGACCGCTCCGGCCAAGCCCGTGAAGACATGACCATTGACTTTTCGGGTGACTTCGGAGCCCCGCTTACAGCACTCAAAGCTTCGCAGGCTGGTGCGGCTCTAGAAAGCTATCTGCTGATCATCCCCGGCCAGCTGCTTGCCGCCATCTATGATCGTTGGGGGGCTCGCCTTCTTGAGGCTAATGTCCGTACCTTCCTTCAGGCTAGGGCCAAGACTAACAAGGGAATCCAGAAGACCATCAAGGAAGAACCGGAACTCTTCTTTCCCTATAACAATGGTCTTTCGGCAACAGCCGAGCATGTGCAATGCGTCCAGACAGATTCCGGCCTGGCGATCTCGTCAATCAGTAACCTCCAGATCGTAAACGGTGCACAGACAACAGGCACGATCCATGCCGCGCTTAGAACTGCTCGTGAACAGCTGGAAAGTGTCTTCGTACAGATGAAGCTGACGGTCGTGCCTCCGGATCGCTCGGAGGAAATCGTCCCGAAGATTTCGGAGTATGCGAACACGCAGAATAAGGTCAACGCTGCTGATTTCTTCTCGAACCATCCTTTCCACATTCGGATAGAAAAATATTCGCGCAACGTGATTTTTGCTGCGCGTGAAGGAGAGCGACACGACAGCAAGTGGTTCTACGAGCGCTCCCGTGGGCAGTATATCAACGAGCGTGGGCGATGCTCGGGCAGCGACCAGAGAAAGTTCGATCTCGAGTTTCCGAAAAAGCAACTATTCAGCAAGACTGATCTAGCAAAATACGAAAACTCGGCGGCCGGTCAACCCCACATTGTTTCGCGTGGCGCGCAGAAGAACTTTGCACTATTCGCTAAGGAGATAGGTGAGAAGTGGTCAAAGAGCGAGTCAGCTTATGATGAGCTCTGGTATCGAAGGCTGATTGCGAAGGCGATCATTTTCCGGTATCTCGAAAGCGAGATCCCAAAACAAGCTTGGTATGAAGGTGGCTACCGCGCCAACATTGTAACCTACGCCATGGCAAAGATATTTCATGATGCGAACAGGGCCAATGAAGTGCTCGACCTCGACACAGTCGCTAAACGGCAAATGGTTTCCGATGATCTTGCTAGAGCTCTTATTCTGGCGGCAGAAGAGTCTCATAAAGTAATTACTCAGCCCGCTGCTGGCATGCGTAATTTCTCAGAATGGGCTAAACAACAGGCTTGTTGGGGCGTGCTTCAGTCGCGCAAAATTGACTATGGCCGAGGCTTTGAACGCTGTCTGGCATTGAAGGAAACCGCAAGGAAGAACGAGCGCGATGCGAGAGATGACCAGCGAGAGATCGCAGGAATAGAGGCTCAATCTCTGGTAGTAAAGCTAGGGGCGGAGTTCTGGCGTGGAGTATGGGAGAAAGGGAGATCTGCTGGCAGTTTGACAGCGAAGGACGAGCAGATCCTGAAAGTCTGTGCATCTATGCCGCGACAGGTTCCTACCGAAAGGCAGTCCAAGCATGTGCTCATGCTTCTGGAGCGGCTGAAATTGCATGGTGGGCTTTCAATTGATCGGCCTGAAACTCTAGGGAGTTTATGATGAGTGCGTGCGAGGGGGTTGTTGATTAGATAGTTTTGAAAAGGGGGGGCTGACCTTCGGCATCGGCGCGAGCGACCTGATTCTTCGTCGGTGCTTGTAAACCAAGGTAGGTATAGCCGCAGCTTACGCTGCTTGGCTGGGGGATAGGTGCCCCTGCTGAACTCAATTTTCGCGGGAGTGTGCTGCTCCCCATTACTATCTTGGGGGATCAAGCCCCCCTTGAGCCACTGTGGAGCCCAGTGGGTAGGAGGGGGCGCAAGCCTTGTACTCTCACAAACCAGGACTTGCTGAGCCGGGCCACTTGAGCTGGATCGATACGATGCAGGTATGAGTGATTTTTTTGTTGGTGCCTGAGCTTTCAGTGAACTCTATTTTTATGATTGGAGATTCCTCTGTCTGATGCGGACCGAGGAATTTTTCTTGGTGTGAAAAATTTTCTTGTGTTGTATGTTTTGTGCTGCGGGGTAAGGTTTTGGCTGGCAGATGTTTTGCCCTATAAGCTCAGGAGATTACGTCAATGAAGGAAATTATTGAGGGTGTTGAGGGGGTTGTGGCCCTAGCTGAGTCGATGGATGGGTTTTGCAGTGTTGAGGTATCAGTAGTTGTCCGGCGAAGTGGTGGTGAGCTGGTTGATCGTGTATTTATGAGTGTTGATGAGGATAATGGTGGCTTGGAGCGTAAGGAGATTTCTTCTCAAGGGGGTGGCGGGCAGCCGAAAGTCTGGTTTTGATTGAGGTTGGAAGATTTTTGGTTTTTTTGGCCGAGCCATGTTTGGCTCGGCTGATTTTATAGCTGGTATTTTGGGAGGTATGGAGAGGTATATCTGTAAGCTTCGCAAGGCTCTTGGCAGTCACACGTTGTGCACTGCTCTGGGGTTTCTATGTGTTCGTCTTCAAATGAACCTTGAGTAGTTGAATTTATTTTTATTTGGTTTATCGAGTTAAGGCTTTCTGCTGCTTTCGAAAGATGACTGGTTATTTGGCGTAGCTTTTCAAATCGATCTTCTGCTGTTCGGATTGCCGCTTTTTCTGTTGCAGAGCATTTGCGAAAGTTGCGCGCTGGAACTCTGTTGTTGCCGTCGAGGCGAATTCCTTCAGAGAAGCAGGTGTCACCGTACTTTCCAGTGTAGTGAATCCATTCGATAGAAACTCCGTTGCGCGTTGCTTTGATGCGAACGTCGTGTACCCATGCGCGACCGCGCTTGCTTCCCTCTTGATGTTTTTTGCGCTCATCTCTGAAATTCCGCTGAACTTCCAGAGCAGCATCGTGAACGCAGTAGGCAATCTGGTCTATTGATTTTCGGATGGCAATAGTGCCCTCCGGGATGATGGATTGAAGGGTGAATTCTTCGTTTCTATATTCGTTGTCCATTTTTATTGTGGCCGGCTAGTGGGTTGAACTCTGCCAATTTTATTTTTAGGCCAATGATTAGTGGTGGCTGTAATTGTGAAAAATCACAAATAAGCCGGTGCTGAAGCATTCGGCG
The DNA here is from genome assembly GCF_034057115.1 of Pseudomonas sp. AN-1. Classification (NCBI taxonomy): domain Bacteria; kingdom Pseudomonadati; phylum Pseudomonadota; class Gammaproteobacteria; order Pseudomonadales; family Pseudomonadaceae; genus Pseudomonas; species Pseudomonas sp. AN-1. The sequence goes on along the minus strand of NZ_CP139195.1, from coordinate 2,807,030 downwards.
GATGGTTAATGTATGGTGCGTTAGATTTTGTTTGGTTTTACTTTTGCGGCTTCGAGCATGGCCTGCGTTGCCGTCTCAACAGACTGCCGCACCGGGTCGAGGTCGAGGCGCGCATAGATCGCCGTGGCCTGATGGGACTTGTGGTTGAGCGACTTCCCGATGATCGCCATAGACGCGCCTGTCTTGGCCTGCCAGCTCCCGAGGGTGCGGCGCAGGTCGTGAATGCGTAGGTCGGTCATGTCATACAGCGCCGGGTCGATTTCCAGCGCGGCGGCGATGGCCTGATAACGCTTCGCTGCGGCTGCTGGCGATTCGGTGATCTGCTGGTTGGCCTGCTGGCGCTCCTCGGTAGTCAGCTTGCCGAGGCCTTCTAGGTGGTCGAGGAGACGGCGCAGGCTGGCGCGCAGCAGGACGGCGGCCCATGCCTTTTTCGGCTCGACCAGATGGCTGGTCTTGCCCTCTCCGGGAAACACGAAAGGCGAGGTGCCGGTCGTCGTGCCCTTGCGAGCGCGCAGGGCGGCCACGGCCTCGGGCGATAGGGTGACGTTCTGCGGCGTGCCGTTCTTGGTCATGCCGATGCGCCAGATGCCGCCGTCGAGGTCGAGGTCGCGCCAGGCCATCGCTTGCACGTTGGAGCGGCGCGCGCCAGTCAGCAGCGCCAGTAGGAAAAAATCGCTCAGACTCGATTCGCCGATGGCGGCGAACAGGTAGGGCAGTTCGGCAGCCTGGGCGAAACGGTCGCGCGTCACGACAGCGTTTTTCTTGATACGGACGGCGGGGTTTTCGCCCTTGAAGTGCTCGCAGTCGGCGGCGTAGTTGAAAACCGAGGAGATGATGGCAACGGCCTTGTCTGCTTGGCGCGCGCTTTTCTTGCTCACCTTGGTGTGAATCGCCTTCACCTCGGAACGGGTGATGCGTGACAGCTTGCTGCTGGCGATGGCGACCATGTGCAGTCGGGCGGTGTCGAGGTAGTCCTTTTTCGTCCGCTCGGTGATCGGTGATCCGTCGCGCTTGGTCTTGTGCGCCAGCATGTCGGCCAGCGCCTCGGCAAAGGTCGGTTCTTCACGGACTGCGCGCCGGACGGCAGCCGGGTTAGCGCCGGCTTCAATCTCGGCATTGATGGCGGTGGCCTGCTTGCGCGCCTGTTCGACAGTCATCGCCGGGAAGCGGCCAAGCGTGACCCGCTCGGGCTTGCCGCCCTTCATGCGGCGGTAGACGCAGAAAGTCTTGACCCCTGTTGTGGATACACGCAGTTGCAGCCCTGGGATTTTCGTGTCGTGATAGGTGGCGCGCTTGCCTCCTTCGGGGAGGGGGAGGGCCGTCAGCCGGTCCTTGCTGAATGCAATGCGTGTCGCGCTCATATCCTGTCCCTGCCACTCTGTGGGGTTACGCCGGGGTTACGGTTTCGGTCAAAAATGGTGTATTTCTATACGCCTTCGTAAAGCCAAGGATAGGCTGAAAGCCGCATTCTGTGTAGTTATGTGATGATCGGTGAATCACCGTAAATGAATGGGTCTTCTGACTTGTAATCAGTAGGTCCCGGGTTCGATTCCTGGTGCCGGCACCATATAAATCAACGACTTAGGCTCGCAGCGATGCGGGCCTTTTTCGTTTCTGGGGAATCTGTGCCCCGTTGTCAGGCTGCGCGCACGGCGTGGACCTGGATATCGACGCCGAGCTTGGCACGGATGACGGCAAATATGGCCGCCAGGTTGTCCATGCTGGGATTGCCGCTGGCGGAGAGCATGCGGTGCAGGCTTTTACTGGGTTTCGCAGTTTCGCGGGACAGCTCCTCAAATCCCACGGTAGCGTTGACCAGGTCACGCAGAATCACGCGAGCGGCTTCCGGCTCACCATTCAGGAACAGAGTGGCCGCCTCGTCCAGCAGGGCTTGGGCGAATGCGGGATCACGCTGCGCACGTTCTGCGACAGTTTGTTTGAAGCTGCGGGTGAGAGCCATGGTGGATTACCTCTATCGTTTGGCCGCGCTCTTGCGGCTTTTGTACTCGGCCAGCAGCTCCTTTGCTTGCTTGATATCGGCTTTCTGGCTGGCCTTGGTTCCGCCGCCGAACAGGATGATGAGGCGTTTCCCCTCTTGAACCAGGTAGATCCGGTAGCCCGGCCCCCAGTCAATCCGCTATTCGCCGAGTCCGTCGAGCCACTTGATGCTGGAGGTGTTGCCCATCTCCATGCGCACGATGGCCGTGGACACCTTGGCGGCGGCTTGGGCGTCCAAGGATGAGAACCAGCGTTCGAAAGGGCTGGAGTCATCGGAGCGGAGGTATTCTTCGACTGTGATCGTCATGACTCAAAAGGTAACTTATATGTTACCTCTGGGTAACTTGAATTCAGCTTTTAGGCAGTCTGACGTACTGCCGGGTAGTCGCTGGCAGACGCCATCGCGGCGGAAGCGCCGGTACAGGGTTCGGTAGAAAGTTCGGTACAGAGTTCGGAAGAAAAGGCGGAAGAAACACCGCTGCTGCGCCTGCTCAAGGCGCATCCCGGCCTGACGGCGAAGCAGGCGGTCGAGCAGCTGGGCCTGTTGCAGCGGGCGGTGGAGAAGCCTGCGAGAGGCTCACCCCCGCGTACCACAGGGTCGCCGATCCGGAATGCAGGCTGGCGGGCGTGAGCAGCGAGCTGGCCGCGCGGCAGGCAGCTGCGCCACCAGCAACAGGCCGAGCAGCGAGGCGCCGCCGGTGAGCAGCCAGGTGTAGTGCCAGCCGCCGACGCTGACGGCCAGCCAGCCGGCCAGCGGAGGTGCGCAGAACTGGCCGAGCGCCGACCATTGCTGCATCCAGCCGACGGTGGTGGCGATGCTGCGCTCGCTGGGAGCCAGGCGCACCGCCTGGGCGAACAGGGTGGCGGGGATCAGGCCGCCGACCGCGGAGAACAGCAGGACCGCCGCATAGCGCAGCTGCGGCAGTTCGGCGCTGGCCGGGGTGAAGGCGCCGAAGGTGCCCAGGCTCATGCAGAGGAAGCCGATGCCTAACAGCAGGCGGGCGGACAGGCCGCGCTGCAGCAGCAGCCCGGCTGCCAGGTTGCCGAGCACGTTGGCCGCCGAGGCCAGGGCGGTCAGCGCGCCGGCCAGGGCGGTGCCGATGCCGGCCTGGGCATAGATGGACGGCAGGAAGCCGATCACCGTCAGCCATTGGCTGGCATAGGCGGCGAAGAGCAGGGCGAGCAGCCAGGGGCCGCGCGCGGTGAGGGTCAGGCGCAGGCGTCCCAGCCATTCGGCGAGCGCGTCCGCGCCGGCATGGGCAGGGGCCTTGGGCGGGTCGGCCGGCACCCGCCGCCATACCCACAGCAGCATGCCGAGCGACAGCAGCGCCAGCGTCCACCACCAGCCTTGCCAGCCGAACGAGGCCATCACCCATGGCCCGCACAGCAGGGCCAGGGCGGTGCCGCTGCCCATGTAGCAGCCCCACAGGCCCAGCCTGAGGTTGAGCTGCGCCGGGGCGACCAGGCGGCGGATCAGACCCGGGGCGGGCAGGGCGACCAGCAGGAAGCCGCAGCCTTCCAGCGCGCGCAGCCAGAGCAGGTCGGACGCCTCGCGGGCCCAGCCGCCGAGGGCGCTGACGCTCGCCAGCAGCGCCAGGCCGCAGAGGATGCTGCGGCGCATGCCCAGGTTGTCGGCGGCCAGGCCGATCAGCAGGCCGAGGCTCATGCCGGCCAGTTGGACCAGCGAGAGCAGGAAACCGGCCTGGATCAGGCTGAGGCCCAGAGCCTCGCGCAGCACGGGCAGGGCGGGCGGCAGTTTGCCGACATGCATGGCGGCGACCATGCCTGCGGCGAGCACCACGAGATCGGGCGTGAGGATGACGCGCCTCATGGGAGGTCCTTCTTCTTGTTGTTCTGGGGGCTGCCGGGCAGGCAGCGCCGGACACGCTCCGGGAGCGTCCGGGTCCGCAGGACATGTACCACAAAGCGGCGCGGCAGGGCGATGACGGCCAGGGCGCGCAGCAGGTTGCCGCACAACGGAAGTGCGCACCCCGCCCGTCGACGGTCACGCGACGGTCAGCGCGTCCAGCTCAAACACCACGCTCATCGGCTTGCTGCCGCTATGGCTCTGGTAGTTCACCTTGCCGTAGTAACGGAACGGCGCCGCCTTGCCGTTTTCCAGTTTGTTGTCCCGCACAAACAGGTGCAGGTCGATGCCCAGTGCCGCGTGGTGGATGATTTCCTTGCCGCGCTTGTTGTCGGGCGCCGTCTGGTTCTGCGTCTGCCAGTGGAAATGCTGCTCGTCGATCCAGTGATCTCGATAGCGCAGGTCTTCGGCCTTGCCCTGCTTGTTCAGGGTGACCAGCAAAACATGGGCATTGCGCTCGCCGATCACCACATGCCCGCTGTTCCAGTTGCCAGCATTGAACTCGACGCCGAACAGCGGCGGGATTTCCTCGCGCATGAAGCGTTGGCCGACCTGCATTTGCAGCGGGTCGATGACCGCTTTCAGGCGGGCGAAGGTGCGCAGCTGTTCCCGTAGTTCGTCGCTGACCAGAATGTCGGCATAGTCGGGGTTGTTGGCGCGCAGGCGGTATTGGCCGTTGGCGTCCTTGAGGACTTTGCGCAGCAGGTATTGGTTGTCGCCGGATTCGTCCTGGCGCTCGATGGCCACGGTTTCACCGGTGATCTTGCCGGCGTTGTCGCTGCCGATCACTTCCAGCAGCAGGTAATCGCCGTCTCGGATTGGGCTCTTTCCACCGTTCATCGAGTTGCCGGAAGCGCGGGCGAGGAAGTGGCGGGACGGGTCGAGGTTGCCGTATTGCTGGTCGAGCGCGCGGTATTCCTCGTAGTCGGCGCGGCTGGTGCGGAAGTGGCCGCAGGCGATTTTCAGGCTGGGGAAATAGGCCAGTTCCACCTGCTGTGGGTGGCTCGGTAGCTGATGCACGTTGTCCGGGATTGGGGCCGTGCGTGCGGCGTAGGTGGTCAGGCGGTAGTCCACCAGTTCCTGCACCATATCTGTCAGCGGTGCGATGGCCGTTTCAGCGACGACGAGATTGCCGATAAACAGGCCTTCCTCGACGTTGAAATAGCGGCCGCCGGTCCAGGCGTCGATGGGGTTCTTTTTCCAGTATCTCAGCCAGTCTCCAGGCATCTGCTTCGCGCCTTGATATTCCTCGGGCAGATCGCCGAGCAACGGGCGGCGGCGTTGCAGCACTTGCCAGGAGCGCTCGGCCAGTTGTGCGAGTTCTACCGCTTCGCGCCAGCCGTCCAGCTCCTGGAAGGCTTCGAGCAGGACCATCTCGTAGCTCTTGGTCATCGCGGTGGTTTCCAGCTCGCGCAGGAAGTCGCCGTGTTTGGTGATGAGCTGACGCTCGATCTCCGGCAGTTCGGCTTCCTCGCTGGCGATCAGGGCGAACCAATGGCCATGCTGGCGGCGCATGTCCGGCAGGCTGGCGCCCGAACGGTAGAACTCGGTCAGGCTGGGGCGGCGGCCGAGCACTTCGCGCAGGCTGCGGTAGTCGCTTTGCACGCTGGCGCTGTCCAGCGACTTGAGGAAGTCGATGAACTGCAGGTCGTAATTGACGAAGCAGCCTTCCGGCAGCTCCAGTTGGCCCCGTTCCGCCTTTCGACCGAACTCGGCCAGTTGTCGGTGGTTCATGCTGCGGTTCATCAGCGCCATCGGCTTGTGCAGGAAGCTCTGGTGGTTGGCGACGAAGTCGAGCACCACCAGCTTGTTCTTGCCGTCCGCCTTACGCAGGCCTCGGCCGAGCTGCTGCAGGAAGAGGATCTTCGACTCGGTGGGGCGCAGCATCATCACCGTGTCGATGCTCGGCAGGTCGACGCCCTCGTTGAACAGGTCGACGGAGAACAGCACTTGCAACTGGCCGGCGCTCAGTTGCTCCAGCGCCTCGCCGCGCGACAGCTGGGAGTCGGCGTACACCGCCGCGGCCCGCACGCCCTGCTTGCGGAAGTAGTCGGCCATGAAGTCGGCGTGGCGGGTGGAGACGCAGAAGGCCAGGGTGCGCTGCTGGGCATGCAGGCGCCAGGTGCTCAGCGCATGGCGGGCGCGGCCGAGGGTGGCCAGCTTGTTGCCGAGCAGCTCGGGATCGAAGCGGCCATTGCGCCAGGGAATGGCCTGGTAATCCACGTCGCTGTCGAAGACGCCGTAGTAGTGGAAGGGCACCAGCAGCTTTTCCGTGACGCCGCAGAACAGGTCGCTTGCATAGACCAGATTGTCGTCGCACAGGGCGAGGATGTCGGCGTTGTCGGTACGGTCCGGGGTGGCGGTCAGGCCGAGAAGGAAGGCCGGGGCGAAATGCTGCAGCAGGCGGCGATAGGTCGGCGCCGAGGCGTGGTGGAATTCATCGACCACCAGGTAATCGAAGTGCTGCGGCTCGAAGCGCTCTAGGTGCTCGGCCTTGCCGAGGGTCTGCACCGAGGCGCAGAGGATGTTGACCTGGTTGTCGCGTTGCTGGCCGCGGTAGAAGCCGATGCTCGCCGAGGGTTGGATGCGCGCGAAGGTCGCCGCCGCCTGGTTGAGGATTTCCTCGCGGTGGGCGACGAACAGCACCCGCCGCGCGCCCATCTGCTTGACGTCGAAGGCGGCCAGCCAGGTCTTGCCGAGGCCGGTGGCCAGCACCACCAGCCCGCGCAGGTAGCCTTCGGCGCGGGTGGCGCTGAGCGCCTGCAGGGCTTCGCGCTGGATCTTGCTGGGCGTCGGTGGCGGCTCGCGCTCGGTGCTGCCCGGTTCGACGGCTTGTGTCGGCTGGATGCGGCGCTGCTCATAGGCGCCGATCCAGGCATGGCTCAAGGCCTCGGTACGCGGATGGGCAAATAGCTCGTCGAAACGCCGGCAGGCTTCCAGATAGCCGTGGTCGCCGGGGTAGTCGATCCGGTAGTTCCACTCCAGGCCCTGCTGCAGTGCCAGTCGACTGATATTGCTGGAGCCGATAAAGGCGCGTCCCCAATCCTGCCCGCTGAACAGATAGGCCTTGAGGTGGAAGCTGCTGCCGCTGCTCTGGTAGACGCGCACTTGGGCGCCTTGTTCGGCCAGCAGCATCAGCAGGCGCAGGGCCTCCGGATCGGTGACGTCCAGATAGTCGCTGGTCAGGATGCGCACCTGCGCCGGCGGCAGCTGGGATTCGCTGCGTTGCAGGGATTCCAGCAGGTCGGGCAACAGCAGGCGCAGGCCGGTGGTCTTGATGAAGGCGACCGCCATGTCGACGCGGTGTGCCTGATGGATGGCGGCGCACAGGTGCGGCAGGAACGGGTGCTCGTCGCCGCCGGTCACCAGCTTGCTGGGCGCCTTGTGCAGCAGGGCGTTCAGCCACTGCTCACTGCGGCCGGGGCGCTGGTCCGTGCTGGTCCAGCAGTGCGTGCGGGTCAGGCCGGGCAGCTGCTGGGTCCAGGCGGCGAGGCGCGCTTCGTCGGCATCGGTGAAGTGGCGTTCGTGGTGCAGGCGCTCGCCGCTGCCCAGCTTGAAGCTGCAGTACAGCACCCCGCCGGGCTTGAGCGCGCGCCACAGGCGGGCGAAGGCGTCCGGCAACTGGCTTGCCGGCACATGCAGCAGGCTGGCGCAGGCCCAGATGCCGTCGTAGCGCTCGACTTCGTCGACCTCGGCGAAGCGCCTGACCGGCACGGTCTGGCCGAGCAGTCGGCTGGCGTGCTCGGCCAGCGGCGCGCTGGCGTCGAAGGCGCTGACCTGATGGCCGAGTCGCTGGAAGGCTAGGGCATCGCGCCCTGCGCCGCAGCCGGCGTCGAGGATGTGGGCGCTGGCCGGCAGTTCGGCGAGGAAGGGCGCATGGAGCGCCTGCATGTCCACGTCCTGGGTGTCGGCGATGAACTGCTGGGCGTTGCGGGCGTAGTAGGCGTCGGTGCTACTCACTGAAGAACTCCGATTGCGGCCGGCTGGCCGAAAGGGGGCAGATCAGGAGTGCGCAGCGGTGCCGACGTCGAGCATCGGGAAGCTGAGGCGAAGGGACCATCCCTGAGGTACCACGGTCTGCCATGAGGAGCGCTACCTTATGCCAGCCCTCTCGCAGGGGTAAAGACGGTGTGGTCCTGGGGATTGAGGTAGCGGCGCCGAAACAGCGGCCAGTCGCGCGGCGTGCGGCGCTTTCCGGCGCGTCCGGCCCCCGGTCGGGCGAGCGGGCACGCAGCGGGGGCGCGGCCTATGCTTGCTGGGCCGCCGGCCTGCTCGAGGAGAGGCGCCATGCGTATCGATCGTCGTTTCAGCGCCATCCTGCTCGCCTGGCTGGCCCTTGGTGGCTGGCCGCAGCCGGGCGCTGCCCAGGTGGCCACGGAGGCCTCCAGCACAGCGCCTGCCGCCGCGCCGGCTGCCGCGGTGTTCCGCCAGGAGGAACTCGACCAGATGATGGCGCCGCTGGCGCTGTATCCGGACGCCCTGCTGGCCCAGGTGCTGATGGCCAGCACCTACCCGGGCGATGTCGCCGATGCGGTGGCCTGGTCGAAGGCGCATCCGAAGGCCAGCGGCGACGACGCGGTGCGTCAGGTCGCCGAGCAGCCCTGGGATCCCAGCGTGCAGTCGCTGGTGGCCTTCCCGGCGGTGCTGGTCACCCTCGGCCAGGATCCGGCCTGGGTGCAGCGGGTCGGCGATGCCTTCCTCGCCCAGCCCGGCGAGGTGATGGATTCGGTGCAGCGCCTGCGCCGCCAGGCGCAGGCCGCCGGCAACCTCGAGTCCAACGAGCAGCAGAAGGTCACCGTGCAGAGTGCGGCAGAGGGCGGCCCCACCACCGTGGTGCAGGCGCCGCCGGCCGGGCAGACCATCATCATCGAGCCGGCCGACCCGCAGGTGATCTACGTGCCCAGCTACAACCCGAGCGTGGTCTACGGCAGCTGGCCCTATCCGGCCTATCCGCCGGTGTACTACCCGCCGCCGCCCGGCTACTACTTCGGCTCGGCGCTGGTGGCCGGCCTGGGCTTCGCCGCCGGCGTGGCGATCATCGACTCGATCTGGGGCGACTGCGACTGGGGCCACGGCGACATCGACATCGACGTCAACCGCTACAACAACATCAACCGCAACAACCAGATCAACGCCAGGCAGAACAAGTGGCAGCACAACGCGGTCAACCGCGACGGCGTGCCCTACCGCGACAACGCCAGCCGCGAGCGCTACAGCCAGCGTCTGCCCGGTGCCGAGCAGCGCGACGCGCTGCGCGGCCGCGAACCGGCGCGGGGCGCCGAACGCGAGCGCGCCCGCCAGACCCTCAGCCAGCGCGGCATCGAGGCGCCGGCCACCAGCAACCGCGAGGCGCGCGAGCGGGCGCAGGTCGCCGACCGCGAGATGCGCAGCCAGGCGCAACGGCCCCAGCGCGCGGAGGCCGGCGCCCAGCCGCGCCAGCGCACGCAGAGCAGCACGCAGGCCCGCCAGCAGGCGCGCCAGCAGTACGCGAGCAGCCCGGGCACGCGCGACAACGCCTTCGCCGGGGCGCGCGAGCCGGCGCGCTCGCGGGCCGTCGCCAGCCGCGGCGAAGCCAGCCGTGCCTCGGCCAGCCGGCCGCGGATGGAGCGCGCCAGCCGTCCGGTGCAGCGCTCGGCACCCAGCAGGCCGGCCCGCAGTGGCGGTGGCGGCGGCTTCCGGCGTTGACCAGGAGACATCCCATGCATCCGCTCTTGCGTATCTGCCTGCCGGCGCTGCTGGCCCTGCTGACCTGGGAGGCGCGCGCCCAGCAGGCCTTCGCCACCCCCACCGCTGCCGTCGATGCGCTGATCGCCGCGCTGGGCACCGAGCACGCCGATCCCCAGCGCATGGCCGCGCTGCTCGGCGACGACTGGCAGACCTTCATCCCCACCGATGACATCGAGCGCAAGGACGTCGACGCCTTCCTCGCCCTCTACCGCGAGCAGCGCACCATCCGCCTGGCCGGCGAGGAGCGCGCCAGTCTGGTGGTCGGCAACACGCCCTGGACCTTTCCGCTGCCGCTGGTCCACGGCCGGGACGGCTGGCGCTTCGATCCCCGGGCCGGCGGCGAGGAAATCCGCGCGCGGCGCATCGGCCGCAACGAGCTGGCCGCCATGCAGGCGGTGCGCGCCTACCACGACGCACAGATGGACTACGCCGAAGCCGACCACGACGGCGACGGCGTGCTCGAGTACGCGCAGCAGTTCATGAGCAGCGACGGCCGGTACGACGGCCTGTACTGGCCCGACGAGCCGGGCGTGCCGCAGAGCCCGCTCGGCCCGCTGTTCGGCGACGAGCTGCCGGACGGCGAGTGGCAGGGCTACCGCTACCGCATACTCGACGCCCAGGGGCCGTCGGCGCCGGGCGGCGCCTATGCCTACAGGATCGGCGCCGACATGAGCCGCGGCTTCGCCCTGATCGCCTGGCCGGCGCGCTACGGCGACAGCGGGGTGATGAGCTTCATGATCAGCCATGACGGCCTGGTGTTCGAGAAGGACATGGGGCCGGACGGCGCCAAGCTCGCCCTGGCGATGCCGCGCTTCGATCCCGACAGCAGCTGGCACGAGGTGAAGGAGGCGGAGCTGGCGCAGCCTTGAGCGCGCTGTCCCGCGGTCGGCCCCAGGGGCGGTAGACTGCCTGTCTCCGCCTCGCGAGCCGCAGCATGTCCGACCACGACCACGACCACGACCACGACCACGACCACGACCACGACCACGACCACGACCACGACCACGACCACGACCACGGCGCGACTTCCCGCGCCGACTACCACCGCGCCCACCAGGCCCGCGCGCGGGCCGAGGCCGAGCGCCTGCTGGCGGCGCGCGAGCAGCTGGGCGCGCGCTGGCTGAGCTGGGTGGCCGGGGAGCTGTATGCGCTCAGTCCGCCGCACTACGCCGGCATGGTGCGCCGCGAGCTGCAGCGCCTGCAGGAGGGCGACGCCTAGTCGTCGCCGCCCTCGCAGAGGTCGCGCAGCAGGCGCGCATCGAGCAGCGCGTGGTGGGGAACCTCCTCGGGCGGCAGTACGGCCAGCGGGTCGTCGACCTGCCGGCAGCCCAGCACGTTGCCGGGCAGGCCGGGGGCGCCGAGCAGCTCGAGCAGCAGCGGCCAGTCCCAGGCCAGCGCGTCGCCGACGATCTCCACCGCGCCCAGGCCGGCGAGGAAGGCGTGCAGCGCCGCGCCGGCCTCGGCGCGCGGGCGGCCGTGGCGGGCGAGGTCGAGCTGCGGCAGGACGATCTCGACGACGAACTCCGAGCAGTCGGCCAGTTCCCAGCCGTCGCTGAGTTCGACGTAGAACTCGGCGCCGTCGGCCGCCACCAGGGCCAGGGAGATCAGCCGCCGTTCGGCGCTGAGCTGGGTGAACTCGGTGTCGATGTACAGCGTGCGCATGGTTGCCTCGTTCGTCCGTGTCTCGGGTTGGCAAGTCTGGACCGCTGCGGCGTCGCTGGCCAGCGCCTCAGCGCAGCAGTTCCTCCACCAGCAGCCACAGCGCGGTGGCGGCCAGCAGGCCGGCCATGCTCAGGTTGAACAGGCGCAGCGCCCAGTCCTGCTGCAGCCAGTGGCGCAGGCGCTCGCCGCCCCAGGCCCACACCGCGATGCACGGCAGGTTGACCATGAGCGCCAGCAGCGCCATGGCCGCGGCGGCCGGCAGCTGGCCGCCCTGCGGCAGGAACAGCACGCAGGCGTTGAGTACCATGATCCACGCCTTGGGGTTGACCCACTGGAACAGTGCGGCGGCGACGAAGCCCATCGGCCGCGCCGTCTCGCGGCGGCCCGGAGCGCCGGCGCGCGCCAGCTTGAGCGACAGCCACAGCAGGTAGGCGCAGCCGGCCACCGCCAGCGCCGGGCGCACCTCGCCGAGCCAGCCGGATACCTGGGCGAACAGCGCGGCGCACAGCAGCAGTTGCAGCGAGCAGCCGAAGGCGATGCCGAGCATGTGCGGCAGGGTGCGGCGGAAGCCGAAGTTCACCCCGGAGGCGGTGAGCATGATGTTGTTGGGGCCGGGGGTGATCGACATCACCCCCATGTAGCTGGCCAGGGCGAGGGCTTCGAGCATGGCGGGCTCCTGCGGTTGATCCATGGCAGTCCATGCTAGGCACTGGCGGCGGATGGTGACAGACTCACGAAATCGCTTTTGTCATGGTGACAGGATGGCCGTCAGGACAACTGTCACCATGCCTCGCCCATCCCGCTGTCACCGGTGATCCGCCATGAACGCACCAGCGTCCGCACCCGTCCGCTACCGCCTGCTCGCCGACCAGCTGGCCGAGGCCATCGACCGCGGCAGCCTGCCGGCCGGCGCCCGCCTGCCGTCGGTGCGCGCCTGCGCGGCGCAGCACGAGCTGAGCCTGAACACCGTCACCGCCGCCTACCGCCTGCTCGAGGACCGCGGCCTGATCGAGGCGCGCCCGCAGTCGGGCTACTACGTGCGCAGCAGCCTGCCGCCGCTGCAGCGGCCGCTGCGCGAGCAGCCGGCCGGGGTGCGCAAGGCCGGCGAGATCGAGGACCTGATGGCGGTGGTGCTGCACTGCCAGCAGCGCGCCGACCACGTCGACCTGGCGCTGGCCTGCCCGCGCGGCGAGGCGTTCTATCCCGGCGCCAAGCTGGCGCGGCTGACCGCCGGCCTGCTGCGCCGCCAGCCGCAGCTGGTGGCGCGCTACGCGCTGCCGCCGGGCTCGCAGCGCCTGCGCGAGCAGGTCGCCCGCCGCGCCGCGCTGCTCGGCATGACCCTGGCCGCCGACGACATCGTGCTCACCCACGGCGCCATGGAGGCGCTGCAGCTGGCGCTGCGCGCGGTGACCAAGGCCGGCGACACGGTGGGCATCGAGGCGCCGAGCTACTTCAACCTCTACCCGCTGCTGGCCAGCCTCGGCCTCAAGGTGCTGGAGATCCCCACCCATCCGCAGCACGGCCTGGCGCTGGACGCCCTCGAGCTGCTGCTGGAGGAGAAGCGCCTGGCGGCGATCATCGCCATGCCCACCGTGCACAATCCGCTGGGCTGCAGCATGCCGCTGGCCGCCAGGCAGCGCCTGGCCGAGCTGGCCAACCGCCACCGGGTGCCGCTGATCGAGGACGCCCTGTACGCCGAACTGCAGTTCGCCGAGCCGCTGCAGCCGACGGTCAAGGCCTTCGACCGCGACGGCTGGGTGATGACCTGCGCCAGCTACACCAAGACCCTGGCGCCGGACTACCGCATCGGCTGGCTGGAGGCGGGGCGCTTCCGCGATGCGGTGCGCCAGCTGAAGTTCAGCTCCAGCGTCGCCGAGTCGGTGCTGCTCGCCGAGACGGTCGGCCTGTTCCTCGAGAACGGCGGCTACGACCACCATCTGCGCGTCCTGCGCCGGCGCTATGCGGCGCAGGTGGATGCGGTGCGCGGGATCGTCGCCCGCCACTTCCCGGCCGGCACCCGCGCCACCCAGCCGGTCGGCGGCTTCCTGCTGTGGCTGGAGCTGCCGGAGACGGTGGACAGCCTGGAGCTGTTCCACGCCGCGCTGGCCGAGCGCATCGTCATCATCCCCGGCCAGCTGTACTCCAACGGCGCGCGCTTCCGTCACTGCCTGCGCCTGTCCTGCTGCCAGGAGCTGGACGAGCGGGTCACCGGCGCGCTGCGCCGCCTCGGCGAGCTGGCCACGGCGCTGGCCGCCGGAGCGTCCGCGCCCTGAGGTTCGGATGCTCCGGCCGCTGCGCGCCCAGGCTCAGAGGCTGCCCTCGATGTCGCTGCACACGCTGCTCATGCGCAGGTATTCGAGGGTCTGCAACTGGCCGGTGGAGTCCTCGTAGGTCATCCGCGCCGGCACCACGCGGCAGGTGCCGTACAGCTCGTAGGGTTCGACGATCTCCACCACCCGGGCGATGTCCAGGCGCATGCCGTAGGCATAGGGTTCGGCCGGCGGTTCGGCCGCCAGCGCCAGGCTCGAGCAGGCCAGCAGGGGCAGCAGGCAGTATTTGATGTTCATGGGGTACCTCAGCGATTCCGACAGGACATTTCCCTACTCGGGCGAGCCGACGGTTCCGTGCGGCCTACAGCGTCACGCCACGGACAAATTCTAGCCAGCTTCCGGACGCGTAAAGGCCGCGGGCGCTGCCCGCGGCCAATCGTTAGGAAGTAGCGGCGCGGGCGCTGATCGCCGGTGCTTCTGTGCGTCCGGCGCCCGGCGCCCGGCGCCCGGCGCCGCGGCTAGCCCTGGGCCGGCGGGCGCGAGCGCGCAGCCCTGGGGGCGCCGTCGGGGGTGCCGAAGCGGCAGCGCGCCACCTCGTTGTCCAGCACGTTGCTGCCGGGGCGCAGGCAATGGCGGAGTTCGCGGGGGGCGGCGGTCTTGGCCGGCGGCTGGGCGGCCGCGGCCTGCGGTGCGCCGTCGGGAGTGCCGAAGCGGCAGCGCGCCACTGCATTGTCGAGCGTGTGGCTGCCGCGCGGCAGGCACTCGGTCAGCTCCCTGGGCGTCGCCGGCCTGGCCGCCGGGGCAGGCTGTGGCTGCGCGGCCGGCGCGGGTTCCGGTGGCGGCGTTGGCGCTGGCGGCTCCGCTGGCGGATTGATCGCCACCAGCGGCGGCGCGGGCTGGGCCGGCGGCGGGGGCGGGGTGGGCCGCTGGGGATTCAGCACCAGCGCCAGAGCCAGGCCGAGGCCGAGCAGCAGGATGGGCGCGACGATCAGCTGGCGGCCGGCCTGGGCCGGGCGCGGACGTGCAGTCCGGCGGCTCATGGCCGTCTCCCGGTGCACGGATGGGGACGGCGGGGGCGGGCCAGCCGGGCTGGCCGCAGGGGTGGGAAGTACATGGCAACCTCGGGAGCCGAGAGGATTTCTCCTTACCGGGCCCAGCCGACGCTCCGCTGTACCGCCCAAGGCGCGCTGCCTCGCTGCAAGTCTAGCCAGTCTGCGCCGGCGGGCGCGGCCGGCGGTCTGATGCGGGGCGGGCCGTCAGACCGCCTGGCTGACGCCCGGGAAGCGCGCGCGGAACGCCTCGGGCATCGGCACCACCTTGCTGGCGCGGTAGTCGAAGAACACGAAGCCGTTCTTGGCCAGCGCGATCAGCGCGCCGTCGTCCGGGCGGCTGACCCGGTAGGTGATGTCGCCGCCGTACTTGTTGAAGTCCATCACGCCGACCTCGAACAGCAGCTCGTCGCGGGCGAAGGCCTCGGCCCTGTACAGGGTGGCGAGGTCGGTGACCACGATGCCGAGGCCGTCCTCGTCGCCGGCGTCGTCGATGCCCTCGGCGAACAGGAAGCGCGAGCGCGCCTCGGAGAGCATGGAGACCAGCGCGTTGTTGCCGAGGTGCTGGCCGGCGTTGATGTCGGTGCTGCGCACGGTCATGCGCGTGGAGAAGCGGAAGCCGTCTTCGGGCAGGTCGAGTTGCAGGCGGGCCATGGGCGATCCTCGCGGGATGGACGATGGCCCGAGTCTAAGCTCCGCTGCGGCGCGGCGTCATGTCGGCGCCGCGCCGCCGTCAGCGCTACCAGCGCCGGTCGCTGTAGTAGTGGTCGCGGTGATGGCGACGGTAGTGGTCGTGTCGATGGGCATGGCGGTGGCGCTCGTGGCGGTAGCGGGGCGCCGGGCGGTAGGCCGGGGCGGGCCGGTAGTAGCGGTCGCGGTAGACCGGGCGCGGCTCGTGGTAGTACGCCGGCGCGCGCCGGACTTCGTCGTAGCGGTCGTAGCGGTAGTGGTCGTCACGGTCGGAGGCCTGGGCCGGCGCCTGGATGAGCAGCGCCAGGCCGGCGAGCAGGGCGGTGACGAGGACAAGACGCGAAAGCATGAACGGGGCTCCTGTGGCGCCGGCAGATCCGGCCTCCCACTAGGACCGCCGCGCGCGCGGATGGCTCAATCCGGGGCTGTAAGACTTTGTGTCGGCGCGGCCGCGCGCCTGCTCCCGGGGCTGCAGTCGAGCAGCAGCTGCTCGTCGGCGGCCAGGCGCGCCGGCAGGCGCTCGCGCAGGAATTCCACCCAGGTGCGGATCTTGGCGTCCAGGTACTGGCGCGACGGATAGAGCGCATAGACCCCCAGCGGATACAGGGTGTGCCCGGGCAGCACGCGCACCAGGCTGCCGTCCTGCAGGCTGCGCAGCGCCGAGTACACCGGCAGCGCGCCGATGCCCATGCCGGCGCGCAGCGCCACGGTCATGGCCTCGACGGTATTGACCTGGAAGTGGCTGCGGCCGACGGTGACCAGCTCCTGGCCGTCGGGGCCGTCGAGCAGCCACTTGTCGAGGCTCATCACCGGGTAGACCAGGCGCAGGCAGCGGTGGCGCTGCAAGTCGGCGGGCTGTGCGGGCACGCCGTGCCGGGCCAGGTAGTCGGGCGCGGCGCACAGCACGCTGTAGATGGTGCCCAGCTGCTTGGAGATCAGCCCGGAATCGGGCAGCTCGCGCGCGGTGATCACCGAGACGTCGTAGCCCTCGTCGAGGATGTCGGGGGTGCGGTTGTTGAGGGTCAGGTCGAAGCTGACCTCGGGGAACTGCTCGCTGTAGGCGGCCGCCGCCGGGATCAGGTAGTGCTGGCCGATGCCCGGCATGGCGTGCAGGCGGAGGTTGCCGGCCGGCAGCGCATGGGCGTCGCCGGCCTCGGCCTCAGCCTCGGCGATCTCGCCGAGGATCTGCTGGCAGCGGCGCAGGTAGCGCTGGCCGGCCTCGGTGAGGGCGATGCGCCGCGTGGTGCGGTGCAGCAGGCGGGTGCGCAGGTGGGTTTCCAGGGCGGCGACCGCGCGCGACACGTAGGAGGTGGTCAGGTCCAGGCGTGCAGCGGCGGCGGTGAAGCTGCCGGTCTCCGCCACGCAGACGAAGGCGCGCATGTTGAAGAGGATGTCCATCGGGCTCCAGTGGGGCAGGCAACGGGCTGGGATCCCGGCAGTTCCTGGGTGGGGGCGCGTCCTGCGAAAACCGGAGTCCTCGGCGGGTAGACAGCGATTGTGTCACAAAGTTTGTCAGCCGATTATGAACCAACAGGACACAATCCATCACCTATCCGGGCGCTTATCCTGCTCCGGGCCGGCTCTTAGAATCGCCGCTCCTTCCGGCTCCCCGCCTCCTTCCAGGATCCGTCGCAGTGCCCGCCATCGTTCGGCCCGGTCCGCTTCTCGTCAGTCTGCTGGTTACCGTCATCTCCTCGCTCCCCGGCTGCATTCCCAGCGGCGACCTGGTTCCGCAGGCCGAGCTGGCCGACGACGCGGCGCTGCCCGCCGGCGCGGCGATCCGCCATGCCGCGCGCGAGGCCGGCTGGCCGCAGGCGCAGTGGTGGCGCGCCTACGGCGACGTCCAGCTGGACGCCTGGGTCGAGCGCGCGCTGGCCGGCAGTCCCGACCTGGCGATGGCCGCCGCGCGCCTGCGCCAGGCCGAGGCGCTGGCCGGCGTCGCGGCGGCCGCGCAGGCGCCGCAGGTCGGCCTGGATGCCGCCCTGCAGCGCAAGCGCTGGCCGACCGACAACTTCTACGGCCCCGGCCCGCTGGCGGACGCCAGCACCTGGAACAACACCGCCGCCTTCGCCCTGAGCTACGACCTCGACCTCTGGGGCCGCCTGCGCAGCCAGCGCGAGCAGGCGCTGAGCCGGGCGCGGCTCGCCGCCACCGAGCAGCGCGCCGCCGCGCTGGCGCTGCAGGGCAGCGTGGTGCGCGCCTACATCCGCCTGGCCCGCCAGCATGCCGAGCTGGACATCGCCCGGGCCGAGCTGCACCAGCGCGAGGAGCTGCTGGCGCTGGCCCGCGAGCGCAAGCGCATCGGCCTGGGCACCGAGCAGGAGATCGCCGAGGCCGAGGCGCCGCTGCCGGAGGCGCACCGCCAGCTCGACCTGGCGCACGAGGCCATCGCCCTCAGCCGCCACCAGCTGGCCGCCCTGGCCGGCGCCGGGCCGGCTGCCGCCGCCGAGCTCGAGCGCCCGCGCCTGGCCCTGCACGCGGCGGCGCAGCTGCCCAGCGCGCTGCCGCTGGAGCTGCTCGGCCGGCGCCCCGACGTGGTCGCCAGCCGCTGGCAGGTGGCGGCGGCGGCGCGCGGCATCGAGGTGGCCAGGGCCGACTTCTATCCCAACGTCGACCTGCTCGGCAGTTTCGGCCGCGCCGCCACCCAGGGCGGCGCGCTGGATTTCCTGCGCCACGACAAGCTGAGCTGGGGACTCGGCCCGGCGCTCAGCCTGCCGATCTTCGACGGCGGCGCACGGCGCGGCCGGCTCGGCGCCGAGACGGCCGGCTACGACCTCGCCGTCGAGCAGTACAACCGCACCCTGGTGCAGGCGCTCAAGGGGGTCGCCGACCTGCTGGTGCGCCTGCACTCGCTGCACGAGCAGGAGGGCTTCGTCGCCCGGGGGCTGACCACCGCCGAGCGGCGCGTCGAGCTGGCGCGCGAGGCCCACGAGCGCGGGCTGAGCGATGCCCGCGAGGCGCTGGCCGCGCAGGGCGGGGTGTTCGCCCAGCGGCGCCTGCAGCAGCAGGTGCTGGCCGAGCGGCTGGCCGCCCAGGCCGAGCTGTGGGTGGCGCTCGGCGGCGGCGTGCTGGAGGCCGGCAGCGCGCCGGCGGACGAGCGGCTGCAGCCGCGCGCGGTGCGCCTGCAACTGCCGGGGCGGCGCTGAGGTGCCCGGCATGAACGGCCCGGCCACGCCCGCACTGCCCGGCGCCCTGCGCCGCGGCTTCGACGAGTGGCTGCAGGACGAGTGGCCGGTCTGGGCGTTCGTCTTCAAGGCCCTGCTCAGCGCCTTCCTCGCCCTGTGGCTGGCCTACCGGCTGGAGCTGCCGCAGCCGAGCACGGTGCTGGCCACGGTGTTCATCGTCATGCAGCCGGAAAGCGGCCAAGTGCTGGCCAAGAGCTTCTACCGGATCATCGGCACCCTGCTCGGGCTGACGGTGATGATCCCGCTGCTCGCCCTGTTCGCCCAGGAGCGCGTGCTGTTCCTGCTCTGCCTGGCGCTGTGGATCGGCCTGTGCACGGTCGGCGCGGCGCGCTACCGCGACTTCCGCGGCTATGCCTGCGTGCTGGCCGGCTACACCGCGGCGCTGATCGGCCTGCCGGCCATCGCCGATCCGCAGGGGGCGTTCATGCAGGCGCTGTGGCGGGTGCTGGAGATCAGCCTGGGCATCCTCTGCTCGGGACTGGTCAGCGCGCTGCTGCTGCCGCAGAACAGCAGCGCCAGCCTGCGCCGCCTGCTGGCCACGCGCTTTCGCGACTTCGCCGCCTTCGCCGCCGCCGGCCTGTACGGCCAGCCCGACACCGCGCGCCTGGAGCAGCTCAACGCGCGCTTCGCCGGCGAGGCGGTGCTGCTCGACAACCTGCGCAACGCCAGCGCCTTCGAGGACCCGCACATGCGCCTGCGCAGCGGCCGGCTGGGACGCCTCAACCACGAGTTCATGGTGCTCTCGACCCGTTTCCACGGTCTGCACCAGCTGCTGCAGCGCCTGCAGGGCGAGGCCGGCGCGCAGGTGTGCACGGCGCTGGCGCCCTGCCTGGCCGAGGTCGGCGCGGTGCTGGCGCCGCTCGGCCAGCACCTGTGCAGCGAGGCCGACGCGACGGTGCTGGCCGCGCGCCTGGAAGGCAGCCGGCGGGTGCTGATGCAGCGGATCCGCGATGCGCGCGCGGCGCTGCTGGCGCAGGCTCCCGACGAGCAGCAGCTGCTCGACTTCAACACCGCCGCCGAGCAGCTCTACCGCTTCAGCGGCGACCTGCACGACTACGCGCTGACCCACGCCTCGCTGCTCGAGCACCACCACGCCCGCGAGCAGTGGCGGGACAGCTTCACCCCGCGCGCCAACGGCATGGCCGCGGCGGTGGCGGGGATGCGCTGCGCGCTGCTGATCCTCGGCCTCGGCGCCTTCTGGATCGCCAGCGCCTGGCCGAGCGGCGGCACCTTCGTACTCACCGCGGCGATGGTCTCGGCGCTGGTCAGCACCGCGCCCAATCCGCGGCGCCTGGCCTGGCAGCTGCTGGTCGGCGCCGCGGGCAGCGCCGTGCTCGGCGGCCTGCTGCAGTTCCGGGTGCTGCCCTGGCTGGACGGCTTCGCCCTGCTGTGCTGCGCGCTGGCGCCGGTGTTCGCCCTCGGCGCCTGGCTGCTGGCGCGCCGCCAGAGCATGGGCTACGGCGCCGGCCTGCTGCTGTGGTTCTGCATCGTCGCCCTGCCGGCCAACCTGCCGTCCTACGACTTCAACCGGCTGCTCAACGAATACCTCGCCGCCCTGCTGGCGATGGGCGTGACCGCGCTGGCCAACGCGCTGATCCTGCCACCGGACCGCCCCTGGCTGTGGCGGCGCCTGGAACACGACCTGCGCATGCGCGTGGTGTTCGCCGTCGGCGGTAGGCTCCGGGGACTGGCCGCCGGCTTCGAGAGCGGCACCCGCGACCTGCTCAGTCAGGCCCACGGTCTGGCCGCCGGGCGCCCCGAGGTGCAGCGCCGCCTGCTGCGCTGGATGTTCGCCGTGCTGGAGATCGGCCACGCGGTGATCGAGCTGCGCCAGGAGCAGGCGCGTCTGCCCGGCGAACCCTGCTACGGCGAGGGCATGCCCTGGCAGGCCAGCGTGCGCGCCCTCGGCCGCGCCCTGGTGCGCCTGTTCATCCAGCCCGACGAGGGCAATCGCCAGCGCGCCCTGGCGGCGGTGGAGCAGGCCATCGCCACCGTGCGACAGACCCCGGAACGGCGCCCGCCACAGTTCGACAGCTCGCCGCTGCGCCGGGTGCTGAGCTACCTGCACTTGATCCGCAGCTCGCTGCTCGACCCCCATTCGCCGCTGGCGGCCGGGCGCCGGAGCTGAGCATGCGAACCCACCGGAAAGGCCTCTAGATGCCGCGCGAGATCGCCCTGTTCGGCGTCTACCTGCCGAACCTGACCCTGCTGTTCGTCATCACCCTGGCCGTCGGCTGGGCCATCGACCGCCTGGTGGCCTGGAGCGGGCTGTACCGCCACGCCTGGCACCCGACCCTGCTGCGCGCCAGCCTGTTCACCTGCCTGTACGGCGCCCTGATGCTGTACGTCTACCAATGATTTGCCGCGAACGAGCCTGGATATGCCCTGGAAAAGAATCATCAGCGTCGTCTTCACCCTGCTGGTCTTCGCCGCCGCCGTGCTGCTGGTGCGCAGCCTCTGGCTGCACTACATGGATGCGGCCTGGACCCGTGACGGCCGGGTGCGCGCCGAGGTGATCAACATCGCTCCGGACGTCGCCGGGCTGGTGATCGAGGTGGCAGTGCACGACAACCAGCTGGTGCGCAAGGGCGACCTGCTGCTGCGCATCGACCCCGCGCACTATCGCACCGCGCTGCGCCAGGCCGAGGCGCTGGTGGCGGCGCGGCGCGCCGAACTGGCGATGCGCGAGGACAACGCGGCGCGGCGCGCCGACATCGACGAGCGGGTGGTGTCGCGGGAGAGCCGCAGCGATGCCGGGCACCTGGCCGCGGCGGCGCGCGCCGACCTGCTGGAGGCGCAGGCCCGTCTCGACGAGGCGCGCCTGCAGCTGGCGCGCACCGAGGTGCGTGCCCCGGCGGACGGCTACATCACCAACCTCAACCTGTTCGAGGGCGACTTCGCCGAGCGCGGCGAGGCGGCGCTGGCTCTGGTCGACCGGCATTCCTTCTACGTCTACGGCTACTTCGAGGAGACCCGTCTGCCGCTGATCCGCACCGGCGACCGCGCCGAGCTGCGCCTGATGAGCGGCGAGCGGTTCAGCGGCCGGGTGGAAGGCATCGCCCGCGGCATCTATGACCGCGACAACCCGGAAAGCCGCGAGCTGACCGCCGACGTCAACCCGACCTTCAACTGGGTGCGCCTGGCCCAGCGCGTGCCGGTGCGCATCCGCCTCGACGAGCTGCCCGAAGGGCTGGAGCTGGCCGCGGGGATGACCTGCACGGTGATCGTCAGCCCGCCCAGCGGCGAGCCGCGGGCGGTGCCCGACCGCTGGTGAGGGGGAGGAGGGCTCAGAACCTGAAGGTGTAGCTGGTGATCAGGCGCAGCTCGTCGTAGTCCCTGGCGAAGCTGGTGCGCACCGTGGAGTTGCGCAGCTGCACCGACAGGTCGCGCAGGCGGCCGCTCTGCACGGTGTACTTGAGGTCGGTGTCGCGCTCGTATTCGCTCTCGTGCGAACTGGCGCCGCGGACGATGTCGCTGCCGCTGGTGTAGCGGGTCATGAAGACCAGTCCGGGCAGGCCGAATCCGGCGAAGCTGTAGTCGTAGCGCAGTTGCCAGGAGCGCTCGCCGGCATTGACGAAGCCGCCGTTGGTGACCCAGTTGACCAGGGTGAGCTGCGGGGTGTAGCCGCCGAGCAGCGGGTGGGCGTCGGCGCCGAGCATGCGCTGGTAGCTGGCGCTGAAGGTGTGCACGCTCCGCTGCAGGCTGACCTTCAGTCCGTAGCTGTGGTTGTCGATGCTTCCGGACAGCGCTTCGCCCGATTCGTCGTGCTGGTAATAGCGCAGCGTGGTACTCAGCAGCGTGTCGTCGGCCAGCGGCAGGCGATGTTCCAGGGAAAGATAGTGCTGGTCGTAGATGTCTTTCAGATTGGAAAACCAGTAGCTGGTCTTCAGTCGTTCCGTCCATTGGTAGTCGGCGCCGAAGAAGTTCATTTCGTCGCTGCCCAGTGCTTCGCTGTCGCCTTCCAGATACAACTTGTCGCGGTTGCTGGATGCGCGCGTGCTCATGTTCCAGAGTTGCCCGGCGGTCAACTTTAGTCTGTCGATGTCGTTGGATTCGAGCAGTACGCCTTCGAATGTCTGCGGCAATACGCGCACGTCGTCCTGGAATGCCACCGGCAATTGCGGTTCGAGCAGGCCGATCCGCAGCAGGGACTTGGCATGGCGCATCTTCAGGGTGGCGCCGCCGCGGCCGAACTGGTCGGCCGGATCGAGGCTGTCGTGGTCGTAGGGCAGGCTGCCGTCGCGGCTGGTGCCGCTGCCGCCGTCCAGTTTCAGGGCGTGGAAACTGGTGGCATCGACACCGAAACCAAGGTCACCTTCGGTGAAACCGGAGCGAAAGCGCAGATACAGGGCCTGGGCCCAGCTGCCCGCGCGGGACTGCTCGGCGCCTTCCTGGCGGTAGTCGCGGTGCAGGTAGAAGTTGCGCAGGGTGGCGTCGAGCTGGCTGTCCCTGACCAGCTCGGCGTGGGCGAAAAACGGCAATAGCAATCCGGCAAAACCGGCCAGTCTTGCAGTGTGGCTGAGTGCGGGCATCGGGGAATTTCTTCGATCAGGTGGATTCTGCACGGGGCAGCGGGACGGGTTCGGCCGCCTCTGGAGTGCGGCCGGCGGCGAATTCTGCCATGCACTTCGGAGATGTTTTTGCCGGATAGACCAAAGTCGGAATTATTGTCAATTTGGTAAAAGGTGTTTTATCCGATCGCCGGTTAAATGCCTGCGCCGTCCCGCGTAGAATTGGCGCGTCTCCCACGAAGAGACAACTTTCTACCCAGGCTAATTTCGATTGCGCAATCGCTCCGGCGATTCTCCGCAAGAGTTCCGGCCGGTCATCCCCGGCGGGAACTTCCACATTGTGCGCCCGGTACAACGGCGCCGTCTTGAACATGGTAAACAGCAGATGAAAGCGTTGGCTTTATTGCTCTTGTCGGGAATCTCGTGCGTCGCCCTGGCCGGCGAAACTGTCGACAATGGTCCGGTGGAGAAGTACCACTACGGGATGGATCTGGATGTCGCCCGGGTGATCAGCCGCAGCGAGATTCCCGATGTGTGTGGCACCGTCCCGGTGCAGATGGTCTACGAAGACCACCAGGGCCAGCGGCATACCCTGGAGTATCTGGTCATGGGCAACGGCTGCCGGGACGGCTGATTCCTCCCCATTCGGCCTGGATCCGGGGCCGACCGGACATGGCGCGCGGCCGGCGGATTCGCCTCGTTGCGCAGGTCGTGCGCCATCCCTTGCCTGCGCCGGGCGTTCGTCGCCCGGCGCCCGCCCCGTCACCGCGGCCCTTGGCGGGCGCCGGCGGGATCAGTCTTCCTGCTGCCAGGCGTCGATCACTTCCTGGGCGGCGCGAAAGGCGTCGATGGCCGCCGGCACGCCGGCGTACACCGCGCAGTGCAGCAGCGCCTCGCGGATCTCCTCCACCGTGCAGCCGTTGTTCAGCGCGCCGCGCACGTGGCCCTTGAGTTCCTGCGGGCATTTCAGCGCGGTGAGCGCGGCGAGGGTGATCAGGCTGCGGGTCTTGCGCGGCAGGCCCTCGCGGGTCCACACCCCGCCCCAGGCGTGGGCGTTGACGAACTCCTGCAGCGGGGCAGTGAACTCGGTGGCGTTGCCCAGGGCGCGGTCGACGAAGGCGTCGCCCATCACCTCGCGGCGGACCCTGAGGCCCTGCTCGTGGCTGTCGGTCATCGGGGATTTCCTGAAGGAAGGGCGCCTGCGCGCAGGCGCCGGCGGGTTACTCGGGAAGGATGGTGTCGTCGTCGATTTGCAGCAGGGCGGCGCGGCAGCGCTCCTCGGCGGTGTCCAGCTCCAGCTGCATCTGGCGGATGTCGAGCAGCTGCTGCTCCAGCTGCAGGCGGCGCTCGGCGATCAGCGCCAGCATGCTGTGCAGCTGCTTCTTGTTGCCGGCCTGCGGGTCGTACAGGCCGATCAGGGTCTTGCACTCGGCCAGCGAGAAGCCGAGGCGCTTGCCGCGCAGGATCAGCTTGAGGGCCACGCGGTCCTTGGGGCTGTAGATGCGCTCCTGGCCGCGGCGCTGCGGCGTGAGCATGCCCTGCTCCTCGTAGAAGCGGATGGCCCGGGTGGTCACGTCCAGCTCCTGGGCCAGGTCGGAGATGCTGTAGGTCTGCTTCGCCATTGGGTTTTCCACATCGGTCGGCGTGCGCGCCCGGCGCCGCACGGGGGCCGGAGTTGCGCTGTTCATGGGCGTTCGACGGACAAGGCTACACCTTGGCCATCGCCGATGCACCGGGTCGACTGGCCCGGATGGTGGTCGTGGTGGCTCGGCAGAGCGCTGGGGAAGACGACGTCGTGCATGTTGTTGTTCTCGTAGGCGTCGTGAATGGAGCAGGGCAGGGTGGGAAACTCGCGCAGCGATTTCCCACCATGGCGGTGGACAAGGCTGCGCCGTTGTCCACCCTGCGCAAGCCTTAGCGCTGGACCAGGCAGCCGGTGGCGGCCTGCAGCTCGTCGAAGCTGACGCCCTCGGCCAGCTCGACCAGCCTGAGGCCCTCTGCGGTGACGTCGAGCACGGCCAGGTCGGTGATGATGCGGTCGACCACGCCGACGCCGGTCAGCGGCAGGTCGCAGTGCTCGAGGATCTTGTGCGCGCCGCCCTTGGCGGTGTGCTCCATCAGCACCACCACGCGCTTGACCCCGGCCACCAGGTCCATCGCCCCGCCCATGCCCTTGACCATCTTGCCGGGGATCATCCAGTTGGCCAGGTCGCCCTGGGCCGACACCTGCATGGCGCCGAGGATCGACAGGTTGATGTGGCCGCCGCGGATCATCGCGAAGCTTGCCGCGCTGTCGAAGAAGCTGCTGCCGGGCAGGGTGGTGATGGTCTGCTTGCCGGCGTTGATCAGGTCCGGGTCGACCTCGTCCTCGGTGGGGAACGGGCCGATGCCGAGCAGGCCGTTCTCGCTCTGCAGCCAGACGTCCATGCCTTCGGGGATGTAGTTGGCCACCAGGGTCGGCAGGCCGATGCCGAGGTTGACGTAGAAGCCGTCCTGCAGCTCCTGGGCGGCGCGCTGCGCCATCTGTTCGCGGGTCCAGGCCATGGTTCAGCTCCTCCCTGCTTTTGTAGAAAGTGTGCGTTGCTCGATGCGTTTCTCGGGCGTGGCGTTGACCACGATGCGCTGCACGTAGATGCCCGGCAGGTGGATCTGGTCGGCGTCCAGCGCGCCGGTCTCGACCAGCTCCTCGACCTCGACCACGCAGACCTTGCCGGCCATCGCCGCCAGCGGGTTGAAGTTGCGCGCGGTCTTGCGGAACAGCAGGTTGCCGGCCTTGTCGGCCTTCCACGCCTTGACCAGCGCCACGTCGGCGGTCAGCGAACGCTCCATGACGTACCACTCGCCGTCGAACTGGCGGGTCTCCTTGCCCTCGGCGACCAGGGTGCCGTAGCCGGTCTTGGTGAAGAACGCCGGGATGCCGGCGCCGCCGGCGCGCAGCTTCTCGGCCAGGGTGCCCTGCGGGGTGAACTCCAGCTCCAGCTCGCCGGCCAGGTACTGGCGCTCGAACTCCTTGTTCTCGCCGACGTAGGAGGAAATCATCTTCTTGATCTGCCGGGTGGCGAGCAGCTGGCCGAGGCCGAAGCCGTCGACGCCGGCGTTGTTGCTGATGGCGGTGAGGTTCTTGCGGCCGCTGTCGCGCAGGGCGGCGATCAGCGCCTCGGGGATGCCGCACAGGCCGAAGCCGCCGACGGCGATGGTCATGCCGTCCTCCACCAGCCCGTCGAGGGCGGCGTGGGCGTTGGGGTAGAGCTTGTTCATCGGGATGCCTCGCTTGTTGTTCTGTTCGTGGCGTCGGGTGTTGTGCTGCCTCTCCCGCTGGCGGGAGAGGGGGAGAAGAGCGTCAGGCGCCGCGCCGGGCGCGCGCCACCCGCGAGCCGTTGTCGCGGCCGAGCACGGCGCAGATGCGCTCGCCGGCGGCGATCAGCGCGTCGATGTCGATGCCGGTGTGGATGCCCAGGCCGTTGAGCAGATAGAGCACGTCCTCGCTGGCCACGTTGCCGCTCGCCCCCTTGGCGTAGGGGCAGCCGCCGAGGCCTGCCACCGAGCTGTCGAACACGTGGATGCCTTCCAGCAGGCTGGCGTAGATGTTCGCCAGCGCCTGGCCGTAGGTGTCGTGGAAGTGCCCGGCCAGCTTGTCGCGCGGGATGTCGCGGCCGACCGTCTCGAACAGGGTGCGGGTCTTGCCGGCGGTGCCGGTGCCGATGGTGTCGCCCAAGGAGATCTCGTAGCAGCCCATCTCGAACAGCTCGCGGGCCACCGCGGCGACCTGCTGCGGGGCGACCTCGCCCTCGTAGGGGCAGCCGAGCACGCAGGACACGTAGCCGCGCACGCGGATGCCCTGCTCGCGGGCGGCGTCCATCACCGGCACGAAGCGCTGCAGGCTCTCGCTGATCGAGCAGTTGATGTTCTTCTGCGAGAAGGCCTCGCTGGCGGCGGCGAACACCGCGACCTCCTTCACCCCGGCGAGCATGGCCGCCTCGAAGCCCTGCATGTTGGGGGTCAGTGCGGCGTAGGTGACGCCGGATTTCTGCCGGATCTGGGCGAACACCTCGGCGGAGCCGGCCATCTGCGGCACCCACTTGGGCGAGACGAAGCTGCCGACCTCGACGTATTCGACGCCGGCGGCGCTCAGGTCGTCGACCAGGCGCACCTTGTCGGCGACGCTGATCGGCTGTTTCTCGTTCTGCAGGCCGTCGCGCGGGCCGACTTCGACCAGGCGGACGTGCTGGGGCAGGGCAATGGTGGTTGTCTTCATCTGCGGTTTCCGTGTCGGGCGGTGGGCTCTGTGACGCCGGTTGGTGATGGGCTTGACCGTAGGGGCGAATTCATTCGCCCTTGCACCATACATGGCGAATGAATTCGCCCCTACAGGGACTGGCGTCTGCTTTCAGGCCTCTTCCAGCTCCACCAGCGCGGCGCCTTCGCTGACCAGTTCGCCCTCGCTGCAGTACAGGCCCTTGACCACCCCGGCCTGCGGCGCGCGGATGCTGTGCTCCATCTTCATCGCTTCCAGTACCACCAGGGCGGTGCCGGCCTCGACGTGCTGGCCGGCCTCGACCAGCACGCGGACGATGCTGCCGTTCATCGGCGCGGTCAGCCCGCCGTGGTGGGCGTGGCTGGCCTCGGCCTCGGCGATCGGGTCGACGCGCTGCACGCCGCGCAGCTCGCTGCCCCACTGCAGGTACAGGCTGTCGCCGCGGCGGATCGCCAGGTGCTGGCGGCGCAGGCCGTCCTGCTCGACCAGCAGATGCTCGCCGACCAGCCGCGCCTGCGGCGCGCTGCCGGCGCGCAGGCGCACCACGCGCTGGGTGTCGCCGCAGCTCAGGGCGAGGTCGGTTTCCGCCGGCAGGCCGGCGCGCCAGCCGCAGTTGCCCTGCCAGGGCGAGTGCGGATCGTCGCCGCGCACGCGCTCGGCCTCGCCCTGCACGAAGGCGCTGGCGGCCAGCTGCCAGAAGCTTTCCGGCAGCTCGCCCGGAGGCGGCAGCAGCTGCGCCTGGTGGCGCGGGATGAAGCCGGTGTCCAGCTCGGCATTGGCGAACGCCGGGTGGGCCAGCACGCGGCGCAGGAAGGCCAGGTTGGTCCTGACCCCGCCCACCGCGGTCTCGGCGAGCATGGCCAGGAGGCGCTGGCGCGCCTCCTCGCGGTTCTCGCCCCAGGCGATCAGCTTGCCGAGCATCGGGTCGTAGAAGGGGGAGACGGTGTCGCCCTCGGCCACGCCGCTGTCGACCCGGCGGCCGGGGCCGGCGCTCGGCTCGCGGTACAGCTCCAAGGTGCCGGTGGCCGGCAGGAAGTCGTGGTCCGGATCCTCGGCGTACAGGCGCACCTCGATGGCGTGGCCGATCAGCGGCACCTGCTCCTGGCTGATCGGCAGCGGCTCGCCGCGGGCGACGCGGATCTGCCAGGCGACCAGGTCGAGGCCGGTGATCGCCTCGGTGACCGGGTGTTCTACTTGGAGCCTGGTATTCATCTCCATGAAGAAGAACTCGCCGCGCGCATCCAGCAGGAACTCCACGGTGCCGGCGCCGACGTAGCCGATGGCCTGGGCCGCCTTGACCGCCGCCTCGCCCATGGCGCGGCGCAGCGCCGGCGACAGGCCCGGGGCCGGGGCTTCCTCGACCACCTTCTGGTGGCGGCGCTGGATCGAGCAGTCGCGCTCGTTGAGGTACAGGCAGTTGCCGTGCTGGTCGGCGAACACCTGGATCTCCACGTGGCGCGGCTTGAGCACGTACTTTTCCACCAGCATGCGCGAGTCGCCGAAGGCGGCCTGCGCCTCGCGCTGGGCGGAGGCCAGCGCCTCGGCCAGCTCGCTCTCGCGCTCGACCACCTTCATGCCCTTGCCGCCGCCGCCGGCGGCGGCCTTGAGCAGCACCGGGTAGCCGATCACCTCGGCGGCGGTGCGGAAGGTTTCGTAGTCCTGGGCCTCGCCGTGGTAGCCGGGCACCAGCGGCACGCCGGCGGTTTCCATCAGCGCCTTGGCCGCCGACTTGCTGCCCATGGCGTCGATGGCGCTGGCCGGCGGGCCGAGGAAGATCAGCCCGGCCGCCTCGATGGCGCGGGCGAAGCCGGCGTTCTCGGAGAGGAAGCCGTAGCCGGGGTGGATGGCCTGGGCGCCGCTGGCCTTGGCGGCGGCGATCAGCTTGTCGACCAGCAGGTAGCTGTCGGCCGGCTTGGCGCCGCCGAGGTCGACGCGGATGTCGGCCTCGCGGGCGTGGCGGGCGTCGGCGTCGATGGCGCTGTGCACGGCCACGGTGGTCAGGCCCAGGGCCTTGGCGGTGCGCATCACCCGGCAGGCGATCTCGCCGCGGTTGGCCACCAGCAGGGTGTCGATGTGTCGGGTCATGCGTGCTTCTCCTGCCAGGCGGGGCTGCGTTTCTCGAGGAAGGCGCGCAGGCCCTCCTGGCCTTCCTGGCTGACGCGCAGGCGGGCGATGGCGCTTTCGGTGTGGCGGCGCAGGGCCGGCGACAGCTCGGCGCTGCCGACCTCGCCGAGCAGGTCCTTGGTCGCCTTCATCGCCTGCGGGCTGTTCAGCTGCAGGTCGGCGATCCAGCGCTCCAGCGCGGCGTCCAGCTCGGCGGCCGGGTAGCACTCGGCGAGCAGGCCCAGTTCGCGGGCGCGGGGGCCATTGAAGCGCTCGGCGGACAGCGCGTAGCGGCGCGCGGCGCGCTCGCCGATGGCCTTGACCACGAACGGGCTGATCACCGCCGGGGCCAGGCCGATGCGCACCTCAGACAGCGAGAACAGCGCGTCCTCGGCGCCGATGGCGATGTCGCAGCAGGCGGCGAGGCCCACCGCGCCGCCGAAGGCGGCGCCCTGCACCACGGCCAGGGTCGGCAGGGGCAGGTGGTAGAGGTTGTACATCAGCTCGCCCAGCTCGTGGGCGTCCGTCAGGTTGGCGTCGTAGTCCAGCTCGGCGGCCTCGCGCATCCAGGCGAGATCGGCGCCGGCGGAAAAGTGCTTGCCGCGCCCGCGCAGGATCAGGAAGCGCAGTTCGGGGTGGTCCTTGACCCGGTCGAGGGCGTCGATCAGCTCGCGGATCATGGTGGCGTTGAAGGCGTTGTTCTTGTCGGCGCGGTCCAGCCACAGGGTGGCGAAGCCGCGCGGATCGAAGTCGAGCTGGATGGTCTGGAAGTCGCTCATCTCGGGGCCTCTTACATCCGGAACACGCCGAACGGGGTCGGCTCGATGGGGGCGTTCAGGCTGGCCGACAGCGCCAGCGCCAGTACCTGCCGAGTCTGCGCCGGGTCGATCACGCCGTCATCCCACAGCCGCGCGCTGGAGTAGTAGGGGTGGCCCTGGCGCTCGTACTGCTCGAGGATCGGCTGGCGGATGGCTTCCTCCTCGGCGGCGGAGAAGGTCTTGCCGCTGCGCTCGACCTGCTCGCGCTTGACCTGGGTGAGCACGCCGGCGGCCTGGGCCGCGCCCATCACGCCGATCCGCGCGTTCGGCCACATCCACAGGAAGCGCGGGTCGTAGGCGCGCCCGCACATGCCGTAGTTGCCGGCGCCGAAGCTGCCGCCGATGATCACTGTGAACTTCGGCACCTTGGCGCAGGCCACCGCGGTAACCAGCTTGGCGCCGTGCTTGGCGATGCCGCCGGCCTCGTACTTCTGGCCGACCATGAAGCCGGTGATGTTCTGCAGGAACAGCAGGGGGATGCCGCGCTGGCAGGCCAGCTCGATGAAGTGCGCGCCCTTCTGCGCCGCTTCGGCGAACAGGATGCCGTTGTTGGCGAGGATGGCTACGGGATAGCCGTGCAGGCGGGCGAAGCCGCACACCAGGGTGGTGCCGAACAGCGCCTTGAACTCGTCGAAATCGCTGCCGTCGACCAGGCGGGCGATCACCTCGCGCACGTCGAACGGCTGCTTGGCGTCGGCCGGGATCACCCCGTACAGCTCCTCGCCGGCGTACAGCGGTGCGCGCGGGGCGACGCTTTCCAGCTGGCCCTGCTTGCGCCAGTTGAGGTTGGCCACGCAGCGGCGGGCGATGGCCAGCGCATGGGCGTCGTTCTCGGCGTAGTGGTCGGCCACCCCGGAGGTCTTGCAGTGCACGTCGGCGCCGCCCAGTTCCTCGGCGGTGACCACCTCGCCGGTGGCGGCCTTCACCAGCGGCGGGCCGGCGAGGAAGATGGTCGCCTGGTTGCGCACCATGATGGTCTCGTCGGCCATCGCCGGCACGTAGGCGCCGCCGGCGGTGCACGAGCCCATCACCACGGCGATCTGCGGGATGCCCTGGGCGCTCATGTTGGCCTGGTTGAAGAAGATGCGGCCGAAGTGCTCGCGGTCGGGGAACACCTCGTCCTGGCGCGGCAGGTTGGCGCCGCCGGAGTCGACCAGGTAGATGCACGGCAGGCGGTTCTGCTGGGCGATGGTCTGCGCGCGCAGGTGCTTCTTGACGGTCAGCGGGTAGTAGCTGCCGCCCTTCACGGTGGCGTCGTTGCCGATGATCATGCACTCGACGCCCTCGACCCGGCCGATGCCGGCGACCACGCCGGCGGCCGGCACGTCCTCGCCGTACACCTCGTGGGCGGCCAGCGCGGAAACCTCGAGGAAGGCCGAGCCCGGGTCGAGCAGGGCGTTGATGCGCTCGCGCACCAGCAGCTTGCCGCGCGCGGTGTGACGCTGCTGGGCGGCGACGCCGCCGCCCTCGCTGATGCGCCCGAGCAGGGCGCGCAGGTTGTTCACCTGTTCGAGCATGGCCGCGCTGTTGGCGGCGAACTCCGGCGAACGGGTATTGATCTGGGTGTGCAGGATGGCCATGGGGCTCACTCCGTCGGGATCGATCGCTCCCACGCTCCGGCGTGGGAGTGCCGCTTGAGGACGCTGAGCGTCCGTTCGGGGTGCCCACGCCGGAGCGTGGGCACCATCATGCTCATTTCGACTCGTTGAACAGCTCGCGGCCGATCAGCATGCGGCGGATCTCGCTGGTGCCGGCGCCGATCTCGTAGAGCTTGGCGTCGCGCAGCAGGCGTCCGGTGGGGAACTCGTTGATGTAGCCGTTGCCGCCGAGGATCTGGATCGCCTGCAGGGCCATCTGGGTGGCATTCTCGGCGGTGTAGAGGATCACCCCGGCGGCGTCCTTGCGGGTGGTCTCGCCGCGGTCGCAGGCCTGCGCCACGGTGTACAGGTAGGCGCGGCTGGCGTTGAGCTGGGTGTACATGTCGGCGACCTTGCCCTGGATGAACTGGAACTCGCCGATGGCCTGGCCGAACTGCTTGCGGTCGTGGATGTAGGGCACCACCACGTCCAGGCAGGACTGCATGATGCCGACCGGGCCGCCGGCCAGCACCACGCGCTCGTAGTCGAGGCCGCTCATCAGCACGCGCACGCCGCCGTTGAGCTGGCCGAGGACGTTCTCCTCCGGCACCTCGACGTCGTCGAAGAACAGCTCGCAGGTGTTGGAGCCGCGCATGCCCAGCTTGTCGAACTTGCTGCCGCGGGTGAAACCCTTCCAGTCGCGCTCGACGATGAACGCGGTGATGCCGTGCGCGCCCTTGTCCAGGTCGGTCTTGGCGTAGATCACGTAGGTGTTGGCGTCCGGGCCGTTGGTGATCCAGGTCTTGCTGCCGTTGAGGACGAAGCGGTCGCCGCGCTTCTCGGCGCGCAGCTTCATCGAGACCACGTCGGAGCCGGCGTTCGGCTCGCTCATCGCCAGCGCGCCGACGTGCTCGCCGCTGATCAGCTTGGGCAGGTACTTCTGCTTCTGCGCCTCGCTGCCGTTGCGCTTGATCTGGTTGACGCACAGGTTGGAGTGCGCGCCGTAGGACAGCGCCACCGAGGCCGAGGCGCGGCTGATCTCCTCCATGGCCACCACGTGGGCCAGGTAGCCCATGCCCGCGCCGCCGTACTCCTCCGGCACGGTGATGCCGAGCAGGCCCATCTCGCCGAACTTCTTCCACATGTCCATGGGGAAGGTGTTGGTGGCGTCGATCTCGGCGGCACGCGGCGCCAGCTCGGCGTCCACGAAGGCGCGCACCTGGTCGCGCAGCATGTCGACGGTTTCACCGAGGGCGAAGTTGAGGCTGGAGTAAGTCATGGAACCACCTTTTGTCTGTCTTGTAGTTGTGCGGTTTGCAGGTTAGTACGGTAACCGGTGCGCTGCTCCCGGAGCCCCCGTTCCAGTCCGGCGCCTGCCGTTCCGGGGTGGGTTGTCAGTCGGTAACCTTTACGTTAACGTAAACAAACCCCGCGGCGACTGTCAACAACCCCGGTCGCCCCGGGACAGCAAGTCTCAGAAGTGGCAAACCTCATAACAAACATAAGACTGAGGGATTCTATGAATCTTCCGAGCTACACCTGCGGACCGCAGGAGAAACCGCTGCTGGCCATGACCATCGGTGCAGCCTTCGATCAGACGGTTTCCCGTTTCCCCGAGCGCGAGGCGCTGGTGGTGCGCGACCAGGGCCTGCGCTACAGCTGGGCCCAGCTGGGCGAGGCGGTCGACCGCTGCGCGCGTGCCTTCATCGCCCTCGGCCTGCAGCCGGGCGAGCGCCTGGGCATCTGGTCGCCGAACCGTGCCGAGTGGACCATCGCCCAGTTCGCCAGCGCCAAGGCCGGCGTCATCCTGGTCAACATCAACCCCGCCTACCGGCTCAACGAGCTGGAGTACGCGCTCAAACAGTCCGGCTGCCGCTGGCTGATCTGCGCCGACACCTTCAAGACCTCCGACTACCACGCCATGCTCGGCGAGCTGCTGCCCGAGCTGGCCACCAGCGCCACCGGCGCGCTGCACAGCCACATGCTGCCGGAGCTGCGCGGGGTTATCAGCCTCGGCGCGCAACCGGCCGACGGCATGCTCGGCTGGCAGCAGCTGCAGGCCATGGCCGAGCAGGTCGGCCCCGAGCAGCTGCGCCAGTGCGGCGAGCAGCTGCAGTTCGACGAGCCGATCAACATCCAGTACACCTCCGGCACCACCGGCTTCCCCAAGGGCGCCACCCTCAGCCACTACAACATCCTCAACAACGGCTACATGGTCGGCGAGAGCCTCGGCCTCACCGAGCAGGACCGTCTGGTCATCCCGGTGCCGCTG
The DNA here is from genome assembly GCF_034057115.1 of Pseudomonas sp. AN-1. NCBI lineage: Bacteria > Pseudomonadati > Pseudomonadota > Gammaproteobacteria > Pseudomonadales > Pseudomonadaceae > Pseudomonas > Pseudomonas sp. AN-1. Next base: position 2,773,046 of record NZ_CP139195.1, on the reverse strand, counting down.
TACCACTGCTTCGGCATGGTGATGGGCAACATCGGCTGCCTGACCCACGGCAGCACCATGATCTACCCGAGCGCCGCCTTCGAGCCGCTGGCCGCCCTGCAGGCGGTGGCCGAGGAGCGCGCCACCGCGCTGTACGGCGTGCCGACCATGTTCATCGCCATGCTCGACCACCCCGAGCGTGCCGGCATGGACCTGTCCAGCCTGCGCACCGGCATCATGGCCGGCGCCACCTGCCCGATCGAGGTGATGAAGCGGGTGATCGCCGAGATGCACATGAGCGAGGTGCAGATCGCCTACGGCATGACCGAGACCAGCCCGGTATCGACCCAGACCGGCCCGGCCGACGATCTGGAGCGCCGCGTCACCAGCGTCGGCCGCACCCAGCCGCACCTGGAGAGCAAGATCGTCGACGAGCACGGTCGCGTGGTGCCGCGCGGGCAGATCGGCGAGCTGTGCACCCGCGGCTACAGCGTGATGCTCGGCTACTGGAACAACCCCGAGGCCACCCGCGAGGCCATCGACGGCGCGCGCTGGATGCACACCGGCGACCTGGCGGTGATGGACGACGAGGGCTACATCCGCATCGTCGGCCGCAACAAGGACATGATCATCCGCGGCGGCGAGAACGTGTACCCGCGCGAGATCGAGGAGTTCCTGTTCACCCACGCGGCGGTGGCCGACGTGCAGGTGATCGGCGTGCCGGACAGCAAGTACGGCGAGGAGATCGTCGCCTGGGTCAAGCTGCATCCGGGGCACGCGGTCGAGGCCGAGGCGCTGCGCGAGTACTGCAAGGGCCGCATCGCCCACTTCAAGATCCCGCGGCACATCAAGTTCGTCAGCGACTTCCCGATGACCATCAGCGGCAAGGTGCAGAAGTTCCGCATGCGCGAGATCAGCGTGGTGGAGCTGGGCATCAACCCGCACTGAGCGGCGCTGCGCCGATCGTTCCTGCGCTCCGCGTGGGAACGCCGCCGCGGAGCGCCGCCCGACGGTACGCCGCCCGGACGCTCCGCGTGCCCCCGCGTGAGCACGGGCGCAGGAGCGCCCGCATGCCGGGTGCCCACGCGGGAGCGTGGGCACCATCAACCCGACCGATGAAGGACCATTGCATGACCGCTTCGATCAGCCGCTTCCCCGTTCCCGAGTCCCTCGACGAGCTGCCGCAGGACCTGCGCGAGCGCATCCTCGCCGTGCAGGACAAGGCCGGCTTCGTGCCCAACGTGTTCCTCATGCTGGCGCACCGCCCCGACGAGTTCCGCGCCTTCTTCGCCTGGCACGACGCGCTGATGGAGCGCGAATCCGACAGCCTGACGGTGGCCGAGAAGGAGATGATCGTGGTGGCCACCAGCGCCCGCCACGGCTGTCTGTACTGCGTGGTGGCGCACGGCGCGGTGCTGCGCATCCGCAGCAAGGATCCGCAGCTGGCCGACCAGCTCGCCATCAACCACCGCACGGCCGCCATCGGCGAACGCCAGCGGGTGATGCTCGACTTCGCCATGCACCTGAGCTTCGAGCACGGCGTGCTCGACGATGCCTGGCAGGCGCGCCTGCAGGCGGTCGGTTTCAGCCGGAACGACATCTGGGACATCGGCGCCGTCGCCGCCTTCTTCAGCCTGTCCAACCGCCTGGTGTCGCTGGCCGGCACGCCGCCCAACGACGAGTTCTACCTGATGGGCCGTCTGCCGCGCGAATCGCGCAGCTGATCACGTTGCACTGCACTAAAGGCGTACGAATGGCGCTTGCCGCCCGCCGCTCCATGCTGTTAACGTTTACGTAAAGGCCACCAAGGCCTGCGCCTCATCCAACAAAAACAATCAAGGTTAGAGGGCACCCCATGGCACCAGAGTTCGTGCTGGAAACACGCGGCCTGACCAAGGAATTCCGCGGCTTCACCGCGGTGGACTCGGTCGATCTGCGTGTGCAGAAGGGCCATATCCACGCGCTGATCGGTCCCAACGGGGCCGGCAAGACCACCGTGTTCAACCTGCTCACCAAGTTCCTCACCCCGACCCGCGGCGAGATCCTCTACTACGGCCAGCCGATCACCGGCATGAAGCCCAACGAGATCGCCCGCCTGGGCCTGGTGCGCTCGTTCCAGATCTCCGCCGTGTTCGGCCACATGAGCGTGCGCGACAACGTGCGCGTGGCCCTGCAGCAGCGCGAGGGCAACTCCTTCCATTTCTGGAAGCCGGCGCGCTGCCTGGATGCGCTCAACGAACGCGCCGAGCAACTGCTCGCCGAGGTCGACCTGCTGTCCTTCGCCGATACCCTGACCATCGAGCTGCCCTACGGCCGCAAGCGCGCCCTCGAGCTGGCCACCACCCTGGCCCTGGAGCCCAAGGTGCTGCTGCTCGACGAGCCGACCCAGGGCATGGGCCACGAGGACGTCGACATGGTGGTCGGCCTGGTGCGCCGCGCCGCGGTCGGCCGCACCGTGGTGATGGTCGAGCACAACCTCAGCGTGGTCAGCCGCCTGTGCGACCGCCTCACCGTGCTGGCGCGCGGCTCGATCCTCGCCGAGGGCGACTACGCCACCGTTTCCGCCAACCCGCAGGTGCGCGAGGCGTACCTGGGCAGCGAGGCCGCCGCCGAGGAGGCCCACGCATGACCAGCCTGCACACCAATCCGGATTTTGAACAGCTGCGCCTCAGCGACCTGCACGCCTTCTACGGCGAGTCGCACATCCTCCACGGCATCGATCTCTTGGTGCGCCGCGGCGAGCTGGTGACCCTGCTCGGGCGCAACGGCGCCGGGCGCACCACCACCCTGCGCGCGATCATGAACCTGGTCGGCCGGCGCACCGGCTCGATCATGATCAACGGCAACGAGACCATCGGCGTCGCCGCGCACATGATCCCGCGCCTGGGCGTCGGCTACTGCCCCGAGGAGCGCGGCATCTTCGCCAGCCTCAACGTCGAGGAGAACCTGCTGCTGCCGCCCACCGTGCGCAGCGGCGGCATGAGCCTCGACGAGATCTACGAGATGTTCCCCAACCTCTACGAGCGCCGCTTCAGCCAGGGCACCCGGCTGTCCGGCGGCGAGCAGCAGATGCTGGCCATGGCGCGCATCCTGCGCACCGGCGCCAACCTGCTGCTGCTCGACGAGATCACCGAGGGCCTCGCCCCGGTGATCGTGCAGAAGCTCGGCGAGGTGCTGCTCAAGCTCAAGGACAAGGGCCTGACCATCGTCCTGGTCGAACAGAACTTCCGCTTCGCCGCGCCGCTGGCCGACCGCCACTACCTGATGGAGCACGGCCAGATCGTCGAGGAGATCAGCGCCGCCGAACTGCCGGCGAAGAAGGAACTGCTCAACACCTGTCTGGGCGTCTGAACCCCGTAATACCCCGCGGCACCTGCCCGGCGCGCACGCGCCGGCGGGCTTCCGTCGGTCTGCTCGTCTGTACCACAACAATAACCATGGAACAGTGGGTGAACACATGAAGGTATTCCAGAAGACCGCAACCGCTCTGCTCGTCTCCAGCCTGATCGCCGGCAGCGCGCAGGCGGCGGTCAGCGACGACGAGATCCGCATCGGCTACCTCGCCGACATGTCCGGCACCTACCGCGACCTCGCCGGTCCCGGTGGCCTGGAGGCGCTGAAGATGGCGGTGGAGGATTTCGGCGGCAACGTCGACGGCAAGAAGATCGTCATCTTCAACGCCGACGACCTCAACAAGCCGGACGTCGGCGCCAACACCGTGCGCCAGTGGGTCGACGAGCGCAACGTCGACATGGTGACCGGCCTGGTCGCCTCCTCGGTGGTGCTGGCGGCGGTCAAGGTGGTCGAGCAGGCCGACAAGCTGGCGCTGATCTCCGGCGCCGCCTCCTCGGGCATCACCAACGAATCCTGCTCGCCCAACCATATCCACTGGACCTACGACACCTACGCGCTGGCCAACGGCACCGCCAAGGCGGTGCTCGAATCCGGCGGCAAGAGCTGGTACATGCTGACCGCCGACTATGCCTTCGGGCATGCCCTCGAGGCGGACATCACCAAGGTGGTGACCGGTGGCGGCGGCAGCGTGGTCGGCACCGTGCGCCATCCGTTCCCCAGCCAGGACTTCTCCTCCTACATCCTCCAGGCCCAGGGCTCCGGCGCCCAGGTGGTGGCGCTGGCCAACGCCGGCGCCGACACCGTCAACGCGCTGAAGACCGCCAGCCAGTTCGGCGTCACCCAGTCCGGGCAGACGCTGGCCGGCATGCTGGTGTTCCTCAACGACATCCACGCCATGGGCCTGGACGTCACCCAGGGCCTGATGCTGACCACCGGCTGGTACTGGGACATGAACGACGAGACCCGCGCCTGGGCCAAGCGCTACTTCGAGCGCGTCGGCAGCATGCCGACCATGTCCCAGGCCGGCGTCTACTCGGCGACCATGCACTACCTCAACGCGGTCAAGGAAACCGGCAGCGACGACACCACCACCGTGCGCGCCAAGATGGCCGCCACCCCGGTCAACGACATGTTCGCCAAGGGCGGCAAGATCCGCGAGGACGGCCGCATGGTCCACGACATGTACCTGGCCCAGGTGAAGACCCCGGCCGAGTCGAAGGGCGAGTGGGACCTGTACAAGATCGTCAGCACCATCCCCGGCGACCAGGCTTTCCGCCCGCTGAGCGAGAGCCAGTGCAAGCTGGTCAAGGATCGGGTGGCGAAGAACTGATCGACCGCCGGCTCCCGCGCGCCTGAGTGCGTGCGGGAGCGAGCCATCCACCCGGCCCGCGCGGCCGGGTGTCGCGGACTTCCTGTGGGTGGTGACTCATGACTCTCGTATTCGGTATTCCCCTGGGCGTGCTGCTCGGCCAGCTGCTGCTCGGCCTGATCAACGGCGCCTTCTACGCGCTGCTCAGCCTCGGCCTGGCGATCATCTTCGGCCTGCTGCGCATCATCAACTTCGCCCACGGTGCGCTGTACATGCTCGGCGCCTTCGCCGCGCTGCTCGGCCTCAACTACCTGGGCGTCAACTACTGGGTGGCGCTGGTGCTGTCGCCGCTCTTGGTCGGTGCCATCGGCATGGCCGTCGAGCGCCACCTGCTGCGGCGCATCGCCGGCGAGGACCACCTCTACGGCCTGCTGCTGACCTTCGGCCTGGCGCTGATCGTCGAGGGCAGCTTCGTCAAGCTGTTCGGCGTGTCCGGGGCCTCCTACCCGATGCCCGAGCTGCTCAAGGGCGGCGTCAACCTCGGCTTCATGTTCCTGCCCACCTACCGCGCCTGGGTGGTGGTGGCCGCGCTGGTGGTGTGCATTGCCACCTGGTACATGATCGAGCGCACGCGCCTCGGCTCCTACCTGCGCGCCGGCACCGAGAACCCCAAGCTGATGCAGGCCTTCGGCATCAACGTGCCGCTGTTGATCACCCTGACCTACGGCTACGGCGTGGCGCTGGCCGCCTTCGCCGGGGTGCTCGCCGCGCCGATCTACCCGGTCAGCCCGACCATGGGCGCCAACCTGCTGATCGTGGTGTTCGCCGTGGTGGTGATCGGCGGCATGGGCTCGATCATGGGCGCCATCGTCACCGGTCTGGCCATGGGCCTGATCGAGGGCCTGACCAAGGTGTTCTATCCGCAGGCGGCCAGCACCGTGGTGTTCCTGGTGATGGTGATCGTCCTGCTGTTCCGCCCGGCGGGACTGTTCGGGAAGGAGGCATGAGCATGTCGAGTCTGGAAAACATTCAGGCGGCCGCGGCCGTCGCCCATCCGCAGGTCGAGCTGGAGCGCCGTCGCGCGCAGCAGCGGCGCAAGCTGGTCGGCTACCTGGTGCTGCTCGGCGTGGCGCTGGTCGCCCCGCTGGCGGTGTACCCGGTGTTCCTGATGAAGCTGCTGTGCTTCGCCCTGTTCGCCTGCGCCTTCAACCTGCTGCTCGGCTACGCGGGGCTGCTGTCCTTCGGCCACGCCGCCTTCCTCGCCACCGGCGGCTACGTCACCGGCTACCTGCTCAGCCAGTACTCGGGGCTGTCCACCGAGCTGGGCATCCTTGCCGGCACGGTGGCCTCGGGCGTGCTCGGCCTGGGCTTCGGCCTGCTGGCGATCCGCCGCCAGGGCATCTATTTCGCCATGATCACCCTGGCGCTGGCGCAGCTGGTGTTCTTCCTGTTCGTCCAGGCGCCGTTCACCGGCGGCGAGAACGGCCTGCAGGGCGTGCCGCGCGGCGAGCTGTTCGGCCTGATCGACCTGAAGAGCAACCTGGCGATGTACTACTTCGTGCTGGCGGTGTTCGTGTTCGGCTTCGCGGTGATCCAGCGCACTATCCACTCGCCCTACGGCCAGGTGCTCAAGGCGATCCGCGACAACGAGCCGCGCGCCATCTCCCTCGGCTACAACGTCGCCGCCCACAAGCTGCTGGCCTTCGTCATCTCCGCCACCCTCACCGGCCTGGCCGGGGCGACCAAGACCGTGGTGTTCCAGCTGGCCTCGCTGACCGACGCCCACTGGCACATGTCCGGCGAGGTGATCCTGATGACCCTGCTCGGCGGCGTCGGCACCGTGCTCGGCCCGCTGGTCGGCGCCGGCGTGGTGGTGACCCTGCAGAGCTACCTGTCCAACGGCCCGCTGGGCGACTGGGTGCACGTCATCCTCGGGGTGATCTTCGTGCTCTGCGTGCTGCTGTTCCGCGCCGGCATCGTCGGCTGGGTGCAGAAGCTGATTCGCCGCAACTTCAAGTGACAACAAGAGGCAACCGATGAAGATCCTCGTGACCGTGAAACGCGTGGTGGACTACAACGTCAAGGTCCGCGTCAAGGCCGACGGCTCCGGCGTCGACCTGGCCAACGTCAAGATGGCGATGAATCCGTTCTGCGAGATCGCCGTGGAAGAGGCGGTGCGCCTCAAGGAAAGGGGCATCGCCAGCGAGGTGGTGGTGGTCTCGGTCGGCCCGAACGCCGCCCAGGAGCAGCTGCGCACCGCCCTGGCCCTCGGCGCCGACCGCGCCGTGCTGGTCGAGAGTGCTGCCGAGCTCGGCTCGCTGGCGGTGGCCAAGCTGCTCAAGGCGGTGGTCGACAAGGAGCAGCCGCAGCTGGTGATCCTCGGCAAGCAGGCCATCGACAGCGACAACAACCAGACCGGGCAGATGCTCGCTGCGCTGACCGGCTTCGCCCAGGGCACCTTCGCCTCCAGGCTGGAGATCGCCGGCGAACAGGCCCGCGTCACCCGCGAGATCGACGGCGGCCTGCAGACCGTTGCGCTGAAACTGCCGGCCATCGTCACCACCGACCTGCGCCTCAACGAGCCGCGCTATGCCTCGCTGCCCAACATCATGAAGGCCAAGAAGAAGCCGCTGGACGTGCTGACGCCCGAGGCGCTCGGCGTGTCCACCGCCTCCACGGTGAAGGTGCTCAAGGTCGAGGCCCCGGCCGCGCGCAAGGCCGGGATCAAGGTCGGCTCGGTGGCCGAGCTGGTCGACAAACTGAAGAACGAAGCGAAGGTGATCTGATGGCTATCCTGGTACTCGCCGAGCACAACAATGCCGCGCTGGCCGCGGCCACCCTCAACACCCTCGCGGCCGCCAGTCAGATCGGCGGCGACATCCACCTGCTGGTCGCCGGCCAGGGCTGCGGCGCGGTGGCCGCCGCCGCGGCCCAGCTCGCCGGGGTGAGCAAGGTGCTGGTCGCCGATGCCCCGGCCTATGCCCACCAGCTGCCGGAGAACCTCGCGCCGCTGCTGGCCGAGCTGGGCCGCGCCTACAGCCACGTGCTGGCGCCGGCCACCAGCAACGGCAAGAACGTCCTGCCGCGGGTCGCCGCGCTGCTCGACGTCGAGCAGATCTCCGAGATCATCAAGGTCGTCAGTGCCGACACCTTCCAGCGGCCGATCTACGCCGGCAACGCCATCGCCACCGTGCAGTCCAGCGCGGCGGTCAAGGTCATCAGCGTGCGCGCCACCGGCTTCGACGCGGTGGCCGCCACGGGCGGCAGCGCCGCGATCGAGACCCTGGCCTGTGGCGAGGACTACGGGATTTCCTGCTTCGTCGGCGCGGAGCTGGCGCAGTCCGAGCGTCCCGAGCTGACCGCGGCGAAGATCGTCGTCTCCGGCGGTCGCGGCCTGCAGAACGGCGACAACTTCCAGCTGCTGTATCGGGTGGCCGACCAGCTCGGCGCCGCGGTGGGCGCCTCGCGCGCGGCGGTCGATGCCGGTTTCGTACCCAACGACATGCAGGTGGGGCAGACCGGCAAGATAGTCGCCCCCGAGCTGTACATCGCCGTCGGCATCTCCGGTGCCATCCAGCACCTGGCGGGGATGAAGGACTCCAAGGTGATCGTGGCGATCAACAAGGACGAGGAAGCGCCGATCTTCCAGGTCGCCGACTACGGCCTGGTCGCCGACCTGTTCGAGGCGGTGCCGGAGCTCGGCCGCGCGCTCTGAGCCCGGCCATGCCGGTCGCCCGCAGGGCGGCCGGCACACCCCAGGGCCGTCTTCCCTCCCGCTCGCGTCCCGCTTCCTATACTGAGGCCTATGCTAGGAATGCCAGGAAGGGGGACGGCCATTGGACACTTCGCATCAGCGTCAGGCGTTCGCCGGGCGCATCGTCCTGCTCGGCTTCGGCTGCATCGGCCAGGGGGTGCTGCCGCTGCTGCTGCGCCACATCGCCCTGCGCCCGGCGCAGCTGGTGATTCTCGCCGCCGACGCCGAGGGTTTCGCCGCGGCCGAGCAGGCCGGCATCGCCCATCGCCAGCTGGCGCTCACCCCGGCCAACTACCGCACGGCGCTCGAGCCGCTGCTCGATCCGGGCGACTTCCTGCTCAACCTGTCGGTGGACGTCAGCAGCGTGGCGCTGATCGCGCTGTGCCGCGAGCGCGGCGCCCTCTATCTGGACGCCTGCATCGAGCCCTGGGCCGGCGGTTACGTCGACCGCCGCCTGCCGGCGGCGCAGCGCAGCAACTACGCCCTGCGCGAGGCGGCGCTGGCGCTGCGCCGGAGCGATGTGCCCGGGCCGACCGCGGTGCTGGCCCACGGTGCCAATCCGGGGCTGGTATCGCACCTGGTGAAGATGGCGCTGCTCGAACTGGCCGCCGGCAACGGCATGGCGCAGCCGGCGCCGGCCAGCCGCACGGAGTGGGCGCGCCTGGCGCAGCGCCTGGGCGTGCGCGTCATCCACGTCGCCGAGCGCGACTGGCAGGTGGACCGCCAGCGCAAGGTGCCGGACGAGTTCGTCAACACCTGGTCGGTGCCCGGCTTCGTCAGCGAGCTGCTGCAGCCGGTCGAGCTGGGCTGGGGCAGCCACGAGCGTCACCTGCCCGCCGACGGCCGTCGCCACGCCGGGGGCAGCCAGGCGGCCATCTACCTGGAGCGTCCGGGCGCGGCCACCCGGGTGCGCAGCTGGACGCCGCTGGCCGGTCCTTACCACGGCTTCCTGATCAGCCACGGCGAGGCGATCTCCATCGCCGACTACTTCACCCTGGGCACGGACGATGCCCCCGAGTACCGGCCGACCGTGCTCTATGCCTATCACCCCTGCGACGACACCGTGCTGTCGCTGGACGAACTGGCCGGGCGCAACTGGCAGCTGCAGCCGCGGCTACGCGTGCTGCGCGACGGTATCGTCTCCGGCGTCGACGAGCTGGGCGTGCTGCTGCTCGGTCACGACGACGGAGCCTACTGGTACGGCTCGCGGCTGTCCGTCGAGCAGGCCCGTGCGCTGTGTCCGGCCAACGGCCCGACCAGCCTGCAGGTGACGGTGGGCGTTGTCGCCGGGGTGCTCTGGGCGATGCGCAACCCGGCCTGCGGGGTGGTCGAGCCCGACGAGATGCCCTTCGAGGAGATCCTCGACTTCTGCCGGCCCTACCTCGGCGAGCTGGTCGGCGCGTTCAGCGACTGGACGCCGCTGGAGGGGCGCGGCTGGCTGTTCGACGAGGACCTCGACACGGACGATCCCTGGCAGTTCAAGAATTTCCGCGTGCAGTAGGGTGCGCCGTGTGCACCATGGGTAGCGCCTTGGTGCGCACGGCGCACCCTACTCAGCCATTCAGCTGGTCGCTGACGATGCGCCCGTCGACCAACTGCACGGTGCGCGCGCAGCTGGCCGCCAGGCGCGGGTCGTGGGTGACCACCAGCACCGCGCAGCCGAACTCGCGGTTGAAGCGGCGGAACAGGGCGAACACGCTTTCCGCGGTCCTGGTGTCGAGGTTGCCGGTCGGCTCGTCGGCCAGCAGCAGCGCCGGGCGGGTCACCAGCGCGCGGGCGATGGCCACCCGCTGCTGCTGGCCGCCGGAGATGCGGTTGGCCTTGCTGGCGGCGAAGCCGGCCAGGCCGACCGCGTGCAGCAGCTCGAGGGCCAGCTCGCGGTCCTCGGCGCGCGGCTTGCCGTGGCGGATCATCAGCGGCATCAGCACGTTGTCCAGCACGCTGAACGCCGGGATCAGGTGGTGGAACTGGAACACGAAGCCGATCGCCTCGTTGCGCAGGCGGGTGCGCGCGCCGTCGTCCAGCTCGCGGGTCGGCTGGCCGAGCAGGTACAGCTCGCCGGCGGTGGGCGAATCGAGCAGGCCGATGAGGTTGAGCAGGGTGCTCTTGCCCGAGCCGGACGGGCCGATCAGCGCGGTCAGCTCGCCGCGCACCAGACGCAGGTCGATGTCGTGCAGCACCTGCTGCTCCAGCGGCGTGCCGGGGTTGTAGGCCTTGCACAGACCGGCCAGGCGCAGCACTTCCTGGTCGCGTTCGAATTCAGACATAGCGGATCGCCACTGCCGGGTCGTAACGGGCCGCGCGGCGCGCCGGCATGGCCGCGGCCAGCACCCCGGTGACGGTGGCCACCGCCATGGCCGTGGGAATCAGCGTCGGGTCGACCGGGATGAAGAACAGCCCGGGGCCGAACACGTTGAACACCTGCACCAGCGACCAGCCGACCAGTCCGCCGAGGCCGGAGCCGGCCAGGCCGAGCAGACCGCCCTGCAGGAGGAACACGCGCAGGATCTGCCCGCGCGGGCTGCCCATGGCGCGCAGGATGCCGATCTCGCGGGTGCGCTGCACCACGCTGACCGCCAGCACGCTGGCGATGCCGAAGGCCACCGACAGGCCGACGAACAGGCGGATCATCTGGGTGGTCATGGTCTGCGAGCGCAGCGCGTTGAGCAGCTGGCCGTTGGTGGCCATCCAGCTTTCCGCCTTGAGCCCGGTGAGGCGCGCCAGGCGCGTGGCGATGGCCTCGGCCTGGAAGATCTGCTGCACCGCGGTCTCGATCACAGTCACCCCGCCGGGCAGGTCGAGCAGGGTCTGCGCCTGCTTGAGGTCGAGGTAGACGTAGCGCGCGTCCAGCTCGCGCACTTCCAGCTCGAAGATGCCGGAAACGTCGACCACCGCCTCGCGGCCCTCGCCGGCGTCCAGGCGCAGCTTGTCGCCGATGCCCAGGCCGAGATCCTCGGCCAGCTCCTTGCCGATCACCGCATGGCCGGCCTCGACCCGGAAGCGTCCGGCGATCAGGTGCGGCTCGATGGGGATGATGCGCTGGTAGCGCGCGGGGTCGATGCCGAGCAGGGCCACCGAGGCGCGCGCCACGCCGCGGCGGGCGATGGCCGGGCCGCTGATCAGCGGCGACACCGCGCGCAGCTGCGGCTGCTGGTCGAGGACGTCGCGCACGTCGGGCCAGTTGACGATGGTGCGCAGGCGCTGGGCGCGCGGGCTTTCCAGGGTCAGCGCCACGGCACCGTCTTGCGGCGGCGGCACGCGGTTGACCTCGTCCGGCGGCAGGATGCGGATGTGCGCCTGGGTGCCGAGGGTGCGTTCGATGACGTTGGCCTGCAGGCCGGTGATCAGCGCGGTGATGAACACGATCACCGCCGAGCCGACGGCGATGCCGACGATGATCAGCAGGCTCTGCAGGCGGTTGTCGGCGAGGAAGCGCAGGGCGATCTTCCATTCGACCCACTGGGTGTCGATCAGGCGCATGGCCTCACTCCGCCACGCCGGCCGGCAGCGGCTGCTTGCGCACGCGCACGCGCTGGCCGGGCTCGGCGTCGGCGGCGAGCACCGCATCGCCCTCGGCCAGGCCCTCGACCACCTCGCTGAGCGCGGTGCCGCGCAGGCCGAGGGTCACCGCGACCCGCTCGACCTCGCCGCCGCGCACGCGCAGCACCTCGGCGCGCCCGCCGGCGACCGCGCGCAGGGCGTCGTTGGCGATCACCAGGGCGCGCTCGCGGCGTGCGGTCTCGATGCTCACCGAGACGGTCATGCCCTGGCGCAGGAAGCCGGCCGGCTCGGCCAGGTCGAGGTGCACGTCGAGGGTGCCGCGCGCCGGGTCGACCGCCGGGGCCAGCCAGGCGACCCGCGCGGCCAGCACCCGCTCGGGAAAGGCGTCGGCGATCACCTGCGCGCTCTGGCCGAGGGCGAGCGGGGCGAGGCTCTTCTCGTCCAGCGGCAGGAGGATCTCCTGGCTGCCCTGGCGGGCGATTTCCAGCAGGGTATCGCCCGGGCGCACCAGGTCGCCGGGCTCGACGTTGCGGGTCTGCACGCTGCCTTCGACCTGAGCGTGGATCTTCGTCCTGGCCAGCGCGCTGCGCGCCTGTTCCACGCGCTGGCGTGCCTGCTGCTCGGCGCTGCCGCCCTCGGCCAGGGCGGCGGCGGCCAGCTGCGCGCGGTCGCGGGCGGCGCGCGCGGCCACCTCGGCGTGGCGGGCCTGGTCGCGGGCCTCGGCGGACAGCAGCTGGCGGGCGAACAGCGTCTCGCGCCGCTGGCGCTCGCTGCCGGCGCGCTGCAGCTGGCTCTCGGCCTCGCGCAGCGCCGCGCGCGCCTGCGGGCGCTCGGCGTCGATCAGCTGGCGCAGCGCCGCCTCGGCCTCGCCCAGGCGGGCCCGCTGCTCGCGGTCGTCCAGCTCCAGCAGCAGGTCGCCGGGCTTGACCGCATCGCCCTCGCGCACATGGCGGGCCCTGACCACGCCGGTCAGCTCGCTGCCGATGCGCGCCAGCGACTGGCTGCTGACCTCGCCGCTGGCCACCACGCGCTGCACCAGCGGGCGCGTCTCCAGCCGGTAGCCGGGCAGCGGCGGCCCCTGCCAGTGGCGCCAGGCGAGCAACAGCAGCAGGGCGAGCGGCAGCAGGAGCAGGAGGAGAACGGGACGGGGGCGGAGGGCGGACGACACGGATCACTCCCTGACAGGGCCGTAGGGCGGCAGCTATGGCGGGCAGTGTGCGAGAAAAGCGGGCGGGAGGCTACAGGTCGAGCGTCGCAGGGGCGCCCGGAGCGGGCATCGCCGGGGCGCGCAGCGTCCAGCGCTTGCGCCCCCACGCAGGTGCATGGGAGCGATCATGCCGTGCGGCAGGGCCGGACCTCAGTCCTTCTGCAGCCAGGTCGAGACGAACTTCTCGCCGTACTCTTCCTTCCAGGCCTTGAGCTTCTTGTTGTTGCCGCTCTTGGTTTCCAGCACTTCGCCGGTGACCGGGTTCTTCCACACCTGCAGCTTGCGCACGCGGCGGCCGCCCTGCTGCTCCAGGAGTTCCAGCTCGGGAATATGGATCGGTTGCGGATCGAGGATGTCGACGATGTTCTGCAGTTTGAAACCGTACTCCTGCAGCAGCGCCTTGAGTTTTTCCTCGAATTCCATTTCGTGCTTGAGTTCCTGGTCGTGCTTGAGCGATTCCAGGCGCGCCAGTTGCTCCCTGAGCGCCTGTTCGGCCTTGCGGAATTCCAACAGTTTGGACATCGAGTTTCTCCGGGAAAGGGAATGGGTCGGCAATAGGAAAATCCGCACACGCGAATTACCTGCACTCCCTGCACCTGTTCCCGTTGCGGACAAGAGGCTGCTTTTTATAGAGGCGGCTGCCTGCCGTCAATAGTTTCAATAATAGCGGAGGGAATTGGCGGCAGTGCGGGGGAACTGACGGAATTCCCACACTGCGGCTCTGGACCCGGTGCGGGAGGGCGGAATGCCGGCCGCCAAGCGCGGCCGACATTCGCGGCGTTCAGGGACGCCTCAGTGCAGGCAGCACTGCTTGTATTTCTTGCCGCTGCCGCACGGGCACAGATCGTTGCGGCCGATCTTCGGCGCCTTGGGCTTTTCCGCCTCGGCCATCCAGAAGTCGCGGATGGCGAACACCAGGTCGGGCAGGCTCTCGCGCATTTCCTCCAGTTCCTCCTCGGTCACCTCCTCGCCGTCGTCCAGCGAGAAGGCGCCGCTGAGCAGCATGAACGGCAGCAGCAGCTCCGGCTGGGCGTCGCGCAGGGCCTGCCAGTCCTTGTCGCGCAGCTCGACGCCGCGCATGTAGCCGTAGCACCACTCGTCCACCAGCACTTCTTCGCTGCCGTCCTCGTCGCCGATCTCGTAGATGGGCGCGAAACTTTCCGGGTCCTCGAACAGGCTGTGGGCCAGGGCATTCATGTGGCGCATCAGCAGGTCGGTGAGCTGCTGCAGTTCGGCTTCGGTCTCGAACTTCGGCAACTTGCCGCGCCACAGCGCCGGCAGCCACTCCGCCGGCGAAATCGGATTGAGGCCGGTGAGCACCGCGGTGAGGAAGCCGTCCAGCTCGGAAACGCTGAACACGCAATCCACTTCCTCGCCGTCCTTGCCATGCTCCTGCTCGGCCTTTTCCGAATAGCTGAACAGCAGTTCGTTCAGCTGGTCGATTTCCGCCTCGTCGAGGGGCTTTTCATAGTCTTGCATGGGATTTTCCTGGGTATGGATGGGCGCGGCGGAAACTGGCGATCCGCCGCGCCGGGAGATGCGTCGCGCGCATCGGTTGCGGTCGTGGCCGGCGGCCCTGTCCGGCAACTACTTCTGCTGCTTGTCCATCAGCGACTTGAGGTTGGCGAACGGATTGTGCTTCACCTGTGGCGACTTCTCGCCGGGAATCACCGCGCTGCCATTCTCGCCGTTGTAGATGGAGTACTTGGAGTGTTCGTGGTCGTGGCAATACAGGCAGAGCAACTCCCAGTTGCTGCCGTCGGCCGGATTGTTGTCGTGGTTGTGGTCGATATGGTGGACGGTCAGCTGGCTCAGGTTGGAATAGGTGAATTCCCGCGCGCAGCGGCCGCAGACCCACGGATACATCTTCAGCGCCTTGTCGCGATAACCCGCCTCGCGCTGCCTGTAGCTGGCACTGCTGCCCGTTCTGTCCGACATGGTGATAACCCGCACTTTCTTTCTGGAGATGGATGAGGCGGCGCCGTGCGGCGCCACCGCCTGCGCCGAGTGTTGGCCATGTGCGCCGCCCAGGCAAGAGGGGCCGATGCCCGGCTCAGTACAGCCAGGGCTTGAGCGCCTCCAGGTTGGCTACCTGCAGCTGCTGCGCCGCCGGATTGGGGTGCAGCTTGGTCGGATCGAGCTGGTAGCGCTGCAGCACGTACTGCACCAGCGCGCCGCGGGTCGGCAGCACCAGACGGCCGCCCTGCATGGCGTAGTCGCTCTCGGTGATCGCCTTCTGCTCCGCCAGCAGGCGAGCATCCGGCTCGAGGATCACGTCGACCCGGGTGTTCCAGCCCGGATCGTAGTCGCGGCCCTGCGCCGTGCGGTCGAGCAGCTCCGGCGTGCCGCGGAAGCGGCTGAGCACGAAGTCGCGCCAGTCGCGGTTCTTCTCGCAGTAGGCGCGCACGTGCCAGCGCATGCCGGTGAACACCAGGGTGTGCGGGGCGATCACCCGCACCTCGACCCGCGGGGTGTTGAACGACACGTACTCGGCCTCCAGGCGCAGCCCCTCGCGGCAGGCGCGCAGCAGCGGGCGCAGCACTTCCGGGCGCACGCTGCGGTCGGGCAGCTCGACCACCTCGCTGTGCGCATAGCTGCGTTCCAGGCCCTCGATGTGCGGGGCACGCTCGCGGCTCTGGTTGAGCAGGTGCAGGTAGGCGCTGGCGCTGGTGTCGATGAAGCGCGGGCGGAACTGGCGGGTCGGCGCGTAGCCCTTCAGGCTGGCGTCATATGTCAAGTTTCTTGGCGCATGTTCCCGGATGTAGCTGTTGATGTCCTTGCTCGCCTGCTGGCGGGAAATGCCGAAGCCCTGCATCAGGTGCTGGGTGGTCAGCCGCCCTTCCCACAGGGCGATGGTCTCGATCAGCCGGTAGCGCATGGCCAGATCCCAGTGGATCTCGTCCAGCGCGGGTCGTCCCTTCATCTTGCCTCCATGTGCGCCAAAACTTTACCTGTGTACTTCTACAGGATGGACCTGTCGCCTGAAGCTACATAGGGTGGCGGCGTCAGGCAAGCACAAGCGGGCGCGGCAGGAGATGACGACATGCGCAGGATTCCCACACTGGTCACCGCCATGCAGCGGCTCGGCGCCCCCGCCCAGGCCGCCGCGGCGACCGCCCAGCCACCCATCCGCCAGCATCGGGAGCCGTCCGCGATGAAGCACAGCGAGCGGCTGTCCCGCGCCTTCGGCTATGCCGCCCACGTGCACGCCGGCCAGCTGCGCAAGGGCACCGCGGTGCCCTACATCTCCCACCCGCTGGCGGTCAGCGCCCTGGTGCTGGAGTACGGCGGCGACGAGGACCAGGCCATCGCCGCCCTGCTGCACGACGTGGTCGAGGACGGCGGCCACCAGCACGCCTCGCAGATCAACCAGTACTTCGGCGAACGGGTGCTGCGCATGGTGCTCGACTGCACCGATGCCCTCGACCAGGGCGAGCCCGAGTGGCGGGCGCGCAAGCAGCGCTACCTGGCCCATCTCGCCGAGGTCGGTGCCGACTCGCTGCTGGTCAACGCCTGCGACAAGCTGCACAACGCCCGCTGCATCCTGCACGACCTGGAGCGGTTCGGCCCCGCGAGCCTCGAGCGCTTCAGCGGCGGACGCGAAGGCGTGCTGTGGTACTACCGCAGCCTGGGCGAGCTGTTCGCCCGCCGCGAGGCGCTGCCGGCTGCGGCGCTGGGCGCGGTGGTGGCGGGAATCGTCGCTCTGGCCGGCTGAGCGCGGTCAGCCGGCCGGCAGGCGCAGTGCCGGGCTGTAGCGCAGCATGTCGAGCAGCGCGTCGACCAGCGCGCCGGCTTCCTGGTCGAGGGCGAAGCTGTCCGGGCGCAGCAGCCAGTTGTTGATCAGGCCGTGGATGTAGGCATGCATGCCGATGGCGGCGCGGGTCAGGTCGAGGTCGGCGGGCAGCTGGCCGCGGCTGATGGCGTTGCGCAGCGACAGGGCGATGTCGCGGTCGATCTCGTCGCCGGTGGCCTGCAGCAGCTCGCGCAGGCTTTCCTGGTCGCCGGCCAGTTCGCACTTGTGGTGGAAGATCTCGTTGACCCGGCGCTGCTGGGGGTCGTGCACCGTCTTGCACAGGAAGTGCACGAGAATGTTGCGGATCTGGCCGAGCGGGTCGGCCTCGTCGGGATTGCGGGCGGCGGAGCAGACCACCTTGTTGGCGTCATGCTGGCGGGTGAGCAGGGCGTTGAACACGTCGGCCTTGCTGGTGAAGTGCCAGTACACCGCGCCACGGGACACCCCGGCGTCGGCGGCGATGTCGGCCATGGTGGTGTGGGCGACCCCCTTGGCGGCGAACACGCGTTCGGCGCTGTCGAGGATCTGTTGCCGAGTGGCTTCGGCTTCTTCTTTGGTTCTGCGAGCCATGCGGAGGTCTCTGGGCCTGTGGCGGATTGTGACTTCCCTGTGGTGTCGAGGGCGCGCAGTCTCACAAAAAACGCTGCTGGCGGCGAGCGGGGTTCTGGCGCGATCTTCCGGGCGTGCGAGTGGATACTTGCAATTCTGCGAATTTACAAACAGACGCGAATGTAAGTATAGTGTCTGGCACTGGAGATGCAATCTCCTCCCCGATTCCAACCTTGCTTGTGCACAACGAATTCGAGGCTTTCCGATGAATAGCTCCTCCGCACGCGCGACGCTGGGCGCCTCCGCCCTGCTGTCGCTTTTGCTGTTGGCCGGCTGCCAGAAGGAGGCGGCGCCGCAGCAGGCCCGCCCGGCGCCGCAGGTAGGCGTGGTGACCCTCGAGGCGCAGCCGTTCACCCTGACCAGCGAGCTGCCGGGACGCACCGCGGCCTACCGGATCGCCGAGGTGCGTCCGCAGGTCGACGGCATCGTGCTCAAGCGCCTGTTCGCCGAGGGCCGCGAGGTCAAGGCCGGCCAGCAGCTGTACCAGATCGACCCGGCGACCTACGAGGCGACCCTGAAGAGCGCCGAGGCCACCCTGCTGTCGAGCCGTTCGCTGGCCGAGCGCTACAAGGTGCTGGTGGCCGACCAGGCGGTCAGCCGCCAGCAGTACGACGAGGCGCGCGCCGCCCAGCTGCAGGCCGAGGCGGCGCTGGAGAAGGCGCGCATCGACCTGCGCTACACCAAGGTGCTGGCGCCGATCGGCGGGCGCATTGGCCGCTCGGCGGTGACCGAGGGCGCGCTGGTCAGCAGCGGGCAGGCACAGGAACTGGCGGTGATCCAGCAGCTCGATCCGATCTACGTCGACGTCACCCAGCCGGCCACCGAGCTGCTGCGCCTGCGTCGCGAGCTGGCCGCCGGCCAGCTGGAGAAGGCCGGCGACACCGCCGCCAGGGTGAGCCTGAGCCTGCCCGACGGCAGCGCCTACGCCCACGACGGACGCCTGGAGTTCTCCGAGGTGTCGGTAGATCCGGGCACCGGCTCGGTGACCCTGCGCGCGGTGTTCCCCAACCCGCAGCACGAGCTGCTGCCGGGGATGTTCGTCCAGGCGCGGCTGCAGACCGGCAGCAAGAGCGCGGCGATCCTCGCCCCGCAGCAGGGCGTGACGCGCAACGCCAAGGGCGAGGCGGTGGCCATGGTGGTCAATGCCGAGAACAAGGTCGAGGTGCGCACCCTCAAGGCCGAGCGCACCGCCGGCAGCTTCTGGCTGGTCAGCGAGGGCCTCGAGGCCGGCGACCGGCTGATCACCGAGGGCCTGCAGTTCATCAAGCCGGGCGTCGAGGTCAAGGTGCAGGCGGCGAGCAACGTGCCGGCGCTGGGCAAGCCTGCCGAGAGCCAGCCGGCCGCCCAGCAGCAGCCGGCCCAGGGCCGTTAAGGGGATAGCGCCATGTCCAGATTCTTCATCGACCGGCCGATCTTCGCCTGGGTGATCGCCCTGGTGATCATGCTGGCCGGCGGCCTGTCGATCCTCAAGCTGCCGATCAACCAGTACCCGAGCATCGCCCCGCCGGCGGTGGGCATTTCCGTGCGCTACCCGGGCGCCTCGGCGCAGACGGTGCAGGACACCGTGGTGCAGGTGATCGAGCAGCAGCTCAACGGCATCGACGGCCTGCGCTACATCTCTTCGGAGAGCAACTCCGACGGCAGCATGACCATCACCGCCACCTTCAACCAGGGCGTCGATCCCGACATCGCCCAGGTGCAGGTGCAGAACAAGCTGCAGCTGGCCACCCCGCTGCTGCCGCAGGAGGTCCAGCAGCAGGGCATCCGCGTCACCAAGGCGGTGCGCAACTTCCTGCTGGTGATCGGCCTGGTATCCGAAGACGGCAGCATGGACCGCAACGACCTGGCCGACTACATCGTCTCCAACATCCAGGACCCGCTGTCGCGGACCCGCGGCGTTGGCGACTTCCAGGTGTTCGGCGCCCAGTACGCCATGCGCATCTGGCTCGATCCGGCCCGGCTGAACAACTACGCGCTGACTCCGGTGGACGTGAAGAGCGCCATCCAGGCGCAGAACGTGCAGGTGTCCTCCGGCCAGCTCGGCGGCCTGCCGGCCTCGCCGGGCCAGCAGCTGACCGCCACCATCATCGGCAAGACCCGCCTGCAGACCCCCGAGCAGTTCCGCGACATCCTCCTCAAGGTCAACGCCGACGGCTCGCAGGTGCGCCTGAAGGACGTCGCCCGCGTCGAGCTGGGCGGCGAGAACTACAGCATCAGCGCCGAGTACAACGGCCTGCCGGCCACCGGCATCGCGGTCAAGCTGGCCACCGGCGCCAACGCGCTGGACACCGTGGCCGCGGTGCGCCAGACCCTCGACGAGCTGGAGCCGTTCTTCCCGCCGGGGATGAAGGCGGTCTATCCGTACGACACCACGCCGGTGATCTCGGCGTCGATCATGGGGGTGGTGACCACCCTGTTCGAGGCCATCGGCCTGGTGTTCCTGGTGATGTACCTGTTCCTGCAGAACTTCCGCGCCACCCTGATCCCGACCCTGGCGGTGCCGGTGGTGCTGCTCGGCACCTTCGGCATCCTCGCGGCGTTCGGCTTCAGCATCAACACCCTGACCATGTTCGCCATGATCCTCGCCATCGGCCTGCTGGTCGACGACGCCATCGTGGTGGTCGAGAACGTCGAGCGGGTGATGAGCGAGGAGGGGCTGTCGCCGCTGGAGGCCACCCGCAAGTCGATGGGGCAGATCCAGGGCGCGCTGGTCGGCATCGGCCTGGTGCTGTCGGCGGTGTTCGTGCCGATGGCGTTCTTCCCCGGCTCCACCGGGGTGATCTACCAGCAGTTCTCCATCACCATCGTCTCGGCCATGGCGCTGTCGGTGCTGGTGGCGCTGGTGTTCACTCCGGCGCTGTGCGCCACCCTGCTCAAGCCGATCGCCAAGGGTGCGCACCACGAGAAGAAGGGCTTCTTCGGCTGGTTCAACCGCAGCTTCCAGCGTGGCGTGCAGGGCTACGAGCGCGGCGTCAAGGCGGTTCTGCGGCGCAAGGCGCCCTACCTGCTGATGTACCTGGTGATCGTCGGCGTGATGGCCTGGATGTTCACCCGCATCCCCACCTCGTTCCTGCCGGAGGAGGACCAGGGCGTGCTGTTCGCCCAGGTGCAGACCCCGGCCGGCTCCAGCGCCGAACGTACCTACGAGATGGTCCGCCAGATGCGCGAGTACCTGCTCGAGGAGGAGGGCGAGGTGGTCAAGTCGGTGTTCACCGTCAACGGCTTCAACTTCGCCGGCCGCGGGCAGAGCTCGGGCATGGCGTTCATCAACCTCAAGCCGTGGAGCGAGCGCACCGAGCCGGGCCAGGGCGTGTTCGAGCTGGCGCAGCGCGCCCAGCAGCGCTTCTTCGGCTTCCGCGACGCCATGGTGTTCGCCTTCGCCCCGCCGGCGGTGATGGAGCTGGGCAATGCCACCGGCTTCAACGTGTTCCTCCAGGACCGCGCCGGCGTCGGCCACCAGGTGCTCAGCCAGGCGCGCGACCAGTTCCTCCAACTGGCCGGGCAGAACCCCAAGCTGGCCGGCGTGCGCCCCAACGGCCTGCGCGACGAGCCGCAGTACCAGTTGCTGATCGATGACGAGAAGGCGCGCGCCCAGGGCGTGTCGCTGGCCGAGATCGACCAGACCCTGTCGATCGCCTGGGGCGGCAGCTACGTCAACGACTTCATCGACCGCGGCCGGGTGAAGAAGGTCTACCTGCAGGGCGAGGCCTCCGCGCGGATGAATCCCGAGGACCTCGACAAGTGGTTCGTGCGCAACGCCGAGGGCCAGATGGTGCCGTTCAGCGCCTTCGCCAGCGGCCAGTGGATCTACGGACCGCCCAAGCTGTCGCGCTACAACGGCGTGTCGGCGATGGAGATCCTCGGCGCCGCCGCCCCGGGCTACAGCTCGGGCGAGGCGATGGCCGAAGTGGAGAAGATCGCCGCCCAGCTGCCGCCGGGCGTCGGCCTGGCCTGGACCGGGCTGTCCTACGAGGAGCGTCTGGCCGGCGACCAGGCTACCGCGCTGTACGCCCTGTCGCTGCTGGTGGTGTTCCTCTGCCTGGCGGCGCTGTACGAGAGCTGGTCGATCCCGTTCTCGGTGATGCTGGTGGTGCCGCTGGGGGTGATCGGCGCGTTGCTGGCCACCTACGGTCGCGGCCTGTCCAACGACGTGTACTTCCAGATCGGCCTGCTCACCACCATCGGCCTGTCGGCGCGCAACGCGATCCTCATCGTCGAGTTCGCCAAGTCGCTGCACGAGCAGGGCATGAGCCTGGTCGACGCCGCGGCGGAGGCCTGCCGCATGCGTCTGCGGCCGATCGTGATGACCTCGCTGGCGTTCATCCTCGGCGTGGTGCCGCTGGCCGTCTCCAGCGGCGCCGGCGCCGGCAGCAAGCACGCCATCGGCACCGGGGTGATCGGCGGCATGCTCTCCGCGCTGGTGCTGGCGATCTTCTGGATCCCGCTGTTCTACGTACTGGTCTGCTCGCTGACCGAGCGCAAGCGCAAGCCGGGCGTGCAGGCCGAGAAGGAGTCCGCGCTGTGAACAAGTCGATCCTGACCCTGAGCCTCCTGCTGGGCCTCGGCGGCTGCTCGCTGATCCCCGACTACCAGCGCCCCGAGGCGCCGGTGGCCGCCGCCTGGCCGTCCGAGGGCGTGTATGCCGGTGCGGCGGACAGCGCGGCGAGCGCGCTGCCCGCCTGGCGCGGCTTCTTCCGCGACCCGGCGCTGCAGCGCCTGATCGAGGTGGCGCTGGACAACAACCGCGACCTGCGCGTGGCGGCGCTCAACGTGCAGGCCTACCAGGCGCTGTACCGCATCCAGCGCGCCGAGCTGTTCCCGCAGCTCGACGCCCGCGGCAGCGGCACCCGCCAGCGCCTGCCGGCCGACCTGACCCGCACCGGCTCCGCCGCGACCAACGGCGAGTACGGCGCCACCGTCGGCGTCACCGACTGGGAACTGGACCTGTTCGGTCGCCTGCGCAGCCTCAACCAGGCGGCGCTGGAGCAGTACTTCGCCACCGAGCAGGCGCGGCGCAGCACGCAGATCGGCCTGGTGGCCAGCGTCGCCGACGCCTGGCTGCGTCTGCAGGCCGACCGCGAGCTGCTGGCGCTCAGCGAGGAGACCCTGAAGACCTACGAGCAGAGCCTGGCGCTGACCCAGCGCAGCTTCGACGTCGGCGTCGCCTCGGCGCTGGAGCTGAGCCAGTCGCGCAGCGCGGTGGAGGGCGCGCGGGTCAACGTCGCCCAGTACCAGCGCCTGCTCGCCCAGGACCACAACGCCCTGCAGCTGCTGCTCGGCAGTGCGCTGCCGGCCGACCTGCCGGCGGCCGCGCCGCTGGAGCAGGTGCAGCTGGCCGAGCTGCCGGTGGGCCTGCCCTCCGACCTGCTGCAGCGGCGCCCGGACATCCTCGCCGCCGAGCACCAGCTCAGGGCGGCCAACGCCGACATCGGTGCGGCGCGCGCGGCGTTCTTCCCGAGCATCGGCCTGACCGCCCGCGCCGGCAGCGCCAGCACCGAGCTGTCCGGACTGTTCAAGGGCGGCAGCGGCACCTGGCTGTTCCAGCCGTCGATCAACCTGCCGATCTTCACCGCCGGCAGCCTCAAGGGCAGCCTGGACTACGCCAAGCTGCAGAAGCAGGTCGAGGTGGCGCAGTACGAGCAGGCGATCCAGACCGCGTTCAGCGAGGTCGCCGACGGCCTCGCCGCGCGCAGCACCTACGTCGCGCAGCTCGCGGCGCAGCGCCAGCTGGTGGCGGCCAACGCCGAGTACCGGCGCCTGGCCGAGCGCCGCTACCGCACCGGGGTCGACAGCCAGCTGACCCTGCTCGACGCCCAGCGCCAGCTGTTCGGCTCGCAGCAGCAGCTGATCGGCGACCGCCTGGCCCAGCTGTCCAGCGAGATCGCCCTGTTCAAGGCGCTCGGCGGCGGGGTGGAGTAGGGACAGACCGTGATGGCTCCCACGCTCGCGCGTGGGAGGCCGCCCGCGCACTGTGCCCATGGTGCGCGCGGCGCACCCTACGGCGGTTTTGCTCAGGCTGGTTCGTAGGGTGCGCCATGCGCACCAGCAGTCCAGCCAGGCGCAGGGAAGCCTCGCGCAGCGATCTTCCCGGCAGGTGGTAGATAATCGCTGCGCGAGTTACCTCCCCGGCATCCGCTTCAGACGCGCTCGGCCAGCAGCAGGATGTTGCGCGGGGTCAGGCGGTAGTCGCAGAAGGCGCCGAGGCGCACCCGATAGCCCTGCTCCTCCAGGTACAGCGCCCGGTCCAGCAGCAGCCACAGCTCCAGCGGCCGGCGGAACAGGCCGCGCACCAGCTCGAGGTTGCGCACCGCGGCCAGGCGCTGCCAGCCGGCGGCCTCCAGCGCCGCCCAGTCGCGCTCGCCGGGTGCCTGCAGCTCCTTCAGTTCGGCCAGCTCGCGGCAGTATTCGGCGAACGGCTTGTCCAGCCAGGCCGGCGCCAGCGAGGGCACCGGCAGGTAGTCGTCCACCCCGCGCAGCTCGCGCTGCAGCAGGTCGAAGGCCAGCCGGCGGGCCATCGACTGGTCGCGCTGGCGGCGCACCCGCGCCCCGGCGGTGACCGTCTCGGCCAGCGGCAGGCGCAGGTCGTCGCGGCTCAGGTGCAGCGCCGAGGCCTGCGCCGGCTGCGACAGCGGCCGGTAGGCGTCGGTGGCGATACGGTTGTAGCAGCAGGGCGCCACCGCCAGCTGGCGGCAGCCCTTGGCGCTGGCCAGCTCCAGCAGGCGCACGTGCAGCTCGCCGCAGGCGTGCAGGGCCACCGGGGTGTGCCCGGCCTGCAGGCGTTCGCTGGCGCCGGCAGCCAGCACGTCCTGTTCGAGGTGCCGCGCCGGCAGGGCGAGGCGATCGCTGAGGCGCTGGCCGTCCGCGACCAGCGCGGCGTCGTATTCCAGGCAGGTCAGCGGCGTGCCGGCGTGGGCCAGGCGGCGGCCCAGGTGGCCCTTGCCGGAGCACCAGTCCAGCCAGTGGCGCGGCGGCTCGCGGAACTGCAGGCGGCTGGCGAAGGCGTCGATCTGCTGCCACTTGCGTCCCGGCACGTCGACGCTGAACTGCGCCGGCAACGGCGCCACGGCGCCAGCCGGCAGGTCGCCGACCGCGGCCAGCTGCGCGGCGTGCGCGGCCAGCTGCGGGAAGGGCGCCGGGGCGTCCAGTTGCTCGGGGTGGTTGTGCACCGCGTCGGCCTGCTCCAGCGTGCGTCCGCGCAGCCAGGCGGCCAGCGCGGGGTAGTCGCGCTCCCAGCCGAGGGTCAGGGCGGTGAACGGCTTGTCGCGCCACAGCATCTGGTGTTCGCGCAGGAAGGCGTCCAGCGCGGCGAAGCGCTGGCGCAGCAGGGGGCCTTGGAGGATGTCGGACACGGCGGGCGGCGGCGGGCAGTGGGCGGGCGGCGATTATAGCGGCGACGTGGTGCGCATGGCGCACCCTACGGTTCGGCGGTGGTCGCCGGTAGGGTGCGCCGCGCGCACCAGGGCACCGCTTCTCAGCGGGCGCGCGCCGCGTCGATGCGCAGCCAGCGCTCGATGCCGCGGAAGATCCAGGTCAGGCCGATGGTGATGACCAGGTACAGCGCCCCGGCGTAGACGAAGAAGAACATCTGCTCGTAGGTGCGCGAGCTGATGGTGCGCGCCATGCCCATGATGTCGTAGAGGGTCACGGTGTAGACCACCGCGCTGGCCTTGAGCATCAGGATCACTTCGTTGGTGTAGGCCGGCAGGCCGATGCGTGCGGCGCGCGGCAGGATGATGTGCCACAGCGCCTGGCGCTGCGACATGCCCAGCGCGCGCGCCGCCTCCACCTCGCCGACCGGCACGGCGTGGATCGCGCCGCGCATGATCTCGGCGATGTAGGCCGCGGTGTGCAGGGTCATGGTCGCCAGCGCGCACCAGTACGGGTCGCGCAGGAACGGCCACAGCGCGCTCTTGCGCACCTCCGGGAACTGCGCCAGGCCGTAGTAGACGATGAACAGCTGCAGCAGCAGCGGGGTGCCGCGGAAGAAGAAGATGTACGCCGAGGGCAGCGCGCGCACATGCCAGTGGCGCGAGGCGCGGGCGATGCCCAGCGGCAGGGCGACGATCAGCCCGGCGACCACGGCGATCGCCACCAGCTCGAGGGTCAGGGCGACGCCGTCGAGCATCTTCGGGGTCCATTTGACCAGCAGTTCCCAGCCGCTCATAGCTCGTTCCTCGCGATGCCGCGGCCGGCGCGTTTTTCCAGCTGGTGCAGGACCAGCATGACGATCACGGTGAGGCCGAGGTAGATGGCCGCGGCGCTCATGTAGAAGGTGAAGGGGGCCTTGGTGGCGTTGGAGGCGACGCTCGCCTTGCGCATGATCTCCTCCAGCGAGATCAGCGACACCAGCGCGGTGTCCTTGAGCAGGATCATGTACAGGTTGCCGAGGCCGGGCAGCGCGGTGCGCCACAGCTGCGGCAGGATGATGCGCCAGAAGATCCGCAGGCCGGACAGGCCGAGCGCCTGGCCTGCCTCGCGCTGGCCCTTGGGAATGGCCAGCAGCGCGCCGCGGAACACCTCGGTGGCGTAGGCGCCGAAGCACAGGCCCAGCGCCAGGGTGCCGGCGGCGAACGGGTTCAGCGCCAGCTCGGGGTAGCCGAACGCCGCGCCGACGGCATTCAGGCCGCTCACCGTGCCGTAGTAGATCATCAGCACCCACAGGGTTTCCGGCACGCCGCGCACCAGCGTGGTGTAGCCGCCGCCGAGCAGGCGCAGGGGCAGGCTGGCCGAGGTCTTGGCGAGGGCGCCGAGCAGGCCGAGGAGCAGCCCGACGCCGACGGCGGCGACGGACAGCTTGATGGTCATCCAGGTGCCGGCGGCCAGCGCCGGCCCGAAGCCTTGAAGGTCAGGAATCATGGTTTGTCGGCGGCGCGCCA
The DNA here is from genome assembly GCF_034057115.1 of Pseudomonas sp. AN-1. Lineage (NCBI taxonomy): Bacteria > Pseudomonadati > Pseudomonadota > Gammaproteobacteria > Pseudomonadales > Pseudomonadaceae > Pseudomonas > Pseudomonas sp. AN-1. The sequence continues at coordinate 2,746,664 of NZ_CP139195.1, read as the reverse complement.
GCGTGAGGATGGCGCGCCGCTAGCGGCTCAGTAGATGCTGAAGGGGAAGTACTTGTCGTTGATCTGCTTGTAGGTGCCGTCCTCGACGATCGCCTTGAGGGCGGCGTTGAGCTTGTCGCGCAGGGCGTCGTCGCCCTTGCGCACGGCGAGGCCGATCTTGTCGTCGTCGTACACCGGCTCGCCCTTGAACTCGAAGTCCTTGCCGGCGTCGCTCTTCAGCCATTCCCAGTTGACCAGCTTGTCGGCCAGCACGCCGTCGACGCGGCCGGCGGCCAGGTCGAGGTAGGCGTTTTCCTGGGTGTCGTAGAGCTTCACCTCGACCACGTCGCCGAGGTTGTCCTCCAGCCAGGTGCCGGCGATGGTGGCGCGCTGTGCGCCGATCACCTTGCCGTCGAGGCTGGCCTCGTCGGTCTTGAAGTCGACCGACTTGGGCGCGATGAACTGCAGCTTGTTGGTGTAGTACGGGTCGCTGAAGTCGACCGCCTGCTTGCGCTCGTCGGTGATCGACATGGAAGCGGCGATGAAGTCGAACTTCCTGGCGTTGAGCGCCGGGATGATGCCGTCCCAGTCGGAGGTGACGATCTCGCACTCGGCCTGCATCTTCACGCACAGCGCCTTGGCGATCTCCACGTCGAAGCCGACCACGTTGCCGCTGGCGTCGATCTGGTTGAAGGGCGGGTAGGCGCCTTCGGTGCCGATGCGCAGCTTGTCGGCGGCCAGCGCCGGGGTGGCGAGGACCAGGGCTGCGGCCATGGCCAGCAGCGAGTTGCGGATTTTCATGGGTAGGGCTCCTTGTTTGGCTGTCCGTCGCCCGGCCGCGGCGCGGGCGCGTCGGCCGAGTTGTTATTTGAGGCTAGACATGAACTGGCGGCAGCGCTCCGAGCTCGGGTTGCCGAACACCCGGTCCGGCGGCCCCTGCTCCTCGACCAGGCCCTGGTGGAGGAACACCACCTCGCTGGACACCTGGCGGGCGAAGTTCATCTCGTGGGTGACCAGCAGCATGGTGCGGCCTTCCTCGGCCAGCGCACGGATCACGTTGAGCACTTCCTGGACCATCTCCGGATCGAGCGCCGAGGTCGGCTCGTCGAACAGGATCACCTTGGGCTCCATGCACAGGGTGCGGGCGATGGCCGCGCGCTGCTGCTGGCCGCCGGACAGTTGGGTCGGGTAGCTGTCGCGCTTGGCGGCGATGCCGACCTTGGCCAGCAGCGCCTCGGCGCGCTCGGTGGCCTCGGCCCTGGACAGGCCGAGCACGCGGCGCGGCGCCTCGATCACGTTGTCGAGGATGGTCATGTGCGGCCACAGGTTGAAGTTCTGGAACACGAAGCCGAGCTGGCTGCGCAGACGGTTGATCTGCCGGCTGTCGGCGGCGACCAGCGCGCCGTCCTTGCCCGGCTTGAGCCTGAGCTCCTCGCCGGCGACGAAGATCTGCCCCGCGTGCGGGCTTTCCAGCAGGTTGATGCAGCGCAGGAAGGTGGACTTGCCGGAACCGGAGGAGCCGAGGATGGAAATGACGTCGCCGTCGCGCGCGGTCAGCGAGATGCCCTTGAGCACCTCGAGGTCGCCGTAGCGTTTGTGCAGGTTGCGGATTTCCAGTGCCGGAGTGGCTGCGGCCATGGGGGGGATTCCTGATGTCGTTGTGCGGATCAAGCTAGCACAGCGGCCGGCGCCGTCGCCATGGGCGCCCGGGCGGCCTGCTGCGGTTTTCTGCGCGCGTTGCCGGGGCGCCTCAGCGCCGCTGCAGCAGCACGCCGCTCTCCATGTGGTGGGTCCAGGGGAACTGGTCGAACAGCGCGCAGCGCACGATGCGGTGGGTGTCGTGCAGCTGGGCGAGGTTGGCGGCCAGGGTCTCGGGGTTGCAGGAGATGTACAGGATGCTGTCGAAGCGCCGGGTCAGCTCGCAGGTGTCCGGGTCCATGCCGGCGCGCGGCGGATCGACGAACACGCTGCCGAACTGGTAGCTCTTGAGGTCGATGCCGGCCAGGCGGCGGAACGGGCGCACCTCGTTGAGCGCCTGGGTCAGCTCCTCGGCGGACAGGCGCACCAGCTCGATGTTGCCGATGCCGTTGCCTTCGATGTTGGCCAGCGCGGCGTTGACCGAGGTCTTGCTGATCTCGGTGGCCAGCACGCGGCGCACGCGGGTGGCCAGCGGCAGGGTGAAGTTGCCGTTGCCGCAGTACAGCTCCAGCAGATCGTCGCTGCGCTCGCCGAGGGCGTCGTAGGCCCAGTTGAGCATCTTCTGGCAGACCACGCCGTTGGGCTGGGTGAAGGCGCCTTCCGGCTGGCGATAGCGGAAACTCCGCCCGGCCACGCTCAGCTCCTCTTCCACGTAGTCCTTGCCGATGACGATGCGCTTGCCGCGCGAGCGGCCGATCAGGCTGACGCCGAGCTGCGCGGCGACCTGTTCGGCCTCGGCCTGCCAGGCCGCGTCCAGCGGGCGGTGGTAGCACAGGGTGATCAGCGCGTCGCCGGCCAGGGTGGTGAGGAACTCGACCTGGAACAGCTTGTGCGACAGCACCTCGCTGGCCTGCCAGGCGGCCTTCAGCTGCGGCATCAGCTGGTTGATCCGCTGGCTGGCCACCGGGAACTGCTCGATCAGCACCGGGGTGTGCTTGTCGCCCTCGAACATCGCGTAGTGGCGGCCGTCGGCCTCGCGCCACAGGCGGAACTCGGCGCGCAGGCGGTAGTGCTCGGCCGGCGAGTCGAACACCTCGGGCTCGGGGGCATCGAACGGCGCCAGCAGCTCCTGCAGGCGGGCCTTCTTCGCGGCGAGCTGGGCGGCGTACTGGGTCGGGTCGAGGGAGGGACTGTGCATGGCGGACTCGTGTGCGAAAGGGGAAACCGGTCAGGCGAAGAAGCCCAGCTTGACCACGAACAGGATCGACAGCACCCACATGGCGCTGTTCAGCTCGCGGGCGCGCCCGCAGCACAGCTTGATCGCCGTCCAGCTGATGAAGCCGAGGGCGATGCCGTTGGCGATGGAGAAGGTCAGCGGCATGGCCAGCGCGGCGATCAGCACCGGCGCGGCCTCGCTGAGGTCGTCCCAGGCGATGTCGGCCAGGCCGCCGGCCATCAGCACGGCGACGAAGAACAGCGCCGGGGCGGTGGCGTAGTCGGGCACCGCGGCGGCCAGCGGCGAGAAGAACAGGCTGAGCAGGAACAGCGCGGCGACCACGCAGGCGGTCAGCCCGGTGCGCCCGCCGGCGCTGATGCCGGCGGCCGACTCGATGAAGCTGGTGGTGGTCGAGGTGCCCAGCGCGGCGCCGGCCATGGTCGCCGTGCTGTCGGCCAGCAGGGCGCGGCCCAGGCGCGGCAGCCTGCCGTCCGGGCCGACCAGGCCGGCCTTCTGCGCCACGCCGATCAGGGTGCCGGAGGTGTCGAACAGGTCGACGAACAGGAAGGCGAAGATCACGCTGACCAGGCCGACGTCCAGCGCGCCGGCGATGTCCAGTTGCAGCAGGGTCGGCATCAGGCTCGGCGGCGGCGCCACCACGCGGTCCAGCTCGGTCAGGCCGAGGGCCAGCGCCGCGGCGGTGACGGCGAGGATGCCGATCATCACCGCCCCGGTGACGCGGTGGTGGACCAGCGCGACGGTGAGCAGGAAGCCGAGGCCGGCGAGCAGCGGGCCGGGCTGGCCGAGGTCGCCGAGGGCGACCAGGGTGGCCGGGTGGTCGACGACGATGCCGGTGTTCTTCAGGGCGATCAGCGCGAGGAACAGGCCGATGCCGGCGCTGATCGCCGTGCGCAGCGGCAGCGGGATGCTGTGGATGATCCACTCGCGGATGCGGAAGATCGACAGGGCGAAGAACAGCACGCCGGAGAGGAACACCGCGCCGAGCGCCACCTGCCACGTGTAGCCCATGGTCAGCACCACGGTGTAGGTGAAGAAGGCGTTGAGGCCCATGCCGGGGGCGAGGGCGATCGGGTAGTTGGCCAAGAGGCCCATGACCAGCGAGCCGATCGCGGCGGCCAGGCAGGTGGCGACGAACACCGCGCCCTGGTCCATGCCGGTCTTGGCGAGGATGCTCGGGTTGACGAACAGCACGTAGGCCATGGTCAGGAAGGTGGTGATCCCGGCGAGGATCTCGGTGCGCACCGTGGTCTGGTGGGCCTTGAGGTGGAACAGTCTTTCCAGCATGGGGTTCTCCGGTGCTCGGCCTGCGCGAGCGGAACGCCGGGGTCGGCGCCAACGGCGCCCCCGCTGCCTTGTGGGCGGCAGGGGCGGGAAAAAAGGCGCGCATCATACCAGCGCCGCGGCGCCTGGTGAAATTCTGCCCAGCTCAGCCCTTGCGCGCGCGCAGGATGACGAACTTGGGCGTGGCGCCGACCTGGCTGACCTCGCGGAACAGGCGCTTGAGCTTGGCGTGGTAGCCGAGGTGGCGGTTGCCGACGATCCACAGCTCGCCGCCGCGCCCCAGCGCGGCGTGGGCCTGCTGGAACATGCGCCAGGCGAGGAAGTCGCCGACCACCTGCTGCTGGTGGAACGGCGGGTTGCACAGCACCAGGTCCAGCGACGCCGGCGGCTGGCCGGCCAGGCCGTCGGCGGCGCGGATGGTGACGGGGCGCCCGCCCAGCGCGGCGCGCCAGTTCTCTTCTGCGGATTGGATGGCCATGAACGACTCGTCGACCAGGGTGTACTCGGCCTCGGGGTTGGCCAGCGCGCTGGCGATGGCCAGCACGCCGTTGCCGCAGCCGAGATCGGCGACCCGCGCGCGGCCGAGGCCGCTGGGCAGCAAGGGCAGGAAGGCGCGGGTGCCGATGTCCAGGCCCTCGCGGCAGAACACGTTGGCGTGGTTGACCAGCTCCAGCCGCGGCTCGTCCAGGCGGTAGCGGGTCGGGTAGGGCGACAGCGGCGCCGGCCGGGCTTCGGGCGTGCACAGCAGCAGGCGCGCCTTCTTCACCGCCAGCGAGGCCTGCACCGGGCCGAGGTACTGCTCCAGCAGGTCGCCGGCGGCGCGCGGCAGGTGCTTGAGCATGCCGGCGGCCACCACCCGCGCGCCCGCGGCGAGCTGGCCGTGCAGGCGGATCAGCTGCTCCTCGAGCAGCGCCAGGGTCTTCGGCACGCGCAGCAGTACCCAGTCGAACGGACCCTGCGGTGTCTGGCTGGCCGGCACGAACTGCACCGCCTCCGCCGCCAGGCCGTTGCGCGCCAGGTTCTTCTGCAGCGCCAGGGCGCCGAGGAAGGAGTCGCCGCTGCTGACCACCCGGGCGTGCGGCGCCAGGGCGCAGGCCAGCGCGCCGAAGCCGTCGTTGAGCAGCAGCACGCGGCTGCCTTGGGCCAGGCCCTGCGCGTGCAGGTGCGCCAGCAGGTACTCGTCGGCGGCGTCGAAGGCCTGCAGCGGGTCGTGGCGCTGCTCGGGCTGGCGCAGCAGGTCGAGTTGGGCGAAGGGGGAGACGAACAGGGGCATGGGCGGGGGATTTGCGCTATATGAAGGAAGCCGCCGCGCCGGCGGCAGCGGAGGGAGGCAAGTATGACGGCCAGCGCAGAGAAGTTCACCCGCCAGCACCTGCTCGAGGTGTGGCGCTGGTCGCCGAGCCTGTTCAGCCTGCGCTGCACGCGCGATCCGGGCTTCCGCTTCCGCGCCGGCCAGTTCGCCCGCCTCGGCGTGCGCAAGGCCGACGGCGGCATCGTCTGGCGTGCCTACTCGATGGTCTCGGCGCCGCACGACGAGTTCCTCGAGTTCTTCTCCATCGAGGTGCCGGACGGCGAGTTCACCGGCGAGCTGAAGCAGCTGGCGGTCGGCGCCGAGCTGCTCATCGAGCGCCAGGCCTACGGCTATCTCACCCTCGACCGCTTCGTCGACGGTCGCGACCTCTGGCTGCTGGCCAGCGGCACCGGCGTGGCGCCCTTCCTGTCGATCCTCCAGGACCCCGAGGTATGGCAGCGCTTCGAGCGCATCGTGCTGGCCTACAGCGTGCGCAGCGCCGCCGAGCTGGCCTACCAGGCGCTGATCGCCGACCTGGCACGCCGCGAGTGGCTGGAGGGCGTGGCGCACAAGCTGGTCTTCCTGCCGGTGGTGACCCGCGAAGCCGTGCCCGGCTGCCTGCAGGCCCGCCTCACCGCACTGCTCGACAGCGGCGAGCTGGAGCGTGCCGCGGGGCTGCCCATCACCCCCGGGGATTCGCGGCTGATGCTGTGCGGCAACCCGGCGATGGTCGAGGAGCTGCATGCGCGGCTCAAGGCGCGCGGCCTGCAGCTCAGCCTCAGCCGGCGGCCGGGGCAGCTGGCGCTGGAGAACTATTGGTAAAGAACTACTGGTAAAAGGCTGGTTACGTTTTTCTCGCCGGACTGTCACACGCTGGCCTTATGATGGCGGCCTTGTTTCCGACCGAATGGTTCCGATGGACAGCGACAGTAGTTGCAGGCCGCCCGTGGCATCCGCACCGCGGGTGGCCTTCCCTCCGCTCTACCCCGTCTCCTGGCGTGCTTCCTGCATCGCCGTCATCCCGTATTGCGTATGCCCGCCTGCCCCCGGTAGCGCGGGCTGCCTTCGTTCTGCCGAGAGAGTCTGACCGCTATGGAATGGATCGCCGATCCGACGGCCTGGATGGGCCTGCTGACCCTGATCGTCCTGGAAATCGTGCTGGGCATCGACAACCTGGTGTTCATCGCCATCCTCGCCGACAAGCTGCCGCCGCAGCAGCGCGACCGGGCGCGGCTGATCGGCCTGTCGCTGGCGCTGCTGATGCGCCTGGGCCTGCTGGCCAGCATGGCCTGGCTGGTCACCCTCACCGCGCCGCTGTTCGAGGTGCTGGGCCAGAGCTTCTCCGGGCGCGACCTGATCATGCTGTTCGGCGGCGTGTTCCTGCTGTTCAAGGCCACCATGGAGCTGCACGAGCGTCTCGAGGGGCATGCCCAGCACAGCACCGGCAGTCGGACCTATGCGCAGTTCTGGCCGATCGTCGCGCAGATCGTGGTGCTCGATGCGGTGTTCTCCCTGGATGCGGTGATCACCGCGGTGGGCATGGTCGAGCAGCTGTCGGTGATGATGGTCGCGGTGATCATCTCCATCGGCCTGATGATGGTGGCCAGCAAGCCGCTGACCGCCTTCGTCAACGCTCGCCCGACGGTGATCATGCTGTGCCTGGGCTTCTTGATGATGATCGGCTTCAGCCTGACCGCCGAGGGCTTCGGTTTCCACATTCCCAAGGGCTACCTGTACGCGGCGATCGGCTTCTCGATCCTCATCGAGGTGTTCAACCAGCTGGCCCGCCACCGCCGCAAGCGCAGCCTGCAGGAGGGCGCGCGCAGCCACCGCGAGCGCACCGCCCATGCCGTGCTGCGCCTGCTCGGCGGCAAGCCGGTGGCCGCCGACGAGGTCGGCGAGGAGATCGCCGACCTGCTGGAGGGCAGCGATGCCGGCGCGGCCGAGCCGTTCGACCGCCGCGAGCGGGTGATGATCAGCGGCGTGCTGCACCTGGCCGAGCGTTCGATCCGCACGGCGATGACCGAGCGCCACGCGGTCGACCACATCGACCTGGAAGCCGGCGCGGCGCAGATCCAGCAGGCCCTGCTCGAATCGCCGCACTCGCGCCTGCTGGTGCTGCGTGGTGGTGCGGTGGACGAGCCGCTCGGCTACGTGCACAAGAAGGAACTGCTCAGGGAGCTGCTGCGCGGTGCGCAGCCGGACATCGAAGGCCTGCTGCGCGCGCCGCTCAACCTGCCGGACAGCTGCACGGTGCTCGGCGCGCTGGAGCAGATGCGCGAGGCCCAGGCCCACGTGGCCTTCGTGGTCAACGAGTTCGGCGAGTTCCAGGGCCTGTTGACTCTCACCGACATCCTCGAGGCGATCGCCGGCGAGCTGCCGGATGCCAGCGAGGTGGCGGGCCCGGACATCGAGCCGTGCGCCGAGGGCTACCGGGTCAGCGGCGCCATCAACCTCAGCCTGCTGCGCGAGCGCCTGGGCTTCCAGGCGCGGCCGACCGAGGACTACCAGACCCTCGCCGGCCTGGCGCTGAGCCTGCTCGACCGCCTGCCGGCGATCGGCGACGCGCTGGAGTTCGCCGGCTGGCAGCTGCGGGTGATCGAGGTGCGGGAGCGAAGGGTCAGTCGCCTGCTGCTCAAGCCGCCGGCCCAGATGGCGTGAAAGCTGCTGCGCTTGCTCATGCTGCGTTGAAATCGGCTTCGGACAGTGGCTTGCCACTGAACGCCCGCAAGGGCGGCCCCGAAGGGGCGAGCGCAGCGAGTCATGCTCATTTGCAACCAGCAAACTCCGCTTCCTCAGCCGATTTCGCCTTGCCTGACCTGCGCTCGCGACGCTTTCACACCATCTGGGGGTATGGCTCAACAAGGCCAGAAACGACAACGGCGCCCATCGGGCGCCGTTGTGCGTTGTGCGGAAGGGCTATTTGTTCTGCTGCGCCTTGAGCAGGTCGCGGATCTCGCAGAGCAGCTCCTGGTCCTTGGTCGGTGCCGGCGGCGCGGCGGGGGCGGCCTCCTCCTCGCGCTTGAGCTTGTTGATCGCCTTGATGCCGATGAAGATGGCGAAGGCGATGATGGTGAAGTCGATGATGGTCTGGATGAACTTGCCGTAGGCCAGCAGCACCGCCGGCGTCTCGCCCTCGGCGGCCTTGAGGGTGATCGCCAGATCGCTGAAGTCGACCCCGCCGATGATCATGCCCAGCGGCGGCATGATCACGTCGCCGACCAGCGACGAGACGATCTTGCCGAAGGCGGCGCCGATGATGATGCCGACCGCCATGTCGATCATGTTGCCCTTGACGGCGAAGGCCTTGAATTCTTGCAGCAGGCTCATGGTTCACTCCCTGAGGTTTGGATTGCGGCTAGTATAGTCCGAGCGTGGCGGTTGGACATGCGCTGCGCTGGGTGGTTCAGCCGCCGCTGGTGGCCTGGCGCAGGCGCTCGGCGATCTGCTCGGTGAGGGTCACCCGCTGGTTCTTCAGGGTCTGCAGGGCCACGTCGTCGAGCGGCTCGCGGCCGTCCTCGACGGCGTAGATGCGCTTGTCCAGCGCCTCGTAGCGTTCGGCCAGCTGGCCGAAATGGCTGTCGCTGGCCAGCAGCGCGCGCAACTGCTCCTGATGCTCGGGGAATTCGCGGTGCAGTGGATGACGTGCGTGGGGCATGACGATCACTCCCGGCTGGATGAGGTCCCTTGAGCCTAGCTCATCGGCCGCCGGCGTCATGGCATCGGCTCAGTGGGTCGGCGGGTTGATCAGGTAGCTCAGCAGCTCGTCCTCGCCATCGGCCGGGAAGATCGGCACGGCGCGCAGCGGCAGCTGCGCCAGCAGGGCCTGCCAGAACGCGCAGGCCTGGGCGTCCTGGCGGTAGAAGCGCACCACCCAGGGCGTGCCGTCGCCCATCAGCTGGGCGACCAGGGCGCGGCCGATGCCGTGGCGGCGGTAGCGGCGCAGGATGAACAGGTCGGCGAACTCGGCCGCGTCGATGCCCGGCAGCTCGCAGCGCTCGATCAGCAGGAAGCCAGCGATGAAGCCGTCGGCGAGGATCAGCCGGGCGCTCCAGCCCGGCTCCTGCCAGTAGCGCGCCAGGTGCTCCTCGTGGATGTAGAAGCGCCCGTCGGTCTCGACGTCCTCGCCTTCCCAGTCCGACGAGTCGTAGGCGTAGAACTGGTAGAGGTTGCGGATCAGCGGCAGTTGCGCGGCGCTGGCGGGGACGAGCTGGATCTGCATGGCGGGGCGACTCGGGCGCGGACGGAGCGCTATTATCGCGCTTTTCCGGACGGAGACCGCCATGGCCAAGGCCAAGCGCATGTACGGCTGCAGCGAGTGCGGCGCCACCTTCCCCAAGTGGGCCGGGCAGTGCGGCGAGTGCGGGGCGTGGAACACCCTGATCGAGACCGTGCTGGAGGGGACGGCGACGCCCAGTGGCCGCGGCGGCTGGGCCGGCCAGCAGGCCAACGTCAGGACCCTCGCCGAGGTCAGCGTCGAGGAGACGCCGCGCTTCTCCACCGCCTCCAGCGAGCTGGACCGCGTGCTCGGCGGCGGCCTGGTCGACGGCTCGGTGGTGCTGATCGGCGGCGACCCGGGCATCGGCAAGTCGACCATCCTGCTGCAGACCCTGTGCCGCATCGCCGAGCGCATGCCGGCGCTGTACGTCACCGGCGAGGAGTCGCAGCAGCAGGTGGCGATGCGCGCGCGGCGTCTCGGCCTGCCCGAGGACAAGCTCAAGGTGATGACCGAGACCAACATCGAGACCATCATCGCCACCGCGCGCCAGGAGAAGCCGCGGGTGATGGTGATCGACTCGATCCAGACCATCTTCACCGAGCAGCTGCAGTCGGCGCCGGGCGGCGTCGCCCAGGTGCGCGAGAGCGCGGCGCTCTTGGTGCGCTTCGCCAAGCAGAGCGGCACCGCGGTGTTCCTGGTCGGCCACGTCACCAAGGAAGGTGCGCTGGCCGGCCCGCGGGTGCTCGAGCACATGGTCGACACCGTGCTGTACTTCGAGGGCGAGTCGGACGGCCGCCTGCGCCTGCTGCGCGCGGTGAAGAACCGCTTCGGCGCGGTCAACGAGCTGGGCGTGTTCGCCATGACCGACCGCGGCCTCAAGGAGGTCAGCAACCCCTCGGCGATCTTCCTCACCCGCGCCCAGGAGGAGGTGCCGGGCAGCGTGGTGATGGCCACCTGGGAGGGCTCGCGGCCGATGCTGGTGGAGGTGCAGGCGCTGGTCGACACCAGCCACATGGCCAACCCGCGCCGGGTGACCCTCGGCCTCGACCCCAACCGCCTGGCCATGCTGCTGGCCGTGCTGCACCGCCACGGCAGCATTCCCACCTACGACCAGGACGTGTTCCTCAACGTGGTCGGCGGGGTCAAGGTGCTGGAGACCGCCTCGGACCTGGCGCTGCTCGCCGCGGTGATCTCCAGCCTGCGCAACAAGCCGCTGCCGCACGACCTGCTGGTGTTCGGCGAGATCGGCCTGTCCGGCGAGATCCGCCCGGTGCCCAGCGGCCAGGAGCGCTTGAAGGAAGCCGCCAAGCACGGCTTCAAGCGCGCCATCGTGCCCAGGGGCAACGCGCCCAAGGAGTCGCCGGCGGGGCTGGAGGTGGTGGCGGTGACGCGCCTGGAGCAGGCGCTGGATGCGCTGTTCGAGTAGCGCCGGCTAGCCGCGCAGCAGGGCGCTCAGCTCGCGCTCGAGCAGCTCTCGGCTGCCCAGGTTGAGCTCGATGAGGCGGCGCAGGTGGGTGATCGAGTCGAGGTCGATCTCCCGGCAGTAGAAGCCGAGCAGGTCGTCGCTCTGGTGGGCCAGGCTCACCGTCATGCGCACCTCGACCTGCGGGGCGAGCTGGAGGCTGGCGTGGATCGCGGTGTCGGGCTGCATTGCCCAGCCGGCCGGGCGGCTGACCAGCAGGCCCTTCAGGGACAGGTCATGCAGCTGCACGGTCCAGCGCTGCGCGCCGTGCCGCAGTTCGGCGTCGGCCTCGAAGGGGATGCGCTGGAAACGGCGACGCTCGTGGGACTGCTCGGGCATGACGGGGCTCCTCGATGGTTTGCGGCGGCACTATAAGCCATGTCGGGTCGGTGCGGCTGGGGTGCGGGCAAAAAGAAACCCGGCCGGGGCCGGGTTTCTTCAGTGCGCAGCGTGAGCCTTACTTGCCGTACACCGGCAGGCGGGCGCAGACGGCCTTGACCTTCTCGCGCACGGCGTCGATCACCGACTCGTCGCCCATGTTCTGCAGGATGTCGCAGATCCAGCCGGCCAGCTCGCGGCACTCGGCTTCGCCGAAACCGCGGGTGGTCACCGCCGGGGTGCCGATGCGCAGGCCGGAGGTGACGAAGGGCGAACGCGGGTCGTTCGGCACGGCGTTCTTGTTGACGGTGATGAAGGCGCGACCCAGGGCGGCGTCCGCGTCCTTGCCGGTGATGTCCTGCTTGATCAGGCTGAGCAGGAACAGGTGGTTCTGGGTGCCGCCGGAAACCACGTCGAAGCCGCGCTCGACGAACACCTCGGCCATGGCCTGGGCGTTCTTCACCACCTGCTGCTGGTAGGCCTTGAACTCGGGGCTCAGCGCTTCCTTGAAGCACACCGCCTTGGCGGCGATCACGTGCATCAGCGGGCCGCCCTGGCCGCCCGGGAACACGGCGGAGTTCAGCTTCTTCTCGATCTCCTCGTTGGCCTTGGCGAGGATCAGGCCGCCGCGCGGGCCGCGCAGGGTCTTGTGGGTGGTGGTGGTGACCACGTCGGCGAACGGCACCGGGTTCGGGTACACGCCGGCGGCGACCAGACCGGCCACGTGGGCCATGTCGACGAACAGGTAGGCACCGACCTTGTCGGCGATCTCGCGGAAGCGGGCGAAGTCCAGCACCTGCGAGTAGGCGGAGAAGCCGGCGATGATCATCTTCGGCTGGTGCTCGACGGCCAGGCGCTCGACCTCGTCGTAGTCGATCAGGCCGGTTTCCGGGTTCAGGCCGTACTGCACGGCGTTGTAGATCTTGCCGGAGAAGTTGACGCTGGCGCCGTGGGTCAGGTGGCCGCCGTGGGCCAGGCTCATGCCCAGCACGGTGTCGCCCGGCTTGACCAGCGCCTGGAACACCGCGGCGTTGGCCTGGGAGCCGGCGTGCGGCTGGACGTTGGCGTAGTCGGCGCCGAACAGCTCTTTGGCGCGGTCGATGGCCAGCTGCTCGACGATGTCGACGTATTCGCAACCGCCGTAGTAGCGCTTGTGCGGGTAGCCTTCGGCGTACTTGTTGGTCAGCACGCTGCCCTGGGCTTCCATCACCGCCGGGCTGGTGTAGTTTTCAGAGGCGATCAGCTCGATGTGCTCTTCCTGGCGCTGGGCTTCTTGCTCCATGGCGGCAAACAGGTCGGCGTCATAGCGGGCGAGGGTCAAATCACGGCTGAACATGGCGGTCCTCTGGGGATCGGGGCGAATAGGGAGATAAGAGCGGTATTCTACCCGAATGCCGCCGGGCTGGCACATGAATGGGCGTCACGCGTCAGACAAGCGGCCCTCATGCGCCCGCCGCGGCCCGCCAGTCCCGCTGGTTTGCCCTGTCCGGCGCATTCGGGTAGCTTTGCGCCACGCGTGCGAGGCCCCTGCGGCGCGGAGTTCGCCGCCGGCCTTGCCCCCACCGTCGTCAACCATTCAGGTCCGTCATGGCTCAATACGTTTTCACCATGCATCGGCTCGGCAAGGTCGTGCCGCCGAAGCGTCAGATTCTCAAGGACATCTCCCTGTCGTTCTTCCCCGGCGCCAAGATCGGCGTGCTCGGCCTGAACGGCGCGGGCAAGTCGACCCTGCTGCGCATCATGGCCGGCGTCGATACCGAGTTCGAAGGCGAGGCCCGGCCGATGCCCGGGATCAAGATCGGCTACCTGCCACAGGAGCCGCAGCTCGATCCGGAGAAGAGCGTGCGCGAGATCGTCGAGGAGGCGGTGGGCGAGATCAAGCAGGCCCAGGCCCGCCTCGACGAGGTGTACGCCGCCTACGCCGAGCCGGACGCCGACTTCGACGCGCTGGCCGCCGAGCAGGCCAAGCTGGAAGCCATCCTGCAGGCCGCCGACGGCCACAACCTCGAGCGCCAGCTGGAAGTCGCCGCCGACGCCCTGCGCCTGCCGGCCTGGGACGCCAGGATCGAGCACCTCTCCGGTGGCGAGAAGCGCCGCGTGGCGCTGTGCCGCCTGCTGCTGTCGGCTCCCGACATGCTGCTGCTGGACGAACCGACCAACCACCTGGACGCCGACTCGGTGGCCTGGCTGGAGCGCTTCCTCCACGACTTCCCCGGCACCGTGGTGGCGATCACCCACGACCGCTACTTCCTCGACAACGTCGCCGGCTGGATCCTCGAACTGGACCGTGGCGAGGGCATCCCCTTCGAGGGCAACTACTCGCAGTGGCTGGAATCCAAGGCCGCCCGTCTGGCCCAGGAGGCCAAGCAGGAAGCCGCCCATGCCAAGGCGATGAAGGCCGAGCTGGAGTGGGTGCGCCAGGGGGCCAAGGCCCGCCAGGCCAAGTCCAAGGCGCGCCTGCAGCGTTTCGAGGAGATGCAGTCGCAGGAATTCCAGAAGCGCAGCGAGACCAACGAGATCTACATTCCGGCCGGTCCGCGCCTGGGCGACAAGGTCATCGAGTTCAACGGCGTGAGCAAGGGCTACGGCGATCGCCAGCTGATCGACAACCTGACCTTCAGCGTGCCCAAGGGCGCCATCGTCGGGGTGATCGGCGGCAACGGCGCGGGCAAGTCGACCCTGTTCCGCATGATCCTCGGCAAGGAGCAGCCGGACGCCGGCAGCATCGACATCGGCGAGACCGTGCAGATCGCCAGCGTCGACCAGAGCCGCGAGCACCTCGACGGCAGCAAGACCGTGTGGGAGCAGGTCTCCGACGGCTTCGACATGATCAAGGTGGGCAACTACGAGGTGCCCTCGCGCGGCTACGTTGGTCGCTTCAACTTCAAGGGCGCCGACCAGCAGAAGTTCGTCAAGGACCTCTCCGGCGGTGAGCGCGGGCGCCTGCACCTGGCGCTGACCCTCAAGCAGGGCGGCAACGTGCTGCTGCTCGACGAACCGTCCAACGACCTCGACGTGGAAACCCTGCGCGCCCTGGAAGAGGCGCTGCTCGACTTCCCCGGCGCGGCCATCGTGATCTCCCACGACCGCTGGTTCCTCGACCGCATCGCCACCCACATCCTCTCCTACGAGGACGATGCCCAGGTGTACTTCTTCGAAGGCAACTACACCGAGTTCGAGGCCGACCGCAAGAAGCGCCTCGGCGACGCGGCGGCCCAGCCGCACCGGGTGCGCTACAAGAAGCTGGCCTGAACGGCCGCCGGATGAAGAAACGGAGCCTCAGGGCTCCGTTTTTTCTTGCCGGCCTCTGGCTGCACGCCAGCCGAGCATGTCAGCCGAGCATCTCCAGCTCCGGCGTCGTGGCCGCCTTGGGCTGTTCCCCGGCGCCATCGTGCAGCATCACCCGGTTGCGCCCGGCGTGCTTGGCGCGGTACAGCGCGGCGTCGGCGTCGCTGGCCAGCGCCTTGGCCTCCTGTTCGCCGTGCAGCTCGGCGATGCCGCAGCTGAAGCTGCAGCTCAGATCCTGCGCCTGGGTGGGGAACTTGATCTCGGCGAAGCGCCGGCGGATCTCGTCGAGCACCCGCGCCGCGGTGGCCGCGTCGGTGTCCGGCAGCACCACGGCGAACTCCTCGCCGCCGTAGCGGCCGATGTGGTCGGTCTTGCGCAGGCGCTGCTTGAGGAACAGCGCCAGGCTCTTGATCACCCGGTCGCCCATCGGGTGGCCGTAGCGGTCGTTGACCTGCTTGAAGTGGTCGATGTCGAGCATGGCGAAGGCCAGCGGCCGCTGCTCGCGGCGGGCGCGCACCCGGGCGTCCTCGAGCAGCTGGAGGATGTGGGTGTGGTTGTACAGCCCGGTCAGGCTGTCGCGCACCATGCGCGCCTTGAGGTTGCGCGCACGGGCGGCGCGGTTGCGCACGGTGGCGATCAGGTGGCGGGCCTTGATCGGCTTGGTCAGGAAGTCGTCGCCGCCCTCGCTCATGGCGTCGAGCTGCTTGTCGATGTCGCCCTCGGCCGACAGGTAGATGATCGGCACGCTGACGTAGCGCTCGTGGTGGCGGATCACCTTGGCCAGCTCGGTTCCCAGGCACTCGGGCATGTACATGTCGAGGATGATCAGGTCGGGCTGGAACTCGCCGAGTTCGGCCATCACGCGGATCGGGTCGGTCAGGCTGCGGGTGATGATCCCGGCGCTGTTGAGCATGCGCTCGGTGAAGATGGTCTGCGCCCGCGAGTCGTCGACGATCAGCACCTTGTAGGGTTCGTGCTGGGTCAGCCGGGTCAGGTCCTCGAGGCGTTCGAGCAGGGCCGAGGCATCCAGGCTGCCGCAGAAGAAGTCCTCGCCGCCGGCGCGCACCGCCGCCAGGCGGGTGCGGGTGTCGGCCTCGTGCTCGCTGAAGAACAGCACCGGCAGCTTTTCGCCCAGGCCCTGCTGGGCTTCCTCGATCAGCAGCAGGCCGCCGCCGGCTCCGGCGAAGTCGATCTCCATGACGATGGCCGCCGGGTGGCGCTGGCGCATGGTCAGGCGGAAGTCGTCGGCGCCGTCCAGCGGCAGCGCGGTGAAGCCGAAGAACTCCAGCTGGCGGGCCAGGCGCTCGCTGCGCTCGGCGTCGCACAGCCCCAGGTAGATCGGCTTGCGCAGGCGGCTGAGGATGCCCGCGTCGCAGTCGTCGCCCTGGCGCAGGCCGGTGCGCGCCAGGCGCTGCATCAGGCTGTCGAGCTCGCTGATCAGGTGGCTGCTCAGGCGGCCGCGGTTGGCGTCGACGGCCTGCAGGCACTGCTCGATGGCGGCGACCAGCTGGACGTGGCGCGGCTGCTGGAAGCGCTCGGCGAAATGGCCGAGGCGCCGGGTGGCGGCGCTCAGCTGGGCCATGTAGGTGGTGTTCCACTCGCTGCGCTGCAGGCTCAGCCACAGCTCGAGCACTTCGCGCGCCTGGTGGATCACCCGCTGGGCGAAGTGCTGCTTGAGGCGATCGCTGCTGTGCTCTTCGTGCTCGTTCATGCTGCCGGGTTCCGTGGCTGAGTGTCGGCGTGCAGGGTTTCCGCTGACTGCGGTCACCGGTCCTTTGAACGGCTCAGTATAACCTCGCAGTGTTGCCGGAATGCGTCGATTGTCGCATTCCGATGGTGCCTTGTGGTGGCGGCGCTGCCGTTGATCGGCGTCAGTGCAAACCGGCGGCGGGCCGTCCAATTGAAGACGATGCCGATCCTGCGGAGCAGCCGGGATGGCCGCCATTGCCGCCCCCCATGCCGCCCTCGATGCCCTGGCCTCCGAGCGGCGCAGGGCTGAGCCGCTCGAGACTGGCCCCGGCCGCCGGTTGCAGCCGTTCTTGTCATTCCCTGGCTGCGGGTCAACAATCGGCGGCAGTCCGCCCGTCGTCGCGCTGCGCTTGCCCGCCGCCCGGCCGGGTCGCCCGGCGCGGCCGCTCGCCGCGCCTGCCCGTCACCTGTGTGGAACCCCCTCGATGGCCGATTTCCAGCAATCCCTGCGCCTGCTGCCCGAGCAGCTGGGCAGCCAGTTCAGCGCCGAGCTGCTCAACTTCAACAGTACCGACGAACTCGAGCCGTTCCGCGGCGTGCTCGGCCAGGAGCGCGCGGTGGCCGCCCTGCAGTTCGGCGTGGCCATGCCGCGCCCCGGCTACAACGTGTTCGTCATGGGCGAGCCGGGCACCGGGCGCTTCTCCTTCGTGCGCCGCTACCTCAAGGCCGAGGCCAAGCGCCAGGTCACCCCGTGCGACTGGGTCTACGTCAACAACTTCGACGAGCCGCGCGAGCCGCGTGCGCTGCGCCTCGACCAGGGCAGCGCCCAGGGGCTGATGGCCGACATCGACCAGTTGATCGACAATCTGCTGGCCACCTTCCCGGCGGTGTTCGAGACGCCCACCTACCAGCAGAAGAAGAGCGCCATCGACCGCGCCTTCAACCAGCGCTACGACCGCGCCCTGGATATCATCGAGAAGCAGGCCCTGGAGCGCGGCATCGCCCTGTACCGCGACAGCGCCAACATCGCCTTCACCCCGATGCAGGACGGCAAGGCGCTGGACGAGGCCGAGTTCGCCCAGCTGCCGGAAGCCGAGCGCGAGCGCTTCCACGACGACATCGCCGAGCTGGAGGAGCGCCTCAACGAGGAGCTGGTCGGCCTGCCGCAATGGAAGCGCGAGTCGAGCAACCAGCTGCGCCAGCTCAACGAGGAGACCATCACCCTGGCCCTGCAGCCGCTGCTGGCGCCGCTGTCGGCCAAGTATGCGGAGAACGTCGGCGTCTGCACCTGGCTGCAGGCCCTGCAGCTCAACCTGCTGAAGACCGTGGTCGACCAGCTGGTCGAGGACAACCGTCCGGATGCGCAGAAGCGCCAGGGGCTGGTGGAGTTCTATGCGCCCAGCCTGGTGGTCGGCCATGTCCACAACGGCGGCGCGCCGGTGGTGTTCGAGCCGCACCCGACCTACGACAACCTGTTCGGCCGCATCGAGTACAGCTCCGACCAGGGCGCGCTGTACACCAGCTATCGCCAGCTGCGCCCCGGTGCGCTGCACCGCGCCAACGGCGGCTTCCTGATCCTCGAGGCCGAGCGGCTGCTCTCCGAGCCGTTCGTCTGGGACGCGCTCAAGCGCGCCCTGCACTCGCGCCAGCTGAAGATGGAGTCGCCGCTGGCCGAACTCGGCCGCATCGCCACCGTCACCCTCACCCCGCAGGTGATCCCGCTGCAGGTCAAGGTGGTGATCGTCGGCTCGCGCGAGGTCTACTACGCCTTGCAGGACCTCGACCCGGACTTCCAGGAACTGTTCCGCGTGCTCGCCGACTTCGACGAGGACATCCCGCTGCTCGAGGACAGCCTCGAGCAGTTCGCCCAGCTGCTGAAGACGCGCACCTCCGAGGAGGGCCTGGCGCCGCTGACCAACGATGCCGTGGCGCGCCTGGCGACCTACAGCGCGCGCCTGGCCGAGCACCAGGGGCGGCTGTCGGCGCGCATCGGCGACCTGTTCCAGCTGGTCAGCGAGGCCGACTTCATCCGCCAACTGGCCGGCGAGGCGCTCACCGACGTCGGCCACATCGAGCGCGCGCTCAAGGCCAAGGCCACCCGCACCGGCCGGGTATCGGCGCGCATCCTCGACGACATGCTGGCCGGGGTGATCCTGATCGACACCGCCGGCGCCGCCATGGGCAAGTGCAACGGCCTGACCGTGCTGGAAGTCGGCGACTCGGCGTTCGGCGTGCCGGCGCGCATCTCCGCCACCGTCTATCCCGGCAGCTCGGGCATCGTCGACATCGAGCGCGAGGTCAGCCTCGGCCAGCCGATCCACTCCAAGGGGGTGATGATCCTCACCGGCTATCTCGGCAGCCGCTACGCCCAGGAGTTCCCCCTGGAGATCTCGGCGAGCATCGCCCTCGAGCAGTCCTATGGCTACGTCGACGGCGACAGCGCCTCGCTCGGCGAGGTGTGCACGCTGATCTCGGCCCTGTCGCGGGTGCCGCTCAAGCAGTGCTTCGCCATCACCGGCTCGATCAACCAGTTCGGCGAGGTGCAGGCGGTCGGCGGAGTCAACGAGAAGATCGAGGGCTTCTTCCGCCTGTGCGAGGCGCGCGGCCTCACCGGCGAGCAGGGGGTGATCATTCCCCACGCCAACGTGTGCAACCTGATGCTCGACGAGCGGGTGATCCAGGCGGTGCGCGCCGGGCAGTTCAGCGTCTACGCCGTGCGCACGGTGGACGAGGCGCTGAGCCTGCTGGTCGGCGAGCTGGCCGGCAGCGCCGACGAGTGCGGCATGTTCCCCGCCGGCTGCGTCAACGCGCGGGTGGTCGAGCGCCTGCGCGAGATCGCCGAGATCGAGGAGGAAACGGAAGCGGAGGAGGGCGAGAGCGCCGCCAGGGACGAGCCCCAGGCCAGGAGCCCGGCCGCCGCGCAGCCGCCGCGCCAGGCCCGTCGTCGCCGCTACTGAGACGCCCCGGGCGCGTTCTGGCGGTTTTCTGTACAGCCGGCCGCGGGCTGCCGCGGCTGGCCGGTTGCGCCCATCTGCCCCCGTCTCATGCACAAGGTTATCCACAGATCGCGGGGATAACTGGCGACTTTCCAGCAGGGCCCCGGGCGACTAGGATCAAGTCAGGACCCTGCGAGGAGAGTCGCCATGTCGCGTCACTTCTGTCTGACCCGGCGCAGCCCGGGCATCGTCACGCGCATCGAATGCACGATCCGCCCGCTGGCCGGTGGCCAGGGCCTGTGGACGCTGCTCTGCGCTGCCGGCCTGAATGCCTGCCAGCCCTCGGCGGTCAAGGCGCAAGGCCCGTTCCACGGCCTCGCCGAGGCGCAGGAGGTGCTCGCCGAAATCGTCGAGAATCTGCACAACCAGGGCTATCAGACGGTCGCCGAACCGCCGATCTGGTGCCTGCACCTGCAGGCCGAACTGCGCCGGCAGAATGCCGGGCGCGGCCATCCGGCCGGCGGCTTCCGCCTGGTGCCCTAGGACGGCAGCTGCTTCTCGGGCCAGCTACGCACGGCCTGCCGTTGGTCGCCGTGCGCCATTCATCCAGAATCCTTCCACACAATTATCCACAGCCTGCGGCGCTGCCCGGGCTGCAGGAAGGAGCGGACGGACGGTATACTCGCCGCTCCCTTGTTCACCGCCGTGCCCCTTTCATGGAACGACTCATCGAAAACACCATGTACGCCGCGCGCTGGCTGCTGGCGCCGATCTATTTCGGCCTGTCGCTGGCGCTGCTGGCCCTGGCCCTGAAGTTCTTCCAGGAAATCTTCCACGTCCTGCCCCACGTGTTCGAGCTGGCCGAGGCCGAGCTGATCCTGGTGCTGCTGTCGCTGATCGACATGGCGCTGGTCGGCGGCCTGCTGGTGATGGTGATGTTCTCCGGCTACGAGAACTTCGTTTCCCAGCTCGACATCGCCGACGGCAGGGAGAAGCTCGAGTGGCTGGGCAAGATGGACGCCGGCTCGCTCAAGCTCAAGGTGGCCTCGTCCATCGTGGCGATCTCCTCGATCCACCTGCTGCGCATGTTCATGGACGCGCAGAAGATCCCCAACGACAAGCTGCTGTGGTACGTGATCATCCACATGACCTTCGTGGTCTCGGCCTTCGCCATGGCCTACGTGGACAAGCTGACCAAGCACTGACCCGGCCTTGCGTGCTTCCCGCCACCGCCCGTCTCGCCTCCGGCAGACGGGCGGTGGCGTTTTTGCCTTGCAGAAGCGTTTTTCTGTACAAATGCTGTGCATCATATGTTTTGTGTACAGTAATGCTGTGAGGTAACCGTCATGAACCTGCACCACCTCCCCATCCCGGCCCTGCCCGGCTGTCCGCACCGCCTGGCCGCCGAACCGTGAGCATCGCCGCCCTGCGCCTGGTCCTCGGCGACCAGCTGTCCTTCGACCTGGCTGCGCTGGACGGCCTCGATCCGGCGCGCGACCGCGTACTGCTCGCCGAGGTGGCCGAGGAAGCCGGCCACGTGCCGCACCATCCGCAGAAGATCGCCTTCCTGTTCAGCGCCATGCGCCACTTCGCGGAAGGCCTGCTCGAGCGCGGCGTGGCGGTGGACTACGTGACCCTCGACGACCCGGCCAACAGCGGCTCGCTGGTCGGCGAGCTGGCGCGCTTTGCGGCCCGGCACCGGCCCGAGAGCATCCACGTCACCGAGGCCGGCGACTGGCGGGTCGAGCAGGCGCTCAAGGCCAGCGGCCTGCCGATCGTCTGGCATGCCGACACCCGCTTTCTTTGCGCGCGCGCCGAGTTCGCCCGCTGGGCGCAGGGCAAGAAGCAGCTGCGCATGGAGTTCTTCTATCGCGAGATGCGCAAGCGGACCGGCCTGCTGCTGCACCCGGACGGCACGCCCGAGGGCGGCGCCTGGAACTTCGACGCCGACAACCGCAAGGCGCTGCCCCGCGGCCTGCGCGGCCCCCTGCCGCTGCGCTGCGCGCCGGACGCCATCAGCCGCGAGGTGCTGGCGCTGGTGGCCGAACGCTTCGCCCACCACTACGGACGCCTCGACGGCTTCGACTATCCGGTGACCCACGCCGAGGCCGAGCAGCTCTGGGCGCATTTCCTCGATTTCGGCCTGGCCGCCTTCGGCGACTACCAGGACGCCATGGCCGAGGGCGAGCCATTTCTGTTCCATGCCAGGATCGGCGCCGCGCTCAACGTCGGCCTGCTCGACGTGCGCCGGCTGTGCGCCGACGTGGAAACGGCCTACCGGCAGGGGCGGGTGGCGCTGAACGCCGCCGAGGGCTTCATCCGCCAGCTGATCGGCTGGCGCGAGTACGTGCGCGGCATCTACTGGCTGCAGATGCCGGACTACGCGCAGCGCAACGCCTTCGCCAGCACGCGGGCGCTGCCGGAGTTCTACTGGAGCGGGCAGACGCGGATGAACTGCCTGCGCCAGGTGATCGGCCAGACCCTCGAGCACGCCTACGCCCACCATATCCAGCGGCTGATGGTCACCGGCAACTTCGCCCTGCTCGCCGGCATCGCGCCGCCGGCGCTGTGCGGCTGGTACCTGGCGGTGTACATGGATGCCTTCGACTGGGTGGAGCTGCCCAACGTGCTGGGCATGGTGCTGCACGCCGACGGCGGCTACCTGGGTTCCAAGCCCTACTGCGCCAGCGGCCAGTACATCAGGCGCATGTCCGACTACTGCCAGGGCTGCGCCTACAAGGTGAGCGAAAGCACCACGGACGACGCCTGCCCGTTCAACGCGCTGTACTGGCACTTCCTGATCCGCCACCGCGACCGGCTGGAGGGCAATCCACGGATGGGCATGGTCTACCGGAACCTGGCGCGCATGGACGAAGCCAGGCGCCAGGCACTGTGGCAGCGCGGCGAGGCGCTGCTGGCGCGGCTGGATGGCGGGGAGGCGCTGTGAGGAAGAAGGCCGATCTGCCGGTGAAGGTCTGCGCGGTGTGCGGCCTGCCGTTCGCCTGGCGCAGGAAGTGGGCGCGCTACTGGGACGAGGTGCGCTACTGCTCGGAGCGCTGCCGGCGCGGGCGCGGCAGGACGGGGTAGCCGGCGCCAGCCTGCGCTGCCCGGGCGCCGGGCGTCTGTGCTAGTCTGCCCGGCCTTTTCACCCCTTGCGTGGAGTTCCCATGTCCCAACTCGACCTTTCCACCGACGAAGCCCGGGTCAGCTACGGCATCGGCCGTCAGCTCGGCGGCCAGCTGCGCGACAACCCGCCGCCCGGCGTCAGCCTGGACGCCATCCTCGCCGGCCTGGCCGACGCCTTCAGCGGCGCCGACAGCCGCGTGGCCAACGACGCGCTGACCGCCAGCTTCCAGGTGATCCGCGAGCGCATGCAGGCCGAGCAGGCGGCCAAGGCCGAGGCTGCCGCCGCCGCCGGTCGCGACTACCTGGCCGAGAACGCCAAGCGCGAGGGCGTCACCGTGCTGGCCTCCGGCCTGCAGTTCGAGGTGCTGGTGCAGGGCGAGGGCGCCAAGCCGAGCGCCGACGATCACGTGCGCACCCACTACCACGGCACCCTGATCGACGGCACCGTGTTCGACAGCTCCTACGAGCGCGGCCAGCCGGCGGAATTCCCGGTCGGCGGCGTGATCCCGGGCTGGGTTGAGGCCCTGCAGCTGATGAACGCCGGCAGCAAGTGGCGCCTGCACGTGCCGAGCGAACTGGCCTACGGCGCCCAGGCGGTCGGCAGCATCCCGCCGCACAGCGTGCTGGTGTTCGACGTCGAGCTGCTGGACATCCTGTAAGGTCGTTCACGATCTGCTGCGCGTCGGCCATGCTGCGTTGCGATCGGCTTCGGACTGCTCATTTACAACTCGTAAACTCCGCGTCCTCAGCCGCTCGCGCCTTGCCTGGCTCTAGCTCGCGAGATCGTGAGCTTCCCGCGCCTAGCTGGGAAAGCGAAAACGCCCGTCGCGGCCAGGCCGGACGGGCGTTCTGTCGTGTGCGGGAAGCTCAGTGGGTGCGCGCGACGGCGAATTCGGTCAGCTCCACCAGGGCGTCGCGGTACTCGCTGGCCGGCAGCACGTCGAGGCTGGCGATGGCCCGGGCTGCGTAGTCGCGGGCCTTCTGCGCGGTGTAGTCGAGGGCGCCGGCGGCTTCCACGGCGGCGCGGATGCTTTCCAGGTCTTCGATGCCGCCCTGCTGGATGGCCTTGCGCACCAGCGCGGCCTGCTCGGGACTGCCTGCGCGCATGGTGTGGATCAGCGGCAGGGTCGGCTTGCCCTCGGCCAGATCGTCGCCGACGTTCTTGCCCAGGGTGGCGGCGTCGCCGCGGTAGTCGAGCAGGTCGTCGACCAGTTGGAAGGCGACGCCGAGGGCGTCACCGAAGGTGCGCAGCGCATCGACCTGCGCGGCGCTGGCGCCGGCCAGCAGCGCGGCGCTGTGGGTGGAGGCCTCGAACAGCATCGCGGTCTTGCCGCGGATGACCTCCATGTAGATCTCCTCGGTGGTGCTGGCGTCGCGGATCTTCGACAGCTGCAGCACCTCGCCCTCGGCGATCACCCGGGTGGCGTTGGCCAGCACCTGCATCACCGGCAGCTCGCCGAGCTCGACCAGCATCTCGAAGGAGCGCGCGTAGAGGAAATCGCCGACCAGCACGCTGGGCGCGTTGCCCCACAGCGCGTTGGCGGTGGAGCGGCCGCGGCGCATGCCGGACTTGTCGACCACGTCGTCGTGCAGCAGGGTGGCGGTGTGCAGGAACTCGATGGTGGCGGCCAGCAGCTCGAGGCGCTCGCCGCGGGCGCCGAGGGCGTTGCCGGCCAGCAGCACCAGCAGCGGACGCAGGCGCTTGCCGCCGGCGGAGGTGATGTAGTCGCCGATCTTCTCCACCAGCGGCACGCGCGAGGCGAGCTGGCGACGGATGATGCCGTCGACGGCGGTGAAATCGTCCGCCACCACGCGGTAAAAGGCCTGGGGTTGCATCGGCTGACAGGGCTCCTCTTTAATTGCGCGGCATGCTAGGTGTCGGGTCCGGCACTGTCAAGGCGAGCCGGAGGCGCACTTGCCAGGCCGCGCGGCCTTGCGTACAATCGCCGGCCCGAACATCCCTGGCATTCCCTGCCTTACGCAATGCAGTGGCGACCCTTCCGGCGCCATGCAGCCATGCTGGCCAATAACTCCTCCACCAAAGCGCCAGGTGAGCAGGTCTAACGGAGACATCCCATGTACGCAGTAATTGTTACCGGCGGCAAGCAATACAAGGTCGCTGAAGGCGAATTCCTCAAGATCGAAAAGCTCGACGTGGCGACCGGCGAAAGCGTGGCTTTCGAACAGGTCCTGCTGGTCGGCAACGGTGACGACGTCAAGATCGGTGCTCCGGTCGTCGAAGGCGCCAAGGTGACCGCCGAAGTGATCGCCCAGGGCCGTCACGACAAGGTGCGCATCATCAAGTTCCGTCGCCGCAAGCACCACATGAAGCGTCAGGGCCACCGTCAGTGGTTCACCGAAATCAAGATCACCGGCATCCAGGCCTGATCCCCCTCTTTTTCCGGAGTATTGACTCATGGCACACAAAAAAGCTGGCGGTTCTACCCGTAACGGCCGCGATTCCGAAAGTAAACGCCTTGGCGTGAAGATGTACGGCAGCCAGGCCGTCGTTGCCGGCAACATCCTCGTGCGTCAGCGCGGCACCAAGTTCCACGCCGGCGTCGGCGTCGGCATGGGCAAGGACCACACCCTGTTCGCCAAGGTGAACGGCGTGGTGAAGTTCGAGACCAAGGGTGCCTTCGGTCGCAAATACGTGAGCATCGTGACCAACTGATCGCGCGCTTGCCGAAAAAGCCCTGTCTGCCGACAGGGCTTTTTTATTTGTACTTCCCTTGCTCTAATGACCCGCCGATGGTGGGAGGCGTTACCCATGAAATTCGTCGATGAAGTGTCCATCCATGTGCAGGCCGGTGACGGTGGCAACGGCTGCATGAGTTTTCGCCGCGAAAAATTCGTGCCATTTGGTGGTCCGGATGGCGGCGATGGCGGTGACGGCGGCTCGATCTTTCTCGAGGCCGACAGCAACCTCAATACCCTGGTCGATTACCGCTACACCCGCCGCTTCGATGCCCAGCGCGGCAAGAACGGCGGCAGCAAGGACTGCACCGGGCACAAGGGCGAGGACCTGGTCCTGCCGGTGCCGGTCGGCACCACGGTGATCGATGCCTCCACCCAGGAGATCATCGGCGACCTGACCCAGCCCGGCCAGCGTCTGCTGGTGGCCAAGGGTGGCTGGCATGGCCTGGGCAACACCCGCTTCAAGTCGAGCACCAACCGGGCGCCGCGGCAGACCAGCCATGGCAAGCCGGGCGAGGCGCGCGACCTCAAGCTGGAACTCAAGGTGCTGGCCGACGTCGGCCTGCTCGGCATGCCCAATGCCGGCAAGAGCACCCTGATCCGCGCGGTGTCCGCCGCCAAGCCCAAGGTCGCCGACTACCCGTTCACCACCCTGGTGCCCAACCTCGGCGTGGTCAGCGTGGGCCGCCTGAAGAGCTTCGTGATCGCCGACATTCCCGGCCTGATCGAGGGTGCTTCCGAAGGCGCCGGTCTCGGCATCCGCTTCCTCAAGCACCTGGCGCGCACCCGTCTGCTGCTGCATCTCGTCGACATGGCGCCGCTGGACAACTCCGATCCGGCCGAAGCCGCCGCGGCGATCATCAACGAGCTGGGCCGCTTCAGTCCGGCGCTGACCCAGCGCGACCGCTGGCTGGTGCTGAACAAGGCCGACCAGCTGCTCGACGAGGAGCGCGAGGAGCGCATGCGCGAGGTGATCGCGCGTCTCGACTGGCAGGGCCCGGTCTACGTGATCTCCGCGCTGGAGCGCGAGGGCACCGACAAGCTGTGCGGCGACATCATGAACTACATCGACGAGCGCACCCGGCGCATCGCCGAGGAGCCGGAGTTCGCCGAGGCGATCGCCGCACTGGACCAGCAGATCGAGGACGAGGCCCGCGCCCGCCTGCAGGCGCTCGACGATGCCCGCGCCCTGCGCCGCGCCGGCGTGCGCAGTGCCGACGAGGAGGTCGAGGAGGAAGACGACTTCGACGACGAGGACGACGAGGACGGTCCGGAGATCTTCTACGTCCGTTAAGAGCCTGTCGCGATCCCCGGCCCGGCGCAGCCGCCCGGGCGCCGGGATCGCATGACCGACGCGGGGCCGCCTGCGGCTCCGCTCAAGCTGAATTGCAAGGTTGCAGAACATGCGTGAGAAGGTGAGCAAGGCCCGCCGCTGGGTGGTGAAGATCGGCAGTGCGCTGCTGACCGCCGACGGCCGCGGCCTCGACCGCGGCGCCATGGCGGTGTGGGTCGAGCAGATGGTGGCGCTGCGCCGCGCCGGCGTGGAGCTGGTGCTGGTGTCCTCCGGCGCCGTGGCGGCGGGGATGAGCCGGCTGGGCTGGAATGCCCGACCGAGCACCATCCACGAGCTGCAGGCCGCCGCCGCGGTGGGCCAGATGGGCCTGGTGCAGGCCTGGGAATCCAGCTTCGCCGAGCACGGCCTGCAGACCGCCCAGGTGCTGCTGACCCACGACGACCTCTCCGACCGCAAGCGCTACCTCAACGCGCGCAGCACCCTGCGCACCCTGGTCGACCTCGGCGTGATCCCGGTGATCAACGAGAACGACACCGTGGTCACCGACGAGATCCGCTTCGGCGACAACGACACCCTGGCCGCGCTGGTCGCCAACCTGGTCGAGGCCGACCTGCTGGTGATCCTCACCGACCGCGACGGCATGTTCGACGCCGACCCGCGCCACAACCCCGACGCCCAGCTGATCTACGAGGCGCGCGCCGACGACCCCAGCCTCGACGCGGTGGCCGGTGGCACCGGCGGTGCCCTCGGCCGCGGCGGCATGCAGACCAAGCTGCGCGCCGCGCGCCTGGCGGCGCGTTCCGGGGCCAACAGCATCATCGTCGGCGGGCGCATCGAGCGCGTGCTCGACCGCCTCAAGGGCGGCGAGCGCCTCGGCACCCTGCTGACCCCCGAGCGCGGCCGCCATGCCGCGCGCAAGCAGTGGCTGGCCGGCCACCTGCAGATGCGCGGCGCCCTGACCCTCGACGCCGGCGCGGTGCGCGCGCTGGTCGAGCAGCGCAAGAGCCTGCTGCCGGTGGGCGTCACCGCGGTGGAGGGCAACTTCCGCCGCGGCGAGATGGTCGCCTGCCTCGGTCCGGACGGCCGCGAAGTGGCCCGCGGACTGGTCAACTACAGCGCCAGCGATGCCCAGCGCATCGCCGGCCTGGGCACCGAAGCCATCGAGCAGGTGCTCGGCTACATCGACGAGCCGGAGCTGGTGCACCGCGACAACCTGGTACTGGTGTGAGGACGATGATGACCGCTAGCAAGCTGCTCAGGCCGCTGGCCGCCGCCCTGGCGCTGCTCGCCGCTGGCGCGCAGGCCGAGACCATCGGCGAAGTGTCGACGGTGTTCAAGCTGCTCGGCCCCAACCACAAGATCGTGATCGAGGCGTTCGACGATCCCAAGGTGGAAGGGGTGACCTGCTACCTGTCGCGGGCCAAGACCGGCGGCATCAAGGGCGGCCTGGGCCTGGCCGAGGACCGCGCCGAGGCGTCGATCGCCTGCCGCCAGGTCGGGCCGATCCGCTTCCGGGAGAAGCTGGAGGAGGGCGAGGAGGTGTTCCAGGAACGCACCTCGCTGGTGTTCAAGACCATGCAGGTGGTGCGCTTCTTCGACGCGAAGCGCAACACGCTGGTGTACATGGTCTACAGCGACCGGGTCATCGAGGGCAGCCCGCAGAACTCGGTCACCGCCATCCCGATCCTGCCCTGGCCGAAGGCGGCCGACTGAGGCGGGCGCCCGGCCGCGCCGGGCCTGCCTTCAGACCACGAAGCGGTAGCCGACGCCGGTCTCGGTGAGCAGGTGGCGGGGTTGCGAGGGCACCGCTTCCAGCTTCTTGCGCAAATTGTTCATGTGCACCCGCACGTAGTGCTGGTCCTCGGCATGCCCCGGTCCCCACACCGCCTTGAGCAACGTCTGGTAGGTCATGACCCGGTCGGGCTGGCCGAGCAGCACGGTCAGCAGGCGGTACTCCAGCGGGGTCAGGTGGACCCGCTGGCCCTCGCGTTCGACGACCCGGCGCGCCAGATCCACGCAGACAGCGCCGAAGCGGATTTCCGCATCGTCGGCGGCGATCTGCCGGGTCTTGCGGCGCAGCTGGGCGCGCACGCGGGCCAGCAGCTCGCCGGCGCCGAACGGCTTGACCAGGAAGTCGTCCGCGCCGGCATCCAGCGCGGCGATCTTGTCGGCCTCGCTGCTGCGCGCCGACAGCACGATCACCGGCACCGCCGACCAGTTGCGTAGGTCGCGGATCAGCTCGACGCCGTCGCCGTCCGGCAGGCCGAGGTCGAGCACGACCAGTTCCGGCCGGCGCGTGCCGGCCTCGATCAGGCCGCGGCGGACGCCATCGGCCTCGTGGACTTCGTAGCCCTCGGCTTCGAGGGCCAGACGAACGAAGCGGCGGATCTCGGCCTCGTCCTCGATGAGCAGAATCGGGCTGGGCAGCTCGCTCATGGCGCAGCATCCTGGATGGGGAGTGTCAGCGCTTCGGTACCATCATCCTGCGGCGGGCGGCCCCGGGGCAGGGTGATGATGAAGCGGGCGCCGTCGATCTTGCCATGGCTTTCGCGGTTCTCGCCACGGATGGTGCCGCCATGCGCGCGGACGATGGCCCGGCAGATGGCCAGGCCGAGCCCCACCCCGAAGGTGGCGGTCTCCTTGCTGCCGCGCACGAACTTCTCGAACAGGGCTTCCTCGCGACCTTTCGGCAGGCCGGCGCCGTGGTCGTCGACATGGATCACCACCTGATCGCTTTCGGCACGGGCGCCGATGTCGATGCCGCTGCCGGCGGGGGTGTACTTGGCGGCGTTCTCCAGCAGGTTGACCAGCACCCGCTCGATGAGTACCGCATCCAGGCTGAGCAGCGGCAGGTCGTCGGCCAGGTTGATGGTGAACGGCCGGCCGGCGAGCGTCGGCGCGCAGCTGGCCAGGGCGCTGCCCACCACTTCCTCCAGCGGCAGCCAGGCGCGGTTCAGCTGCACGGCGCCGGCCTCCAGGCGGGCCATGTCCAGCAGGTTGTTGACCAGAGCATGCATGCGCTGCGCGGACTGTCTGATCGCGGCGGCGATCTCGCGCTGTTGGGCGCTCGGCGGCGGTTTGGTCAGCTCCAGGGTGTCGGCGAGCCCGACCAGTGCAGTCAGCGGCGTACGCAGGTCGTGGGAGATGGCAGCGAGCAGCGAGTTGCGCAGGCGCTCCGACTCGATCTGCACGATGCTCTTCTGCGCCACCTCGATGTAGTGGATGCGCTCCAGGGAGATCGCCAGCAGCGAGGCGCAGGTGTCCAGCAGCCGGCGCTGCTCGGGGCCCAGCATGCGGGTCTGGCCAGGCTCCACCGCCAGCACGCCGCGCAGGCGCATCGGCGCCTTCAGCGGCAGCACCAGGCACGGGCTGGCCGGCAGGGTGTCGGTGCCATGGCCGGCGGCTTCGCCATGATCGAACGCCCACCGCGCCACGCCCATGTCCACGCTGGCCGTGCCGCCGGGCAGGGCATGCAGCTGGTCGTCGGTGTCGGTCGCCAGCAGCGTCGACCGGGCGCCGAACTCCGTGGCGAGGAAGCGCGCGCCGATATCGGCCACCTGCTCGGCCAGCAGCGCCGCCGACAGGTCGCGCGACATCTCGTACAGGCCGCGCACTCGCCGCTCGCGCTCGCTGGAGGTTTCGGCCTGCACCTTGAGCCCGGCCATCAGCTGGCCGATCACCAGCGCCACCACCAGCATCACCACGAAGGTCACCAGATACTGCACGTCGCTGACGGCGAAGGTGAAGCGCGGGGGAACGAAGAAGAAGTCGAACAGGCCGACGGCGAGGAAGCTGGCCAGCACCGCCGGGCCGCGGCCGTGGCGCAGGGCCACGCCGACCACGGCGAGGAGGAACAGCATGAGGATGTTGGACAGTTCCAACACCGGCAGCAGCGGCGTGGCGAGCAGCGCGGTGAGGGCGCAGGTGACGACGGCGAACAGATAACCGGGCCAGGGCTGGTCCTGCAAGGTGGTTTCGCGGCGCGCCGTGCCGGCTGGCGCGCGTCCTGCCGGCGGCAGGGCGACCTGCAGCACGTCCAGTTCGTCGGCCAGGGCGACGATGCGGTCGGCCAGCGAGTGCTGCCACGGCCAGCGCCGCTCCTGGCGACCCACCACCAGGCGCACCAGGTTGTGCTCGCGGGCATAGCTCACCAGTGCCGTGGCGGCCTCGGCGGCGGCCAGGGTGGCGGTGCTCGCGCCCAGCTCCTCGGCGAGCCTGAGCACCTGCAGCGGATGCTGGCGGCGCGCCTCGGGCAGGCGCTGCAGCGCCGGCGTCTCCACGTGCACGGCGTGCCAGGCGATGCCCTGCTGGGCGGCCAGGCGGGCGCAGCTGCGCACCACCTTCTCACCCTGCTCGCCGGGGCCGACGCAGGCGAGCAGCGCCTCGCGGTTGGGCCACACCGCCTGCACGGCGCTGTTGCGGCGGTAGGCCTGCATCTCCTCGTCGATGCGGTCGGCAGTGCGGCGCAGGGTCAGTTCG